>JAHJSN010000005.1 GCA_018830445.1 Alphaproteobacteria bacterium | reverse complement strand
TCGATCACGGGGGCGGCTTCTAGCGGCACCGTCACCATCGACTCCGGATCCGGGGCCTACAGCTACACGCCGAACGCGGATTCCGACGTCGACGACAGCTTCACGGTCACCATCGACGACGGCAATGGCGGTATCATCACCGAGGTCGTCAACGTCAACGTCACCCCTGTCAACGACGCGCCTGTTGCGGTGGATGACGCGGCGGCTGTTGGCGAAGACGCTGGATCGCTTTTGAGCCCTGCGAGCGTGCTCGCCAACGATACGGACGTCGACGGAGCCGTCGGTCCTGGCACCACCACGCATACGGTGGCGTTCGTCAATGGCGTTGCAGCCAACGGGACCAACAGCGTCGCTGGAGCCTTCGGTACGCTTGTGATGGCCGTAGACGGGACCTGGAACTACACGCTCGACGATCGCGCTCAGGCGCTCGGTGTCGGTGACAGCGAAGATGAGGTCTTCGTTTACGAAGTCGCGGACGCTGGCGGTCTGACCGCGGCCGCGCAGCTGACGATCTCTGTGACGGGAGCGAACGATAATCCGATCGCCAATGTCGACGTGGCGGAAATCGACCTTCTGACCGAGAGCAGCAAGGTCATCGATGTTCTGGCCAACGATACCGATGTCGACAACAGCACGACGCTGACGGTGACGGATGGAACCTTCACGACGGCACAAGGCGGAACCGTCACGGTCGCAGGGGGGGTCGTCACCTACACGCCGGGCACGGGTGCGTTCTTCTCCTCCCTGGGTTCCAGCCAGCAGGGCGTCGACCGCTTCACCTATACGGTGACAGATGGCGACGGCGGCAGTGCGACGGCAACCGCCTTCGTGCTCGTCACCGGCATCAACGACGCGCCGGAACTGGATCTGGATGGCGGTAACGCGGCCAACGATCCGAACTTCGATGCCGGCGCTACAGGTGCGGCTTCTTCCGAGACGGCGACGGCGGGCCCGGTGCTCGGCGCGATGGTCAATGGCGTCGCGATCTCCAACGCTGTGGACCTGGAAGACCCCGATGCCG
The DNA here is from genome assembly GCA_018830445.1 of Alphaproteobacteria bacterium. Lineage (GTDB taxonomy): Bacteria > Pseudomonadota > Alphaproteobacteria > Rhizobiales > Hyphomicrobiaceae > Filomicrobium. Next base: position 37,372 of record JAHJSN010000005.1, on the reverse strand, counting down.
GAGATACATTCCAGACGATTACGATCTCGTTGGCCGATCCCGTGAACGTCAACGGAGCTGGTGGTTTGAAGGGCTTCGTCGGGCTCACGCCGGCTGGGGAAACTCTTGCCAACTCGCTCGGTCTCGATGTGGCATCCGATGGCAGCGGCGGCCTGACGATTTCGACGGCGGATCCGTTGGAATTCTTTACCGCCGGACAGGCAGAAGCGCTGATCGGCGAAATGCGCTTCGTCAATAACGAAACGACGTTCGCAATGGATACCGGCGACCGCGTCATCACGGTGAGCGTGACCGATGCCGCGGGAGCGACCAGCACAGGTGCGACCGCGACGATCCCGGTCATCGCCGTTGTGACCGACACGACCGGCGTGAACGAATTCGTGGGTACCGACCTGGGCGACACGATCGATGGCCAGGCAGGTGACGATACGATCACGGGCGGTCTTGGCGACGACGACCTGACCGGCGGCGACGACCTTGGAACGGTCGACACGGCGGTCTACGCCGATGCGCGGACGGGCTATGATGTAACGCCGGGCTCGACGACTCCTGACGGGTTCGTTACGAGCTTTGCGACGGTGAAAGAGACATCGGTTGTCGGCGACGATGAAGGACTCGATACTCTCACAGGCTTCGAGCGCCTCAGCTTCGATGGCGGTGCGACGATCCTCGACCTCGCGCAAGCGGTGCAGGTGTTCGACGATAACGGCCAGCTCGTTGGCACCTTCGACCTGATCGAGGATGCCATCAATCATGGCGTGAACGGTGCCAACGACAACTATACCGTGCTGGTTAACTCCGCCACGTATACCGTCACCGGTGAAAACCTGACGATCAGCGAAGGCATTACCCTGAAGGGGATCGGCAGCGGCACGGTCACGGTCCAGTCGATTTCGGTCAGCGGCGGGGCGCTCGGACAGGATCTCCTCATCGACAACATCGATATCGACGGCGACGGTACCAACACCGACAGCGGACTGCTGCTCGACGGCACCTATGCCTCGATCACCTACCAGAACGGCGACATCACCGATGTCGGACGTCGCGGCGTTAACCTCGAGAACGTCGCGGCCGCGATCGGCGTCGTCATTATCTCGGGCGTCAATATCTCGAATTTCGCCCAGGTGCCCGGCGGGGCCCACGCGGGGATCAACCTAGGCAGCTTCAATGGTCGTGCTGAGCTGACCAACGTCAACGTCACCGGGCCTGCGGCGGGCGCCGACGCGCGTGCCGGCATCAATATCCAGGGCGATGGGACGGAAGCGGTCGACGCGGTTCTCAACACCGTTTCGGTGAGCGGTTCTTACCAACTCGGCGGCCTGGTTCTCCAGGATTACACCGACGGGTCCGGGTTCGACGCAACAGCCGGCGTGACGGTGAATGTAACCGGCAGCAGCAATCCCGTAGGCGACTTCGCGCCGTTCTATGTCGACGGCGTCGGCGGGCCGCTCAACTCGACGGGCGTCTCGGTCACCGGAACGGTTGGAGATACGACCGACGAAGGTACCTTCAACCTTGGCCTAACGACGGGTGCGATCATCGCGACGACCGGCGACGATACGGTTGTTGGCGGCAGCGGCACCTACACAGTCGAACTGCGCGAAGGCAATGATACGTTCGTTTCCGCGCCGCTGCTCGGAGCTGTTGCCAGCGTCGATGGCGGTGTCGGCGACGACACTCTGGCCCTCTTCAACGTCGCGCCCAATCCCGTTCCCGGTCCGGACTTCATTCCCGACTCGGCACAGGTGACGTTTACAATCGGCGCAGCGGCGACGGACGTCTTCGCTGGTGGTGACACAGACGTCCTCTCTCAAATGGGTGGCGGCACTACGGTCGATCAGTTCGGATCGATCACCACCGATAACGTCGAACGCATCGTCGTTTCACTGGGTACCGGCGGCGATACGGTCGTCGTCGGCGATCTCGGATCGACCAGCCTTCAGGCCATCACCGTCAATCAGGACGCGCCCAACTTCGGAACCGGTGCGGATACGATCGACCTGTCCGGCATCGCCAATGCTACGGACGTCGCGATCAACGTGGCGACGGGAGCCGCCGACGACACCGTTGAACTGGGCAATTCAGGTGAGATCGGCACAGTTGCAGCCGGCGCAGGCACCGGCGACACCGCCGACTTCTCAGCCGTCACCGGGTCGGGGATCACCTTCGACGTCGATGCCGCCGACCAGTTGACGGTGGGTCCGGCGCACCTGACGGTCGGCACGTTCACCGGCTTTGAAAATGTCACCGGCACGGCGCAGGCCGACACGCTCTCGGGCAATGCAGCCGCCAACATCCTCTCAGGTGGAGGCGGTATCGACACCATTTCCGGCGGCGCGGGCGACGATACTCTGATTGGCGGCGAGACCGGCGATACGCCGACCACGACGATGGCGGTCGTTCACGAGGGCGATACGGCCGTCTATACCGGTGCGGTGGATCCGGCCAATGTCACTTTGAACGCTACGGCCGGCGGTTGGACCGTTGTCTCCGGATCGGAAGGCACAGATCAGCTTGAAGGCATCGAGGTCATCACGCACTCAGGTGGTGCGATCCTTCTCGTTGGCAACGGCGGCTATGTCACCATCCAGTCCGCCATCGACGAAGCTGTTTCAGGCGATACGATCCTGATCGCATCGGGGACCTACCAGGAGCAGATTGTTGTTGATGGGAAAGACAACCTGACAATCCGGGGCGTTGGCACTGACCCGATCATCATCGAAGCGCCAGCGGACCTGGTCGAAACGGCTGTTTCTTCTGCAGATCACAGCATTGGATCCCTTGGAAGCCGTGAGACAAACGCGATCGTGACAGTCAAGGATGCGAGCGGCGTGCGGCTTGAGAACGTCGATGTCGATGGAAAGGGCCAGGCGGCAACTATCGACGAAGGCACGGCCACGGGCGCTGCCAACTTCGTCGGCGTCTTCTACCGCAATGCCTCTGGTGAAGTCGTCGATGTCGACATCACCGGCGTGCGTGATGAACCTTTGAACGGTGCGCAGCGCGGGTTCGGGCTCCAGGTGGACAATGACAACGCTGGCGGCGACCTCTCCTTCACGATGACTGGCGGCTCCGTTGCGGACTTCCAGAAGAACGGTCTGGTGTTCTTTAACGCCAATCTCAATGTTACGGGTGTCTCCGTTACGGGCGCGGGGAGCACAACGCTGCTGGCGCAGAATGGTGTCATCATCGATAATTCGACTGGAACGTTCGATGGCAACACAGTATCCGGCATGGGCTATGCCCTAACGGGAACGACCGCCACTGGCATCCTGCTTTCGGGTAACACCGGGTTGAACGTCACCGGCAACACAGTCACCGGCACCAGCACGGATGCGGACGAAACGGCCGAAGTGGTCGGCATCACGGTGGAAGACTTCGGCATTGCGAGCTCGGGCGGTGCGATCACCGGGAACACGATCAACGATGTCGACGTTGGTATCCGGGCGTCAGTTGGCGGTCCGGCAATTTCGCCAACCGGTATTCTCATCGAGAACAACACCGTGTCCGGAATCGACAGCGACGGGTTTGGTAGCCGCTTCCTTCCCGATGCAGCCGTCACAACCAATTTCGACGTGGATGGCACATCGGCGAACGATGTTATTTTTGGTCGCGGTGGTAACGATACGCTCAACGGCTTGGCTGGCGATGACGTGATCGTCGACGGCCTCGGCAATGACACCATTGATGCGGGTGAGGGCAGCGATGTTGTCGGCTGGATTGCGAACAGCGGGACAGACACCGCTCTGGGTGGCGCTGGTGACGATACGCTGGAACTTTACAACACTGATCAATCGTTCAACTTCAGCTCAACTCCGGTCACCTTCACCATCGGTGGCGTGGCCTCGACGATCGGTGGCGCGGAACTCGACATCTTGGTTCAGGCGGGCGACGGCACGACGGTCAACGCATCCGGATCCGTCCTGATCGACGAGATCGAGGATATCGTCATCTACCTCGGCACCGGCGGCGACAGCGTCGTCGTGACAACGTCGCTCGGCGGGACGGCTCTGTCTATCGCGACGATTAGCGTGGTCGGCGGAGACGGCGGCGATACAGTTGATGCGGGTGCCATCGTTCACGACGGCATGTTCGCCAATTCCGAAGTCGGCGTCACCTTCACTGGTGGCAACGGTGACGACGTCTTCGTCTCGGGTGCGGGCGACGACAACTTCGTCGGCGGCGATGGTACCACGGATACCGGCACCGACACGATCAGCTACGCAAACGCCAGTGAAGGCATGACGATCAACATCGCAGCAGGTACGGCCTCCGATACGAATGGTACCGGTGATACCCAATCCGACACCTTCTCGCAGGTCGAAAACGTGATCGGCTCGGCGTCTGCCGATACGATCACGGGCGATGCAGGCGATAACATCATCACGGGCGGTGCTGGCGATGATCGCATTGTCGGCGGTGCGGGCACCGATACAGCCGTGTTCTCGGGGAATTCGACCGCTTATGCCATCACCTTGATCTCGGGAGGAACGGACGACGGCAAGCTTCAGGTTGTCGGGCCGGACGGGACCGATATCGTCGACACCGACGTTGAAAACCTGACCTTCGACGACATGACGATCGATTTGACGCTCGGAGTCCGAGTGTTCAATGGTTCGATGCAGCTGATCGATACGTATGGCACGATCGACCTTGCCATCGACGATACGTCGACGCTCAATGGCTACACGGTGCAGGTCATCGAAGACCTGTACACGGCGGGACCAGAAAATGTCGTTATCGACAAGCAATTAACGCTCATCAGCGACAGCAACGCGGGGCTCGACCCCAACGGCATGTCGCGCGATACGGCAAACGAGGTGACGCTGACCTCGGTCACGATCTCGGCTGATAACGTCACGGTCGACGGCTTCACGATCAGCGGGGCCGCGGGAGATGGTGTCGATATCGTCGCGCCAGCTGCGAGCAATATCACCGTTCAGAACAACATTATCAACAGTGCCGGGTTCGACGGCGTTCAGGCCATCGGCGGCGGCAGCGGGCTCACCATCGTCAACAACGTTATTTCGAACTCCGGCGAGAACGGCGGCAGCATCAACGGCTGGACCAACACCTCCATCACCGGCAATACCTTCACCGACAATGGTCAGTCAGCAAGCGACGATACCACGTTGATCCTTTCCGGCACGATGACGGGCTCGACGGTGTCGGGGAACGCATTCGAACTGGTGGCTGACACGGCATCGACTCAAAATGGCATCGTTCTGGGCCTTGGCGGCACGGTTTCCGGCGTCACAATCGACGGGACGAACACCTTCAGCGGATTTGCGTCGGGCATAGCTGCGGTCAATGTCGCTGCGTCCATGGCTGGCAGCGTGCAGGTGCCTATCGGCAATTTCACGCAGGCAGGACCCATCGGGCCCATTACTCAGGGACCCGCAGTTGTCGTCCTTCCAGGGCAGACGGACGTGGTCGATACGGCGGCGCTTGGCCGGTTCGCCTCGACGAACGCGCTCAATATCGACACCGATCCGTCCACCGATGCGCCGAATGCATTCGGCGAAAGTGCCACCGCCTACTTTGCAACGTTGCAGGATGCGGTGTTCGCTTCCAACAACGGCGCGGCAATTGAGCTGTCGGCTCACGATCACACAGATGGTGGAATGGTGGCGGTTCTTGCGCCAATCAACAACCTCACTGTGAACGGCCCCACTGGCGCGATTGCGTCCATCGAACTGACCGGTGCTGGTGCGCAGAACATCACGCTGACCGGCGATGCCGATATCGAGGTCACCGGCAACGCATTCGCCAATGTCATCAACGGCTCGGCCAGTACGGGCGGTCTCACGATGTTCGGCGGAGACGGTATCGACAACATTTCCGGTGGTTCCGGCCGCGACTTCATCGTCGGCGGCGAAGGAGCTGACTCCGTTACCGGCGGTGCTGGAGACGATCTCATCGTCCAGCTTGCCGGTGATGGCGCCGGATCGATTGCCGGCGGCGACGATAGCGCCGCAGGCGTTCGCGATGCCGTTGTCATTGTCGATGGCGATGCCGTTAATGACACTGTCACCGTCAGCTTCGACGGAACTTCCTTCACTTCGATCAACGGGACCTCGGTTACAGGTGTGGAAACCATTACTGCCGCCGTCGATCTCGATGGTCCCGGTGAGGTCAATGCGACGGGCGCCGGCTCCGACACCCTCGACTATAACGGCAGCACGGCTGCAGTGGACGTCGACTTGTCGGCAGGAACCGCGTCCGGCTTCGCGGCCAATGCGGAACTCGCGGCGGGCTCCGCGCCTGGCGGCGGGGTAGCCGACACGACATTCAGCTCCGCCATCTCCGGCTTCGAAAACGTCACCGGCGGCAACCTAGCCGACACTCTCACCGGCGACGCCAACGTCAACATCCTCTCGGGTGGAGCTGGCGATGACGTGCTCACTGGTAGAGAGGGCAACGACAGCCTGTTCGGTGGCAGTTCGACAACCGATGCCGGCGAAGGCGATACGGCTGTCTTCACCGAAACGCTCAGTGCGTCGGACTTCAGCTATGACGCGATCACGGGCGAGTGGACCATCGATGCCGGGGGTGCCGGCACTAACGTCGATACGGTTGCTGGTATCGAGATCGTGCAAGGTGCAGCAACTGGCCGCTTCCTGCTCGTCGATCAGGCGGTGAACGGCGGCTTCGCGACGATCCAGGCGGCCATCAATGCGGCTAACGCGGGTGACACGATCATCGTCGCGCCAGGGGCGTATGCGGAAAACCTGACGGTGAATGTCGATGTCACCATCCTTGGCCTCGAACACTTCGGTACGGCAGGCACCGACGCGAGCCGGGGAGCCAACGAGTCGACCATTCAGGGTGAGGTCGTCGTTACGGCAAATGGCGTAACCCTCGACGGTCTCACCGTCGACCGCGCAGCAACGGTCGCTGACACGACGGCGATCCGGGCAACGAGCGTCAGCGACCTGACGCTAACCAACCTGATCGTCATCAACGACGACGGCGGCGACATCCGCCGGGGCGTCAACCTCGACAGTGTCGACAACGCGGTGATTTCCAACAGCTCCATCGAAATGGGGATGACTGATCCGAAGGCGGCTGATGGGGCTGCACCGGCTGCCTTCTACGGCATCCAGATCGCTTCCGTCGCCGGCACAACGACGAACTCCAGCATTACTGGAACGACGATTGACGGTGCCTTGTTCGGTATCCGTGTCCGCGCCGACAACGATGTCACTGGATTGACGGTCGATGGCAACACTCTGACGGCGGTTCAGACGGGTGTTGCGTTGCCTGGTAATACACCGGCCCAGATTAATGACGGCGCGAATGGCCTAGTGGATCAGGTGACGATCACCAACAATACGTTCGGCGTGGCCGGCAAGGGTGTCGATGCGGCCATCGCGCATCTCGATGGGCAGTCAATCAACGCTGCCGCACCGACGGTGCAGAACATCACGATTACCGGCAATACGTACAACCTGGAAGGCGCTACAAACGCCGACGGCGACGGAGCGGACAATTCGAGCATCCTGACGGTCGATCTGCTGGCTGCATTGAGTTCAACCATCACCCCATCGTCGAATTTCGCCGGGACTAACACCATCACGGCCGGAGACGGCGATGACATCATCGTTGGCGGCACGGGCGTGGATACAATCACGGGGGCCGGCGGCGCCGACACCATCGTCGGTGCGGCGGACGACGACATCATAAACGGCGGAGACGGTGCGGATACCCTGTCCGGCGGCCTCGGTGCCGACACCATCGACGCGGGCACCGGCGACGACGCGATCTTCTGGTCCGTCGGAGATGGATCGGACGGCATCACGGGTGGCGGCGATACCGACACGTTGTTCGTCGACAATGACGGTGCCAGCGCTGCGCTGACCGTGACCGGGACGCCGGCCAACTTCACCTTGTCGGATGGTACGGGCACCGCGACGGTGAACACCGTCGAAAACCTCGACATCACGCTGGGTGCGAACGGCGACGACGTTACGCTGAGCGGCGACTTCTCGGCGACTGGCCTTACTGCGACCGGAACGACGGTCACGGGCGGTGCGCTGGGCGACACGGTCGACGCCAGCGGCGTCACCGCCGGACTCGATGTCGACTTCTCCGGCGGCGGCGGCGACGATGTCTTCGTCTCCGGTGCGGGAGCTGACACCTTCGCTGGCGAAGGCGGTTCGGACACGGTGCAGTACACGGATGCCTATCCGGGTGCGAGTGCCATCACCTGGGATGCCACAACCGATATGGCGACCGTTACGATTGGGGGCGTCACAGATACGTTCACCGGCATCGGCAAGATCGTCTTCGATATCAACGGCACGCCGAAGACCGTCTGGCTCGTCGGCGACTCGTTGACGGGTGCGGAAAACACCTCGATCGCTGCACTGTTCGACGGCAACCCAGCAAATGGCGAAGCCACTTCCGGCGATGTCGTCCTCGTCGACGAAGGAACCTACACGGGTGACTTCACCGTCGGCGTCGGGGTGACGATCCTCGGGGCCAATGCCGGTACGGCCGGCACGGGCCACACTCAGGGGGCTGGATCGTTGATTGCCGGATCCGTGACAGTTGCGGCAGCGGCAGGGCAGTCCGTCATGTTCGACGGTCTCGAGTTCCAAAACAATTCGGACAACTCGACCCCCTTCAATTCACTCGTTGTGACCGGTGGTACGGATCTGGAGGTTGTCAACAGCCTGTTCTGGTCGGCGGGGCCGAATGCAGATACCGCCAATAGCGACTTTGGTATCTTCCTGCAGACGGGTGCGACCGGCAACATTGACATTGCCAACAACTACTTCACCGGAGCATCCGCAGCTGGATTCTCGACGGCATCGTGGAGGTCGGGCGTTTGGTCGGACGGCAACGCCGCCACACTCGACATCACCGGCAATACCTTCGAGTACAACAGGACCGGCCTCAATTTGGATAGCTATGACGATGCGACGACCACTGTAACTGGCAACACGTTCCAGTCGTCGGGTTCAGGCATCTCGATCGGTGTGGGAAGCGATTCCAACATCACCGGCATCACGGGCAACTCGTTCCAGGACGTGGGCACTGACTTTAACTTGCAGAACCTGGCGACCGACACGACGTTCGACGCCAATGCGACCGGCAACACAGCGTCGGGCGCGTTGGACGGCTTCATGTCGATCCTTTCGGGTACCGGCTCCGATACGATTACAGGCACATCGGGCGCCGACGTTTTGACCAGCAATGGCGCTGATGTCGGTAACGATACGTTCAAGGGATTGGCCGGAGACGACGCCATCGTCGGCGCCGGTGAGACCCTGAATGCGCTTGCGACGCCGCATGAAGGCGACACAGCAGTCTATGATGAAGAAATTATCGTTGACTCGCTGACGCCTGAAGTTGCGGCGAATGGATCTGGTGGCTGGACGGTCACATCGAATACTGAAGGTACTGACACGCTGACCGACATAGAGATCATTCAGCATGGCGGTGCCGGCCGCATCCTGCTCGTCGGTAACGGCGGGTACGGGTCCATTGTGGCGGCACTCGCTGAAGCCGAAGCAGGCGACACCATCCTGCTCGCGCCCGGCACCTACAACGAGACCTTCACGATCTCCGAAGGGATCAACCTGCTCGGTGCCAACCATGGCTTGGCGCATGACGATGTGTCCCGAACCGGTCCGGAATCCATCATCACTGGTACGATCACAGTCGACATGGCGACGGCATCGACCGAAAGCGTCAGGATCGATGGCATCCAGCTAACTGACGCGGCTGGCACCAGCGGTCCAGGCGGCATCGTCTTCAACGACGCCAACGGCCATGTCGTTGCCAACTCGATCTTCGTCAGTGAAGTCGTTGGATCCTTAACCCTCAACCGTGCGATCACGACGACGCTAAATGTCGCTGGAGAGGCCGGCGTTGTCGACCCGATGATTACCGTCACGGAGAGTTCGTTCGAAGGGTCGAGTGGCGGCACGTGGTTCCGCGGCATCGAAATGCGGCTCGGTACCGGAGTCGGCACGGACATCACGGATAACGAACTCACTGATGCCGGCCAAGGTGTTGGCGCCGCGATTTCGGTGTCTGGATATCAAGATGGCGAGAATGATATCAGTGGCAACTCGATCACAAACGCTGCTACGGGTATCTTCATCAACTCGGTCATCGTCTCGCCGATCGCACCGATCAACGACGTCACCGGCAATACGTTCACGAACGTGCCGACCGATCTGAGTGTGACAAGCGCCGGCGGCAATGTTGACGTTGAGGTTGGCACCAACTCGGCCACCGATGTCTTCACATTGGTGGTGGGGACAGGCGATGACGAAGCCACAGGAACGATTGGACCCGATACGCTGATTGGCGGGGCGGGCAACGACACTCTTATCGGTGGGGCCGGTTCGGACTTCTTTGTCGGCGGCCTCGGCGACGATACCTTGTTTGCGGGTGACTTCGGATCGCCGACTGGCACCGGCGACGCCGACATCGATACGTTCCGATACGAAAATGGTGTCGATACCGGGACCGACGCGATCTACAACTTCCAGGTTGGTGCTGGTGGCGATATTTTACAGCTTGAAGGCTACGGCTTTACAAGCCTCGCCGATATCACCTTCAACGATACCACAGCGGGCAATTTGGGCGCTGCCGCATCGGACATGGTCATCGTTTTCGCCGACGGCGATCAGATCCGGCTCGTCGACGTCGACTCCGGCACATTCACGAATGACAACCTGGATCTCCTTTAAGGGATCTACCAGAACTTCAAGGGGCCGCAAGTCGCGGCCCCTTCCGAAACGGATTGTGGTAGATATTGTTATCGCTCGTGGCGCGGACTAAAATCATTGATCTGAGCGGCGTTACATTGCTGCAAACTGATGGAGTGCACTGGTCATGTTCTTCGGAAAGAAGAAGAAGGAAGAGCCCAAGAGCGTCGAGGCCGCAGCCGCTCCGCCGCCGGCGGCAGCTCCTGACACGGCACCTGAGGCGGATTCACAGGTTTCGGCCGCCACAGGCGGCAGGCATCCGCATCATGTGCTCGGGCAAATCGCGAATTTGATGGCCAGTTCTCCGAACTTCCAGCAGGCGAAGCTCGCCGACCTGAGCTGGCTGGCCATCCCGGCGATCAAGGCGAATCAGGTCGCCGTGGCGGAAGCCAAGGATAAGGCTGGGAATTTGCTCCCCGTTGGCGCTGTTTTGTGGGCCCGTGTCTCGCCTGAAGTCGACAGCCGGCTGACGTCTCAGGCCAGCTATCCACCGCAGATCAAGGCGCAGGAGTGGACCTCCGGCGACATTCCGTGGATTGTTCTGGCGGTAGGATCGGAGAAGGCATGTCAGGCTACGATCGCCCAGATATCGAAGTCGCAACTGGGCGGGCGCACCATGAAACTCTGCATGCGCGACGCTAACGGTAATATCAGCGTACGGGAGCTTTCTGCCGCAGCCTGAATATTCGAGACGAAGGACAGTTCCTGGAATTCCTTGATGCTCGGCTCGCGCAACTGGCCGAGCATCAACTAGTTTGGATGGTCGAAGGAAACATCGTTCAGAAACAATGGTTTTGGGCATCGGATGACCACGGCGGGCGGCGACAACAGCAAGCAAGCAGACGACGTGCCTAACGGCACGACGCGACGCCGCTTTGGTCTGACGGGCAAGGACTTGCGCAAGCGGCTCTCGCGCTGGCGTCGCGGCATGATGTTCGTGGCGTTGTTCAGCGTCATCATAAACCTGCTGATGCTCACCGTTCCCATCTATCTGATGCAGCTTTCGGATCGTGTGCTGGTCAGCCGCAGCCTCGATACCTTGGTGATGCTGACCGCAGGAGCGATCGGAGCGATCATCCTCTTGGCACTCTTCGATATGGTCCGCCGGTATGTCCTGACACGAATCGGGATGCGGCTTGAGACCGAATTGGGCGGCCCGCTGCTCGCCGCCTCGATTGACCAATCATCGAGCGGTGGCAGTTCCGACGTCCAGGGGCTCCGTGATCTGGGAAGTGTGCGGGCATTCATATCCGGGCCGGTCGTCCCGCTGCTTTTCGACCTGCCCGTTGCGCCTCTCTACATCCTGATGGTTTTTCTGATTCATCCCGATCTTGGCTGGATTGCGACTGGCGGCAGTATCATCCTTTTGTTGTTTGCGCTGGCAAATCAGTCGCTCACGTCGGGCCCATCGTCGATTTCAAGCGGACATGCAATGGCCGCGCTCGGCAGAGCCCAGGCCCATACCCGCAACGCAGACGCGGTCAGAGCCATGGGGATGTTGCCGGATTGCGTCAGGGCCTGGGGTGAGGAAAACCGCGATGCGTTGGCCAACCAGCGTATCGCGAATGATAGAAATGCCATCATCTCCGGCTTGTCGAAGTTTTTCCGGCTCGTATTGCAGATTTCGATCCTGGGGTGGGGCGCTTTCCTGACGCTCGGCAACGAGGTGACCGCGGGTATGGCGATCGCGGCATCGATTATCGGCAGCCGGGCTCTTGCCCCCATCGAGGGCGCGATCGAGGGCTGGCGCAATCTGGTGTCGTCACTGCAAAGTTACAGCAGAGTCAAGCAGACGCTGGCACGTGCCGTTGCCCGTTCGGAGCGGATCGAGCTGCCCGTCCCATATGGCGATGTCGCCGTGGAACAACTGGCCTACCTGGCACCTCAGTCACGTGATCCGATCGTGAAGGGCATTACTTTCGAAATACCGCGGGGTTGCGTTGTTGCGCTGATCGGCGCCACGGGAGCAGGCAAGTCGACGCTGGGACGAATGCTGGTCGGGGCGATTGACCCATCGGGTGGAACAATTCGGCTGGACGGTGCGGATCTCCAGAATTGGGATGCTCTGCAACGCGGGGAGTACATCGGCTACCTGCCGCAGGGTGTGGAGCTGTTTCCTGGGACGATTGCGCAAAATATAGCGCGCCTGCGCGATGACGCGACCGATGAAGCAATCGTTGCTGCGGCGAATTTCGCTGGCGCTCACAATCTCATCCTGCGTCAGAAGCACGGCTATGAAACCATGATCCAGCTTGGAGGCACGCCTCTTTCAGGCGGCGAGCGCCAACGCGTGGCCCTAGCAAGAGCATTTTACGGATCACCCAAACTTGTCGTACTCGATGAGCCCGATGCAAATCTCGACCGGGACGGCGAGACCGCACTCGCAAAGTGTCTCGTTGAAGCCAAACGGCGAGAAATAACCACGATCATCATCACTCAGCGGCCAGCCATGTTGCGGCATGTCGACAGGATTCTGGCGCTCGCCGACGGTAAGATCGAAGCGTATGGTCCACGCGACAAGTTGTTGCGCCGACCGGTCGATACGCCGGTGCCGGCAAATCAGGATCTCGGCGAAATCCTCAATCCTGGATCGGTGCCGAACAAAGTCGTCAGCCCCACGTCATTCGGACGCAAGACTTGAGGGGCGCCAACAGGTCCGCTGTGATGGACTAGCCCTGCTCGTGTTCCGGATTTAATGCTTGATTCCGGGCGAAGGCGGTCAGTCGTTAGTGCATCAAAAGCGCAAACAAGGAGTTCTCCAGTGTTACTGCGGAGGCGCTCGGAAGCCTGGCATCGCAGTCGCAACACGAGTCGAGACGAGGAAAGCCGATCTCTATGAGTCTTGAGAAGTCACGGACCGATCAATCAAGTAATGCTTTTGACGATTGGCATTTGCCGGTCCGGCGGAGTTATTGGGGCCCGTCGATTTTTGGGCTGACGGTTCTCGTTTTTCTTATCGGTAGTTTTGGTCTGTGGGCATCGACTGCGGAGCTGGCGAGTGCCACGGTCGCACAAGGTGTGTTCGTCGCAACCGGGACCAACAAGACCGTTCAGCACCTTGAAGGCGGTATCATCGACGAGATACTTGTCGAGGAAGGGCAGGAAGTGCAGGCGGGGCAGCCGCTGGTACGCTTTGACGCCGAGCGGGTCGGCGCCGAATTGCGGCGGCACGAGTTGCAGCATCGAACACTTCAAGCCACGATTTCCCGTTTGTCGGCCGAGCAGGACATTCAAGATGAGATAAAGTTTCCACCCGAGTTGCTCGACACCCAAGGAGATCCGGAATTCCAGGGAATCATCGAGGCGCAGCGGAACCTGTTTGCGGCGCGAAGCACGAAGCATCGCGACGAAATCAACATTCAGGTCAGCAGGGTTTCGGCCATTGAAGAAGAAATCGGCGGATTGGAAGCGCAGAAGGAGGCGGCCGAGGAGCAGCTTAAGCTACTTCAGAAGGAACTGGCGATGAACGAAGGCCTGATGGAGAAGGGTCTTGCACGGCTTCCAACGGTCCTTCAATTGCGCCGCGCCGCAGTCAAACTGAAAGGCGACGTGGGTCAGTTTACCTCGAGCATCGGTCAGGCAAGGCAGCGAATTCTGGAAATCAAAGGTGAGATCCTGTCGATCAGATCGAGGCACGCGCAGGAACTTGCCGACGATTTCGGGGAAGCCCGTACGAAGCTCGACGATGCGGCGGAACGTTTGCGGGCCGCCCGCGACATCGAGAGACGCCTGACGGTTCGCGCACCGGTTCCCGGTGTCGTCATCAAGCTTCATCACCACACGACCGGTGGCGTCGTGGGTCCAGGAGAGAAAATCATGGACCTTTTGCCGTCGCAGGAAAAGCTACTCGTCGAGGCGTATGTACGGCCGCAAGATATCGATCAGGTCCGCCGTGGGCTGGCAGCGGACCTCAGACTGTCGGCGCTCGATCAACGCACGACGCCGGTTGTATTTGGCGAAGTGATCTACGTGTCTGCCGATACGATCGAAGGCAAGCAGCCCGGCGAGCAGTACTACGTGGCCCGCATTGCCATCTCTGAAGACCAATTGGCACGGTTGGAGGGCGTCGAAATCGCTCCTGGCATGCCCGCTGAAGTCTACATCAAGACCGGTGCACGAACCTTGGTCCAGTACATAGTCCGCCCCTTGACGAATAGTTTCAGCCGAGCATTTCGTGAGCGTTAGGATACTCGTTGTTTTGATTTACGACTTTATGGTGGGCGGTACTGGGATTGAACCAGTGACCCCACGCGTGTGAAGCGTGTGCTCTACCGCTGAGCTAACCGCCCGAAATCCAAAAATATTGGTGCACACCCGAAATGATGGGTGCAGCCCGGTCCCGATCATCGTGTTGGGTGAAACCCACCTCGTGAAGGCTGCCGAGGGCCGAAGCTTATGCGGGCCCTGGCTCATGGTGTCAAGAAATTGTCCCAGCATCTGCAACCAGCCGGGCCGTCCCTGAACAGGCTTCACCCGGTGTTCTTGACGACGAACCGGTACACCCCTGCGCTACAGTCGTGCTCAACGAGCGTCGCCCCGGTTGACTTACAGAACAGCTCGAAATCCGTGACGGCGCGAGGATCGGTGGCGAGGACCTCCAGCGTTCCACCGGCTGGTATCTCCATCATCGCCTTTTTCGCCTTCAAGACCGGAAGCGGACTGTTGAGCCCCTTCACGTCGAGGCTCTTGTGCGCCGCAACCATAAAAACCTCCCATCAAGCCGTCCAACCGACGCCAAG
This sequence comes from Alphaproteobacteria bacterium, assembly GCA_018830445.1. Lineage (GTDB taxonomy): Bacteria > Pseudomonadota > Alphaproteobacteria > Rhizobiales > Hyphomicrobiaceae > Filomicrobium. Next base: position 21,906 of record JAHJSN010000005.1, on the reverse strand, counting down.
GCCACCTCGATGAACCAAGAAGAGTGTGCCGCGACACGATACACTGGACAAGGCACGGCGAACCTTGCGAAAAACACCGCATTGAGAAAAAACAGTTTTCTCGATCAAGAGCGGAAGTCCACTGCGACATTAGACAATACGAATCCGACTGCACGCAGGGGTCAAAAGCGACTTTGGGGAGAGGGACGCAGATGTCTTCGCCGTCACCGACGGGTCAACGCCGCTCGTTCAGGTTCTCGTTCGGCCTCGACAAGCTGGGGCTTGTGGCGCTCGCCGCCCCGTACCTGTCGGCATTCGTGATCCTCATCCTGTCACTGCTGGCCGCCTACGGCGTCTCGCTTCTGAAGGTCGACGATTCGCTGTCCGAATTGTTCCGCACCGATACCGAGGAATTCCGCCAGTACGAACAGATCGACCGATTGTTTCCATCGAGCGAATACGACGTGCTCATTGTGGTTGATGGCCAAAACCTCCTGAGCCGCGATTCCATCAAGAAATTCGCGGATGCGACAATCGAACTTCAGCTGGCCGACGGTGTCGGCGGCCTGGTGTCGATGCTCTCCGCCCGCGGCAAACCCGACGACAGCGGCTATGCAGCCCCGATCGTTCCCGACGAGATACCCCAGGACGACGCCGCATACGCCGCCGTGCTCGACGCATTGCGGACCAATGACATCGTCAAGGGCAAGTTCCTTTCCGATGACGCGACACTGGCCCTGATCGTCATCTCGCTTGACCGGCAGGTTGTCGACGAGCGCGGATTGCGATCGGTAATCGACGGGCTGAAACAGGCAGCCCAAATGAGCTTTGAAGGGTCCGGGCTCAACGTGAACTTCACCGGCGCGCCTGTGATGCAGCTCGAAATCCGCAACGCAGTCGAGCGCGACCGGCTGATTTATAATGGACTTGGTTTCCTGGTTGGTCTCGTCGTTGCCTATCTGTTTTTCCGGCGCGTATCGCTGACCTTGATAGCGGTAGCCGGGCCTGCAATTGCGATTCTCTGGACGCTGGGCGTAATCGGCGGCCTCGACTTCCGCCTCAACTTGTTCATCAACGTCATTACGCCGCTGATCCTGGTGCAGGGGTTTTCCGATTCCATGCACCTGGTGCTCGCGGTACGCCGCGCGGTAATGGCCGGAGAGGATCGCTTCGCCGCCGCCCGCGCCGCCGTCATCGACGTCGCCCCGGCCTGCCTGCTGACCGCCATGAACGCGGCGATCGCCATTATGTCACTGTCACTGGCGGATTCCGCACTGATCCGCACCTTCGGCAAGGCCGCCCTGCTGGCTGTCGGGATTTCCTATATTGCCGTCGCGGTGGTTGTGCCGACGCTGGCGGTCCTGCTGGTGCGCAAGGAAGATGAAACCCTGACAAGTCCGGAGAACGAGACCGGCGGCGTCGGCGTCCTGCAACGCATCACCGACGTCATTGTCACGACCAGCGGCCGGCATCCCGTGACGCTGAGTATTTTGGGCGTTGTTGCGGTCGTCGCGACGGGGTGGGCCTATGCAACCCTCGAGCCCCGCTACCGGCTTGCCGATCAGGTGCCGGATCAGGAGCAGGCCCTGGCCGGTTCCGCCCGCCTCGATCAGAAGCTGACCGGTGCCAACCCGGTACATGTCATGGTGGAGCTGCCCAAGGCCGCCAGAGACGGCCAGCCTGCCAGCCTGTACGACGAAGAAACGCTGAGCCTCATCGCCGAAGCCCACAAGATCCTTGAGGAACGCGCTGGCCTCGGCAACGTCTGGTCCCTCGACAGCTTGCGCCGCTGGCTCGCGGAAGCCGGCGATACCAGCGTCGAGACGATCAAGCGCTACGTGTCGATCCTGCCCGAGCACCTCGTCCGCAGGTTCATCTCAGCCGACGAACAGGCCGTACTCGTCACCGCGCGGCTTCCTGACGTCGACGCGAGCAAGATCCTCCCGGTCGTCGAAACGATCGATATGTCGCTTGATAGCGTCCGCGCCGCCCACCCCTCCTACAAGATCTCCGTGACCGGCCTTCCGGCGATCGCCGCCCGCAACTCTGCGACCTTGATAACGGAACTGAACTGGGGACTGGTCGGCGACATGTTCGTGATCTTCATCTTCCTGGCCGTGGCACTGCGTTCGGTCCTGGCCGGTGTCGTCAGCATCTTGCCTTCGCTGTTCCCGATTTTCGCGACAGGCACACTCCTGTGGGCGTTCGGCGAGGGGATGCAGTTCGCCTCCATTGTCGCCATTACGGTGGCATTTTCGCTGGCCATCGACTCCACCATCCACTTCCTCAACCGCTACCACCTTGAGGAGGACCGCCTCGCCGCCGGCCCCGGCGGGCATCACGAGGCCCTCCGCCAGACCGCCCATCACATCGGTCCGGCGGTGGTCTTGACCACGATCATCCTGGCCCTCGGCCTCGGTGTGACCGTGCTCTCCGATCTGCCCTCCCTGCGCCTGTTCGGCCAGTTGACGGCCGCCTGCCTGTTCGCTTCCCTGATCGCCCAGCTCGTCATACTTCCCGCCACGATTTCGCTGTATCGCAGTATCTTCCCGCGGGCCGGGCCGCAGCCAGGTTCACCACCGCGTCAAGCTGCTGGCCCTTGACCGCCGAGGTCCGATTGTACTTTTAGGTCGTATCAGACGGGGTAGGGTTCAACGACCGGCACAAACGCCGGCTTAACTGGAAAGTCGTCCATGCCGAAGAAGCAGAATAGAATGCAATCGAACCATGTCGTGCGGGCATTTCTGGCCGTAGTGATGTTGTTCATCCCTCTGACACTCGTCCGCGCCGCTGACGAAGCCGCCAAACCGGCCGAAAAGCCCTCGCAGGACTATTCCGAACAGGCTTTTCTTGACGCGGCTTACGATTTCTGCGCGACCGTCCAGAACCGCCACGCGAATTCCTGCGATTGCGAGCAGAAGCTTCTGAAGCAGCCCGAACGGTTCGGAAAGGAAGAGCGCGAAATGGCGTTCTACTATTTCACCGACAAGGACCGCTACCTGAAGGAATTCCAGTCACGAATCGCCGCCGACCCCAAGTGGCAGGAAGACTTCTCCCTCCGGATGTCGAATATGCAGGCCCTGATCATCGCGGCCTGCGGCGCCTGAAGCCGGACGCTTGGCCAGGCTATCGAATACCTGCCGCAATCGTGGTTTTGAATGAACCTCCAGGTGCCGACGCGCCCGGCGGCTCGATACGTAACCTATGATGTGCCCCGATGCAGTCGAAGGATCGCCAAAGGCGAAACAGGAACTGGCAGAACCTTTTAACAAGGGCGCGCGGCGGCGTTGCTGCCGTGCTGACCTCGATTCCGCTCCTGGTCTTTATCGGCCTCATTTATCTCGCGCTGCTGTTCCGGCGCCTTTTCGGTTGGCAGTCGCGAGATCGTCCCGCCGGCCCCCGATTGCTTGGCGCTGGGACGACCGGCCGATCGCAAGGCAGCCAGCAGCGTCAGCGAGGCCGCGCAGGTGTGCTTGCGCCGCCCGACCGCAAAACCGATCCGTCGGCCGCAAATTTGCTTCCCAGTGTCCGGTTGAACGAGGAGCCGCCGCATTCGGAACGACTGCATCGTCCAGGCGATAAGCGTCATAGACCGGTAAATTCCGACGACTTGGCGTTATGTGCGACAGCGGCCGCACTTTGCGTGATTGCCGAAGAGGCGGTCCTGCGCCGACAGCTGGATTGGGACGGCCTGGTTTCCATTCTTTCCCGACTATGCGACCTTGGCGCATTGCCCGTCGATGTGAGTGCCCTCATGCACGTGGTCGGCTACGACTGGCTCTACGAAATGCAGATTCCTCCGCGCCGCGTCATACGCCTCAAACCGCAGCGGCACACAAATGGCGGCTACCGCTGGCAGCATTATGCGATCCGCCTGATCTGCTTCGAATACGAGCGCGGCCGCGAAGACGAAAGCGTACTGCCCGCCTTCGATATCGAGATTTCGCAAACCCAGCTGTTGTTTTATTTCGACCGGAACGATCAAATGGTCTTCTGGGAACGTCCCACGCAACCACGTCGCCGCGCCATCTGAGAACTGGATTCGGTGTTCAAAGTTTCCGCGTCCAGAATTGAAGCGGCTTCTCGGTTTCCGCGTCCTCGCCGATGTCTTTCCAGGAATAATACGCCACCAGGCCCTCGACCGGGCCATAGCCGCGCTTGCGCCAGAAGCCGTCGAGCGGGCGGTAGCCGGCAGGCTTCAGCGGATGGTCGTCTGGCCGAACGACGCGGCAGAACGTGCTGGTATCGAAGCCGCCCAACCGCCGCGCATGAGCTTCGCGCTCATCAAAGAACCGGTTTCCGACGCCCTGCCCGCGGTAGTCGCCGACGAGCACCGATTCACCGCAATAGAATACCGTGTCGATGTCGTAACCGGCCTTGCGGAACGGCAGTATGAATTCTTCGTCCGTCTCCGCCATCGGTGATGCCGTCGAAGCACCCACGACCGTCTCGCCATCCCTGGCGATCACGCAGACCGCACCTTTTGCCGCGATGAACTTTGCCAGGTATTCGCGCTCGTAGTCCTCGCTGCCATCGTAGAGATAGGGCCAGTCACGGAACACCGCGATCCTGAGACGCGCCAGATCCCCCAGCACGTCCTTCAACGCCTCTCCGGTGACGGCTTCGACGGTCAGGCTCATGTGCGCGGCTTCTCCTGCTTGTTGTCGGCCCCCACGATGATGACGCTCGGCTGCCACTTGCGGGCCTTCGCATCTTCCATCTGGGCATAGGCGCAGATGATCAGCTTGTCGCCGACGCAGGCAAGCCGCGCCGCCGCGCCGTTGAGGCCGATCACACCCGATCCGGCCTTGCCCTCGATGACGTAGGTGGCAAACCGGTTGCCGTTGTCGATGTTGTAGATTTCGACGCGCTCGTTGACCAGCAATCCGGCCGCTTCTATCAGGTTGCGGTCGATAGAAATCGAGCCTTCGTAGTGAAGATCGCATTCGGTCACCGTCGCCCGGTGCAGCTTGCATTTGAGTAGGGTGACGAGCATTGCGCCGCGAACTCCTGGAGACCGCGTGCCGGTCCTCGCACGAAGACCGGCACCATTCGGGAAGGGAAAAACTCAGCCAGCGACCTGGGCGATCCAGTCGGTGAGATTGTAGTAGGTCGTCACGCGTGCGACCTTACCGTCCTTGATGGCGAAGAACGCTCCCGCCGGCAGCTTGTAGGTCTGCCCGTTGGCGTCCGGCAGGCCTGGATCTGTATTGAGATAGGTGCCGTTGACGTTGAACTCGGCCGCCGCGCGCGTGCCGTCCTTGTTGACCATCACGGTCACGCCTTCGAGCTGTTCCTTGTAGTGGTGCGCCATGCGCGCCATGAATGCGGTGAACTTGTCCTTGCCCTGGCGGCGCTCGCCCTGGTTGACGTCGTGGATGACATCCTCGGTGACGCAGGCAAGCATCGCGGCATCGTCGCCCTTGTTGAAGGCTTCGTAGTAGTTGCGGATCAGGGCAGCGGTTGCCTGGCGGGCTTTGGATTCAGGGCTGTCGTCGCTCATTGCGGCGGATCTCCGTTGAGAATAGGGGCTGACCGGTCAGCGGAGCGACTTAATAGCAAGGGCGGCGATGATGGCCAAGCGCCCACTTGCCGCTGTTCCCCCACTGGCATAATGAAGGCACCATGACAGTCAATGATGACCCCCGCACTCCTCCGGTGGTGGTGGCCGCGCTCTACCGGTTCACGCGCCTGCCGCAATTCGCCGCTTATCGCGACAGGCTTCAGGCCGCCTGCGAAACAGAAGGCGTCATGGGCACGCTGCTGCTCGCCTCCGAGGGGATCAACGGCACCATCGCTGGCAGCAGGTCCGGTATCGACGCCATCCTGACACGTATCAGGCAGCTGCCCGGCTGCGCCGAGCTGGACTGGAAGGAATCGTTTGCCGCCGCGATGCCCTTCAAGCGCATGAAGGTCCGCCTGAAGCGCGAGATCGTCTCGATGGGCGTCGACGGCATCGATCCGGCGCGCACCGTCGGCACCTACGTCGCTCCTGCGGACTGGAACGACCTCATCGCGCAGCCCGATGTTATCGTCATCGACACCCGCAACGATTACGAAGTGGCGATCGGCACGTTTGAAGGCGCGGTCAACCCGCAGACGCAAACCTTCCGCGAGTTTCCCGGCTGGGCCAAAGACGCGCTGGCCGGCGACAACCGCCCGAAGCTCGCGATGTTCTGCACCGGCGGCATTCGCTGCGAAAAGGCGACCGCGCTGATGAAACAGATGGGCTTCGAGGAGGTCTATCACCTCAAGGGCGGCATTCTGAAATACCTCGAAGAGGTCCCCGCGGAGCAAAGCCGCTGGAATGGCGAATGCTTCGTTTTCGACGAGCGCGTTTCCGTCGGTCACGGTCTGGAGCCGGGCCCCTATCAACTCTGTTCGATGTGCCGCAGCCCGTTTCTGTCCGGCGAGGGCGCAGGCGGCTATGCAAGCCGCCCCTGCCCCGACTGCGAAGCCGAGGCCGATGCCGACAAGCTGGCCGCCGCCGCCGAACGCCACCGCCAGATCCAATTGGCCAGGAAGCGGGGCGAAAACCACTTCGGCCGCAAAAACGAATAGTACGCGTCCCGCCGCCGTCCTGTTCCAGCGGCAAGCAGCGCCTGACGGCATCAACGCCCATAGCGACAAAGTCACGATGCCTTGAGGCTGGATGGACAACGAGCGACCTGTAACCATCTTCGGTGAACGCGCCAACAACGCTACGATAGGATAATTCGATGATTGACCTCTATTATTGGCCGACTCCGAACGGCCACAAGATCACGATGTTTCTCGAAGAGGCGGGCCTGCCTTATGAAATCAAGCCGGTCGACATCTCGGCGGGCGATCAGTTCAAGCCCGAGTTTAGGGCGTTCTCGCCGAACAACCGCATGCCGGCAATCATCGACCATGCTCCCGCGGACGGCGGCGAGCCGCTCACCGTTTTCGAATCCGGCGCAATTCTCGTCTATCTCGCGGAAAAAACCGGCAGGTTTCTTCCCACAGAGACACGTGCAAGGAAGACGGTTCTCGAATGGCTGTTCTGGCAGGTCGGCGGGCTTGGCCCGATGGCCGGGCAGAACCACCACTTCGTCCAGTATGCGCCCGAAAAAATCCCCTACGCCATGGATCGCTACGTCAACGAGACGAACCGGCTCTACGGCGTGCTCGACCGCCGGCTGGAAGGCCGCGACTGGCTGGGTGACGACTATTCGATCGCGGACATGGCCGCCTACCCCTGGGTCGTCCTGTGGAAGGGCCAGCTCCAGAATCTCGACGATTTCCCCAACGTCCGCCGCTGGCACACGGCGATCCGCAACCGGCCCGCCGTACTCGCCGCCTACGAGAAGGGCAAGCCCTGGTCGAGCCGCCCGGCGGTGACCGAGGAAGGCAAGAAGCTGCTGTTCGGTCAGACCGCAAAAAGCCTCAGCTGAGAAAACCGCCAGCTCCATTTGGTCGCACCGACCGCGCGGCAATCTCATCCGTCTGTCTTCCATCCGGCCCCGATCCACTCTAAATCGACCCATACCGAATGCGCCCGCGCAGAATCGATTTGGGGGAACACATGGCCGGAGACATGCGCACACCGCCCTGGCTGTCCGCCGGCGGCAGCATCAACGAGCATGGCCCCGGCCTGCTCATGCGCGGCTGGCTCGTCATTGAGTTGTTGTTGCTGTTTGTCGGCCTGCCGCTCGCCTTGAAGCATGCCGTGCACATCGAGCGCATGCCGCTGTTCATGGTGCTGCAGCCGGTCCTCCTGGCGTTCGTCGTGTTCCTGTTGTGGGACCGCTGGTTCCTCTTGCGCCGCGAACTCGTCAAGGGCTTCGGCGTGATGGACCTGTTGTCGATCCTGGCGATCTTCGCAATCGCCGGCGGCATGGTCGCCGTCTACATGGCCCAGGAAATGCCGGAGCGGTTTCTCGCGTTTCCCAGGCAGCGTTACGAAACCTACGAGCGGGTGATGATCCTCTATCCGCTTGTTTCCGTCCTGACCCAGGAACTGGTCTACCGGACGTTCTTCTTCCATCGCTACGGGCCGCTGTTCGGAACCTGGCGCTGGCCGATGATCCTGACCAACGGCATGCTGTTCGGCTTCGCCCACATTGTCTTCGACAACCACGTCGCAATCATCGGAACCGGCCTCGTCGGCACGCTGCTCGCCTACCGCTACGCCACGACGCGCTCTTTCTGGGCGGTTTTCATCGAGCACACTTTGTGGGGCTGGCTGGTTTTCACCGTCGGCCTCAACAAGTATTTCTTCACCGGAATTTCCAACATGCCCGCCTGGGACCGCATGAACGAATGGATCGAGATCATCGAGCGGCAGTTGGGGATTTGAGCCGGCCCCGCCGGTCACACTGCATCGCCGAGCCATGTCTCGAGCAAGGGCACCAGGTCTTCGACCTCCCGGTAGCCGGAACTGACCAGGCGTAATCCGTTTTCGTCGCTGGCAACGAGCGTGGGAAATCCCCGCACACCGATCCTTTGGCCCAACTGAAAATCTTCTGCGGTTTTCAGCGCCATCGGCACACCTTCAAATGCGGCGATAAAGTCGTCTCGCGCAACCCCGGCCGCGACGGCCAGGTCCGCCAGCGTATCGGTTGCAGTTGGATCGAACCCATCGGCATAGAACGCCCGCTGGATGGAAGTGAAAAACGTCAGCGCGTTCTCCGGTGCAAGGTCCCGGATCGTCACCACCGCCCGGCAGGCCGGCTCGGTGTCGTAGACGAATCCATCGCGGTCAAGGAACGAAAAGTCGAATGGCTGCCCGGACCGCTCGGCCACACTTGTCCATGCCGACCGCAGATAGTCTTTCATTTTGGCATCGACCGGTTCGCTGGTTCCAGCGCGAAGGCCGCCCATCACCAAGCCGATTGGCAACCGCTCGGAAAAGTAGGCGCCTAGTTTTTGGATCTGCGGCGTGAACCCCCAGCACCATGAACACATCGGATCGGCAAAATAGATGAGCGCTTTCATGACTGATGATATCCGCTAATCCGGCTTTGAGGATATTGAAAAGCTACACGGACCAGCCCCGTCCCGCGATGTGCGGGTCCAGTGCGCATTCGTCCTGATCGGTACCAAACAACGCTGACAAGTCTGCACATGAGCGGCCACCCCGATTGTTAGCTTGCCCCGCAATTCAGGTACATCATTCGATCCGGGGAAACCACACAAGATGACCGACGCGACCGCGCCCGAATCCGCCGGAGACGGTGGCAGCCATGCCGATACTGGAGATCCGCAAACGACTTTCCTGCCGCCGACAGCAGCACACTTGGGTCTGGCCGCAGCGCTCGTCGCGATGGGGGATCTCGCCCTGTTCGACGTCACCCCCGGCGCTGCGGCCGGTCTGTTCGCAGCTGCACTCCTCATTTCCATGGCCGCCCTCAACCCGCTGCTGGTAAAGCCTCTCGCCGGCGGGCTCATTTTTATGGCGTTGTTGGCCGGCTGCCTGGCGATTGTCGAAGAGCCATCATTTCTGGCAGCACTCCTCGGCGTCGCGGGACTGGCCGCCCTTGCGGTCGTCAACAGCACGCACATCGCCGGTGACGCCTCCCGCTGGTTTCGGCAGGCGGCATCCTTCCTGCCCCAGGTACTCCTTCGTCTGCCGGTCGACATGATCTCGGTTCCGCGATGGGCAAAGGGCAAGCGCTGGTCGAAGGCGTTAACCTCCGCAAGTTGGACCTGGTTCGTCCCGCTCTCCATGTCCTTACTTTTTCTGATGCTGTTTGCGACCGCCAACCCGATCCTTGCCCGCTGGCTTGGCGAGATCGGCCGCATGGATTTCGGATTGCCGCAGACAGCCCAGGTCGGGTTCTGGATTGTGCTCGCGTTTTTCATTTGGGCGTTCCTGCGCGGTCCTGGAATCGGCGGTGGTGCCCCGGCGCAAACCGAAATAGGCGGCGGCCCCAGCGATGCGGAACTGGTCACTGCCGCGATCCGCAACGGGCTGCTCTCGCCTGCCGCCGTATGCCGCTCGCTGCTTCTTTTCAATGCCGTCTTCGCCCTGCAGAACGCCCTCGACATCCAGTACCTGTGGGGCCACGAAGCCCTGCCCGATGGCGTCACCTATGCCGATTACGCCCACGCCGGCACCTATCCGCTCGGCGCGTCGGCTCTATTGGCTGCGGGTTTCGTACTGCTTGCATTCCCCACGAGGCTGCGCGGCAGGGGCTCGCGGACCGCCTCGGCGCTGATGTACCTGTGGATGGCGCAGACGGTATTTCTCGTCGCCTCGGCAATGTTGCGGATGGGCCTTTATATCGACGCCTACGCGCTCACCTACCTGCGCATTCTCGGACTTGCCGTGATGTCGCTGATTGCCGTCGGCCTCGTGCTGATCGCGCTGCGCATCGCCCTTTCAAGAAGCAACGTATGGTTGATGAACGCCAATGCCTTGGTTCTGGCGGCGGCCCTGTATACCGCCTGCTTCGTCAATTTCGATGGGGTCATTGCGGATTATAACGTAGCCAACTGCCGCGAGATGGGCGGCAATGGCGTGCCCCTCGATGCCGATTACCTCGCCGCTCTCGGGCCGGCGGCGCTTCCGGCCCTGAAGCGCTTCGAGACTGCCCCGGCGACCATGGGCAGCCCCAAGGCCTGGCAGGTCCGGAAAGCCACCGGTGAGCTGGAAGGGGAACTGCAACGCCGCCAGTCCGATTGGCGCATGTGGACGTTCAGGGGGTACCGGCTGCAGCGGCAGATCGAGGCCAACTGATAGAGCCACGATGACCGCCATTGTTCCTCCCGCTGCGATCCGCTACAAGACCCCTTAACGGATCCCCGACACCCAGCAAAAGCGAGAGGAGCGCCCTTCATGGCGAACCCGCAGTACGTCTATCACATGCACAAGCTTTCCAAGACCTACCCCGGCGGCAAGACGGTCTTGAAGGATATTTCACTCTCCTTCCTGCCCGGCGCCAAGATCGGCGTTGTCGGCCTCAACGGCGCCGGTAAATCGACCCTGCTGCGCATCATGGCCGGCGAGATGGGCGACTTCGTCGGCGAGGCCTGGGCCGCCGATGGCATCAAGGTCGGCTACCTGCCGCAGGAACCCGAACTCGATCCGGAAAAATCGGTGCTCGAAAACGCCATGGAAGGCGTCGCCGAGAAGAAGGCGCTGCTCGACCGCTATAACGAGATCGCCATGAATTATTCCGAGGAGACGGCCGACGAGATGGCCAAGCTCCAGGATCAGATCGACGCGCAAAATCTGTGGGATCTCGACACCCAGGTGGAACAGGCGCTCGATGCGCTGCGCTGCCCTCCTGCCGATGCCGAAGTCGCCAAGCTGTCCGGCGGCGAGAAGCGCCGCGTTGCGCTGACCAAGCTTCTATTGTCAAAGCCCGACATTCTTCTTCTCGACGAACCGACCAACCACCTCGACGCCGAGTCGGTCGCCTGGCTTGAACGCTTCCTCAAGGAATACGCCGGCTGCGTGATCCTGGTGACCCACGACCGCTACTTCCTCGACAACATCACCGAGTGGACGCTCGAACTCGACCGCGGCCAGGGCGTGCCCTACCACGGCAACTACTCCGGCTGGCTCGAACAGAAAGCCAAGCGCCTCGAAACCGAAAAGGGCCAGGAAGAATCGAAACAGCGCGCCCTCAAGCGCGAACTCGAATGGATCAGGTCTTCGCCCAAGGCGCGTCAGGCCAAGTCGAAGGCGCGTATCACCGCTTACGAGAAGCTCGCCGAGGAAGCCGGCCGCGAGGACATCGGCCGCGCTTCGATCTCGATCGCCACCGGCCCGCGCTTGGGCGATGTCGTTATCGAGGCCGACGGCCTGACCAAGGCCTTCGGCGACCGGCTGTTGATCGACGACCTGTCCTTCAAGCTGCCACCCGGCGGCATCGTCGGCGTCATCGGTCCCAACGGCGCCGGCAAGACCACCCTGTTCAAGATGCTCGTCGACCAGGAGGAGCCCGATGCCGGCTCGATTCGCGTCGGTGATACGGTCAAGATCTCCTATGTCGACCAGTCGCGTGACGACCTCGATCCAAAGAAGACCGTCTGGGAAGTCATCTCCGACGGCCTCGACGTGATCTCGCTCGGCGGCAAGAAGGAAGTCCCTTCGCGCGCCTATTGCAGCTGGTTCAACTTCAAGGGCGCCGACCAGCAGAAGAAGGTCAACATGCTCTCCGGCGGCGAGCGCAACCGCGTCCACCTCGCCAAGCTCTTGAAAGAGGGCGGCAACCTGCTCCTCCTCGACGAACCGACCAACGATCTCGACACCGAAACGCTTTCCGCCCTGGAAGCGGCCCTCGAAGACTTCCCCGGCTGCGTGGTCGTCATCAGCCACGACCGCTTCTTCCTCGACCGTCTGGCAACCCACATCCTCGCCTTCGAAGGCGACAGCCATGTGGAATGGTTCGAAGGCAACTTCGAAGCCTATGAAGCCGACAAGAAGCGCCGCCTCGGCGACGACGCCATCGAACCCCACCGCATCAAGTACAAGCGGTTTGAGAGGTAACCGCTAGCGCAAGCAGGAGCCCCCCGGCTCTGCCGGGGGATATTTCTTGCGGGTCCGCAAAACTCCTTCTATCGAGCTTATGAGACTTTCCGCGCCTAATCGCGTTCGGATCGAACGACGGTCGCCGAATTCCAATTTTGCCACAATAGATCGGGAAGAACTCCCAAATAAAATCAAGGAAAAGTACCCTAACTTCAGACCGGGGCGTCGCGAGTCGTCCCTCAAGGGATGCAAGAACAGAATATGGAGAAGTGAGCATGAAGAATTTTCTAGCCCTTACTGCTTGCGCGATCATGGTCGCCAGTACCGCAGCATTCGCCGACTCCAAGCCGAGCGACGACGAAGCTGCGAAGATCAAGGAAGCCCTCTCAGCCTGGGGGTGTGAAGGCGGCGCGTTGGAAAAAGAAACCGAAGGCACCGGAGTTTTCGAAGTCGACGATGCCAAATGCAAGGACGGCCAGCAGTATGATTTCAAACTGAACTCCGACTATTCCGTCCGTAGCATGACGCGCGATTGATGAGGAATCGGCGGGATTTGCCGAGTTGGTGACATTGAAATTGCAACAAGGCCCGGAGATGCTTAGCGCTCCGGGCCGTGTTGCTTCCAGGTGCCGCTGCAACTTCATGCTGTCACGGCAAGGTGCTTGCAGCATATGCGGTGAAGGTGGGACACTCCGAGGCGGCGGGAAGAACAGACGACTTGCTCTGATTCTGGCCCAAGTGTTTGAAGCAGCAGGGCGGTAGCGACGCATGAGGAATTGCCGGATTGGCCGATGGGCGGCGAGCCTCGCTGCCATTGCTTTCGCGATGCTCACTCAGTCCGCCGAAGCCCGCGCCGAAACCGTCCTCGTCGCCGTTGCCGCGAACTTCGTCGACGCGCTGAAGCAAGTCGCCAAGGCTTTCGAAGCCGAGACCGGCCACACGCTGAAATACAGCGCCGGTTCGACCGGCCAGCTCTACGCCCAGATCAAGAACGGCGCGCCCTTCGACGTCTTCCTCGCCGCCGACGATGAACGGCCGCGATTGCTTGAAACCGAAGGCGACGCCGTCGCCGGTAGCCGCTTCACGTATGGTCAAGGCCAGCTCGTCTGGTGGAACCCGAAGTCAATCGACAACTGCAGTTACGGAACCCCTTGCCAGCCCCGCGGGATGAAGTCATTTGCCATCGCCAACCCAAACCTGGCGCCCTACGGTCGCGCTGCCGAGCAGGTCTTGCGCACCCGCTCCGATTGGCAGGAACTGAAGCCGAAGCTGGTTTTCGGCCAGAACATTGCCCAGACGTTCGCGATGATTGCCACCGGAAACGCCGATGCGGGAATTGTCTCCCGAGCGCAGATTGATCCAGCGGCAGACAATGCCAAGGGTTCGGCAGCCCTCATCGATCCCAATCTCCACGACCCCATCCGCCAGGACGCAGTACTCCTGACGCGTGCCGCAACCAACCCGGCAGCATCCGCCTTCATGACGTTTCTCAAGTCCCCCTCGGCGCGGAAGATCATTGCCGGCTTCGGCTATCTTGATGGGAATGACTGATGACGTGGAGCAACCAAACCTTCGCCACCACCGTCATTCCCGCGAAGGCGGGAACCCAAGCACACCGCGGTGAAAAGGTCATCTCCGATCGTCCAGCAAGCAAGAAGTGCCGGTCTGCGATCCCCTCAATGTACCGCGGAGACCGAAATTGAATGCCTGACCTTGGCCCCGTCACCATCACCCTCGCCCTTGCCGGCATCACGACGCTGCTCCTGATCCTGGTCGGTACGCCGCTGGCTTGGTGGCTGGCGCACACCCGCTCGCGCGCCAAGCCTGTCATCGAAGCAATCACCGCGCTGCCGCTCGTGCTGCCGCCGACCGTGCTCGGTTTCTACCTCCTCATTCTGTTTTCGCCGAACGCACCGCTTGGCGGCATGTGGGTTTCCGTCACCGGATCGACGCTGGCGTTTTCCTTCGCCGGGCTTGTGGTGGCTTCAATGCTTTATTCGTTGCCTTTCATGGTGCAGCCATTGCAGACCGCCTTCGAGGCCATCGGCCGCGAGCCCCTCGAGGCCGCCGCCACCCTCGGCGCAAGCCCGCGTGACGCCTTTTTCTCGGTGGCGACCCCGATGGCGCTACGCGGCTTTCTCACCGCAAGCGTGCTCACCTTCGCCCACACTGTCGGTGAGTTCGGGGTGGTACTGATGGTGGGTGGCAACATACCGGGCCGCACCAAGGTCATCTCGATCGCCGTCTATGAGCACGTCGAGACGCTGAACTACGCGGAGGCACACCTCCTGTCCGGTGGCCTCCTGGTGTTTTCCTTTGTGGTCCTCGTCGCCGTCTACGCGCTCAACCGGAAGGCCCCGCTCAATGTCGGATAAGCCGCTGCTGACATTCCGCTTCCGGCTGCGGCATACGGATTTCGAGGCGGCGCTCGCCCACGACATGCGCCTTGCCGATATCACCGCGCTGTTCGGACATTCCGGCAGCGGCAAGACGACGGTCCTGCGCGTCCTGGCAGGGCTCGAGAGCAGGGCCGAAGGGCTGGTCACCTTCGACGGAGAGATCTGGCAAAGCGAAAGCCCTGACCGCAAATTCGTGCCGCCCCATGCACGCGCGGTTGGTTACGTGTTCCAGGATGCGCGCCTGTTTCCCCACCTGGATGTTGCAGGCAACCTCGCCTTCGCCGAAGCCCGATCGCGCAATCGCCGGGCCCTGAGCGACCTTGACACGGTCATCGCGCGTTTCGATCTGGAGCCGTTGCTGCAGCGCCGCCCGGACAAGCTTTCCGGCGGCGAACAGCAGCGTGTGGCGATCGCCCGCGCGCTGCTTGCCCGACCCCGCCTCCTGCTGCTGGACGAACCGCTTTCCGCCCTCGATACGCCGCGCAAGGCCGAGATACTCCCCTATATAGCCCGCCTGCCCGCGCAATTCGGCGTTCCGGTCATCTATGTCACCCACTCCGTCGACGAGGTCGCCTACCTCGCCGACGAGATGATCGTTCTCTCCAAGGGCCGCAAGGTCGCCGACGGTCCTGTCGGCGAGACCCTTGCCCGTCTCGATCTGGGTCCGGCGACCGGCCGCTTTGAAGCAGGTGTCGTGCTTGAAGCAAGCGTTGTGTGTCACGACCGCGAGTACCGTTTGACGACCCTCGATCTCGGCGGCGCGCCGATCGAAGTGCCGTTGATCGAATCGCAGCCGGGGCAACGTGTGCGCCTGCGCCTGCGCGCCCGCGACGTGACGCTTGCCACCAAGCGGCCCGAGGCCTTGAGCGCCCGCAATATCCTCGAGGGCCGGATTGTCGAGATCGCCGAAGAAGCCGAGACGACGTATGCGGAAACCCTTGTTCAAATCCCCGGAGGTCTGATCAGGGCGCGGCTGACGCGGCGCTCGGTCGCCGATCTTGCGTTGGCTCCGGGCACGACAGTTTACGCGCTGATCAAAAGCATTTCCCTCGTCGGCGGCATCACCGCTGCGAGGTGACCGGGCCGGCGAGTTTGCGGACAACCATTCGTATCGCGAAAACTCAGGCGCGGCTTTCGACTTCACCCTCGACCGTTTCGCCCAACCCGCCGGTGTGCGCCGCATTCTGCGCGGCTACCCTCACCGGCTTCGGCGCCGTCGAGTTGGCCCAGCCGTAGGCCAGCATGGTCATCAACGCCGATGCCGCGAAGAAATAGACGCCCGGCTGTACGACGGCTTCGGTATAACCCGACGAATTGACGTAGAAGATCATCAGCGCCAGCACCATCACGTCCGTCATCGAATAGCGCCCCAGCCACTCCATCGTCGAAATCGACCTGCGCCGGAACTCGGGACTGAGGTCTGGCGATGTGACGAGAGTGAGCAGATAGAAAAGCTTCAGGAACGGGAACAGGATCGAGAAGATGAACAGGACCGCGCACAGGAACAATTCGCCGTTCTCATAGAGCGCCCAGATGATGGTGACGATCGAATGCTCCGCACTCCATACGTAGACCGTCGTGAAGCGGATGACCGGCAGGATCACGCCCAGCGCGAAGCAGACCGTGGCGAGGATGATGAAGAAGCTCAGCACGAAGTTCCTGAACGGGCGCTTTTTGACGACCGGCGGGTCCCCGATCGCTTCGCCGGCAAAGCCCTCCCAATCGCTGGCCGGCAGCACGGCGACGCCGTTGGTTCCGTTACCGTTTCCGTCAGAAGCGGCTTTCTTGTGCGCCCGCTTCACCGCGTCGGAAGCGACATTCGGCAGCCACGCATAGGCGAGGATCATCAGGACGATGGCAGCGGTAAAGAAATAGACCCCGTTGAGGCTGGTCGCATCATAGACTCCCTGGCTCTTGATGAAGAAGATCATCAAGGCCAATACGAGCACGTCGTGCATCGACCATTTGCCGAGCCATTCCAGCGCCCGCAGCCGCCAGTGCTGACGCACGATTTCCTCATTTGGCAGCGTCGAGATCAGTAGGAGATAGAGCAGCTTCAGTACTGGAAAAACGATTGAGAAGACGAGAACCGTAAGTCCCAGGAACCATTGTCCCTGCAACAGCAGGACTTCGACGGTCGACAGAAGCGAGTGCTGCGACGTCCAGAACACGAAGCTCGTCAGCTTGATCACCGGCAACGAGATGCCGAGCGCGAGACACACGCTCGCCCCGAGGATCGCAAGGCTCAACAAAAAACGACGCCCGCCGAATCGCATGCCTCAGCTGTAAGCTCCTCTTTAATCGGCACCGCAAGCCAGCTCCGGCTTCGTCGGCTTCCTCTCAAACCAGAGTTACCATTAAACACGAGAAACGATGAAAAAAGGACCAGCACGCACCGAACTGCGCACTGGTCCCTTGAAATTCGCTTCGAGTGGCCCCGAGGCCGCTTATGTACGGCTCAGGCGGACATCACCTTTGATTTGTCATACGAAATGCCCTTTTCCTCCATGACCTGCATGAGCGACCCATCCTGGAACATTTCCTTGACGATATCGCAGCCGCCCTGGAATTCACCCTTGATATAGATTTGCGGGATCGTCGGCCATTGCGAGAATTCCTTGATTCCATCGCGCACAGCCATGTCGTCGAGCACGTTGACGTCCACGTAGTCGACGCCGAGGTAGTTGAGGATCTGCGCCACCTGGCCGGAAAATCCGCACTGCGGAAACTGCTTCGTGCCCTTCATGAACACGACCACGTCGTTGTTGGCGATCTGTTTGCGGATCCAGTCGTTTACTTCTTGGCTGCTCATTGGAGCTGTCCTCAGGTTTTCAGGTTGTGGCGTTCACCCGGCCGCTTGCGGCGGCAGGCTTCGAAATCGTTATCCCGAACATGTGGTGACTGGCGGCCCGCTGTCAATCTTGTGGAACTCCGGTTGTGAGCGCCAGCGCGTGCAAAACGTCGCCCATCTGGCCTTTCAGCGCCGAATAGACCATCTGGTGCTGCTGGACGCGGCTTTTTCCCTTGAATGCGCTCGACACGACATGAGCCGCATAATGGTCGCCGTCGCCCGCCAGATCGCGGATTTCGATGGCGGCGTCGGGAAACGCCTGCCTGATCAGTTGTTCGAGTTCGTCTTGCTTCATGGGCATTGCTGACGTCATTCCTTCCTTATTGTGCTCTGATTCCGGTGCTGCTGGGCCGGTGGAGAACAAGGGCAGCCGACACTGCTGCGGCGGACCGCCCGCGTCAACTGGTAGATCGAATTGACTGAAGCGCGTGGTGTGGCAGGATAAGCCGCTCGCCTGCCGGCCGGGCGCACGCCACGAGCGTCTATTCCGCCGCGGCGGCCTTGCCGAGCTTCAATTCGCCGCGGGTTACATATCCCAGGATGGCGACGATCTCGTCCACGGTTTCGGCGACCGCCAACGCCGCCGCGTCGACTTCCTTCAGCGCATGCGCGTGTTCAGCTCCGTGCATGATGATGAGCGGCGTGTTGAGCGCGGCCGCATAGCCGGCATCGAAGGCGGCGTTCCATTGCTTGTACTTGTCGCCGAAGCGGACAATGACGATGTCGGCGGATTCGATCAGGTTGCGCGTGCGGATGGCGTTCATCTTGGCGCCCTTGTGATCGTGCCAGAACTTGTTGGGTTCCGCCCCGAGGATCGCAACACCGCAATCGTCCGAATATTCGTGGTTCGTCACCGGCGCGGTAAACGACACCGGCAGCCCGGCTGCTTCGCACTTTTCTTCGATCTGCCTGCGCCAGTCGGTGTGGATTTCTCCCGACAGATAAACGTCCCAATGCTCCATGGTTGATCCTCCAGTTCATTGCGCGGTGGTGGGTAGGGCGGCGCACAATGGCGCCGTTTCGCGGGCACCATAGGCGATTGCAAACACAATTGCGAGCCGCCGGGGGGTTGTCAGCCGCGCTTTGGGCTGATCCACCACGCAACGCCCATGACGATGCCAGCAAGCACGCCCGGGACGACCGCGATCGGGTTGCCGGCGGCAACGAGCGCCGTTGTCCCCGCGCAAAGAATGGACGCGAAAGCTTCCGAGAATGTCGAAGCCTTCGAGGCGACCTGACGGCGCCGGAAGTTGGAACGCTTCGCCTGGGCGCGAAACCAGAGTTGGATAAGGATGGCGCATCCCGCAGCAATCACCGCGCCGCAGAACGTTACCGCCGCGCCCCACACCGACATCAACGCCATGACGAGAACCAGCGGCGTCACGACCGCGGCAATGATCACCAGCACCGCCGTGACTTTTGCCGACAGCCGGGCAAAGGCGCTGATCGGCGCCGTCGCGACGAGGTCGGGGGCATCTTCTCCCGAAATGGTGAGCCAGGCGAGTCCGCCGGCGAGTTGGCCGACGGCCATTACGATCACCGGCGCGATAATGACGGAAATCTCTGCGTCTACGCCGTAGTTCACCCACAGCATCAAGGCCGGCGGAATGAGATACAACACCTGCATCAAGGATTGCGAAATGAGCCACGGATCGCGCCCGATGAGCTTCAGTTCCTTGCCGACGAGGGCGCTACCGGTTGACTGCTGACGAAACGCGCGCCGCGTTTGGATATGGCGCCGCGTCTCCTCGGATACCCCGAGCGCGGAGATCACGATGTGGCGGAACTGCGCCGCGCCGGTATGCGCCGCATAGATGAAGAACCCGCTCGCCAGGAACATGAGGAGACCGAGCGGGCCCACGTCTCCCGATACCGCGAGGGCCGGCCCCCAGAACAGGCTATCGAGCGGCGGTGCAGCATTGAGGACCGTCGTTGAGTTGATGACGCTGAACCGTGCCATCGATCCGTAGGAAACGATAGCCACGACCTGCAACCCGATCACGAATGATGCCCCGACCACCGCCGCAGCGATCTGGGAAATCAACCGCGTCCGTTTCGCGCCGGCGGTACGAAACAGCGTCATCGCGATGCGAACCGCACACCCCGTCGCGAATAGCGACACCGCGAATACGACGGCATATCCCGCCAGCCAATGGGCACCGCCGAGCCAGGCCGCCACGTTGATGAAAGGCGCCACCATCAGCCCCGACATCAGCGCCGTGGTGATTGCCATCATCGAGATGCGGACAACGAACAGGTCATGCGAAGATGCGGGCGACGACAAGATGAGATCGAGATCGTCGCGCGAATAGAAGGCGCGCGTCACCGACTCCATGGCTTGCGACAACATCATCGTGAAGGCGAGCAGAATGGCAGCGGTGACCATACCCAGGGTGCCGACGTCGAGCGCCGCGCCGGCAGCGAAATAAGGCGACAGCAATGCATAAGCCAGCCAGTGCAGTCCCGCCGCGAACAGCGCCATGCCGATCAGCACGGCATGGTCCTTGAGCCGCCGTCCGCCCGACATCAGCTGCACCCAGTCGCGCCAGGCTAGCCGCAATTCATGCCGCGCGAACCAGGAAAGCGTGCCGGCTTGAGAAATCGCCGCGCTCATGCCGCCACACCTGCCATCGCGCGCTGGGCGTCATCGAGGCTTGCCGCATCGCTGCTGGCGTTGACGATTTCGAGGAAGATGTCTTCGAGGCTCTTGCCGCCGTCTCCGGCGCGCGCACGCAGTTCCTCAAGCGTGCCTTCGGCGATGAGCTGCCCCTTGGCGATCACGCCGATGCGGTCGGCCATGCGCTCGGCGACTTCGAGAATGTGGGTCGTCATGATGACCGTCACCCCATCCGCAACGAGGTTGCGCAAAACGCTTTTCACCTGCCGCGCCGAACCGGCGTCGAGCCCGGTCAGCGGCTCGTCGAGAATGATGAGGCGCGGTTCGTGGATCAGCGCACCGGCGAGCGCAACCTTCTGGCGCATGCCCTTCGAGAAGCCTTGGCAACGTTCGTCGGCGTGCGGCGCCAGACTGAATTTTTCGAGCAGCTCGTCGGCCTTGAAGCGAGCGAGATCCGCATCCATGCCCCATAACCCCGACACGAATTCGAGGTATTCGAGCGGCGTCAGCTTGTCGTAGATCATCGGCTCGTCCGGCACCCATGCAAGAACCCGCTTCGCCGCGATCGGGTCCCTGAAGGCGTCGATACCGCAGATCTTGACCCCGCCCGCATCGGCTTCCAGAAGGCCCGCGACCATCCGCAGCGTCGTCGTCTTGCCGGCCCCGTTCGGCCCCAGGAGCGCATAGAACTCCCCGGCCCGGATCGTCAGCGACAGGTCATCGACGGCAGGAAGCGTGAATGTTTTTCTCAGGCCGCGCACTTCAAGGGCTGCAACGATTTCACCGGCGGAACTGATCATGGGGCACTCTCTGGGGACGCAAAACGAAACAGCCGTTCACAGCTCGTCAGCAAACGGCTTCTGTTCACCGGAAGCCTACCGAAGAGGCCTTTATCGACAATGAATTCCCAAAGTTGACCGCGCCGCGAAGAACCTCGGCACGCAATGGCGTCGATGACTCTTGCCAAACAGGATCGAATTCATTCGGATCGGACAGGCACCGATCCCAGGCCGATTGCCAGCCGCCATACGACCGAACCGGAACGTTTCCCGCCGCCAGGCGTTCATTGAGACGGTGCATGGCCAATGGTGGAAGATGTCTGGCACGGAGAGAATGAATGTCGGTAGTGACCAAACATTTGAACGTCGAAGACGCGAAGCTAAGACCCGAAGCGAACTTCTCTAGCCCGCAAGCGCTGATCGAGGATGATCGGTTGAGCGCCAAGGAGAAGCTTGAAGTCTTGGAGACCTGGGCCGACCAGATCGATCGCAGGCTGGCCTCGGGCAGCGAAGGAATGCCGACGCACGGGACTGAACCCAGAGATGCCGAGCTGCTGCGCGAGATCGGCCTTGCCACGGAACAATTGCAGGGCACTGACCCGAATAGGTAGCGCGAACACCTGCGAGGCGGCTCAGTCCAGCCGAAGGAAAAAGCCCGCCCCGATCAACCGAGCGGGCCTATTCGTGTTTCACCGGATCGGGCTAGTGTGGCGTCGCGCCTTAATTGACCTGTTGGTGCCGCACAGGAGTTGTCAATTGAGGCGCGCTGAACGCCACACTAAGCCATTGTTTTCGCTAGTGGCCTTCATGTCTCGCCTAAATCGTCAGCGGTTGCGGCC
>JAHJSN010000004.1 GCA_018830445.1 Alphaproteobacteria bacterium | reverse complement strand
CCCGAAACCGAAAATCCTTCACCCCTGGCCGGACCAGCGATTCGCCGTCAGACACTCAAGGTAAGAACCGGATGCGGGAATCCCGCCCGTCCGGGTCTGTGCGGGGGGCGGCTGGCAACAGCCGTCCCTACCGCGATTCTCCTTGGCGCTCCGGGCCAAAAGGGTGAATGGCGGTCTCGGCGATCTTGACGTGGCTGCTTCTCCGCTAGCTGATGCGATAGCGGACAATCGTCTTGCTGTTGCAGGTTATGCAAGAAGCACCCAGTCCGCCAACCAAGTGCTGCGGTCGTGGCTTATGGTGAATATTGTCAGTGCTGCTTCTGCTTCATCCCAGCAACACTTCCGAACCGTTTGAATGGCTGCACAAGTCTTGCGGCTTGACAAGTATCGGCGAACAATGTCTCGTCCAGCAATGACATTCGCACCGCCACAAAGACGGTTGTATGCGACGCTGCGGCGCGTCTTGGCGAGCCTTCTGGTTTGCCTGATGCTGCCTGGCTCGATTGCTGACGCCAGTTCATTCGTGTGGTGCTTTTCAGATAGCGGGCACTTCGCCATCGAAGCATGCACCGGTCCAGTATGCCACGGGGACCAACTCGATCGCGCCAAGGGACAATTTGGCGAGCAGGCTGAACGGGCCCGGCTCATCGAGCAACACCACGCGGATTGCGTTGACGTCAAGTTACTGCCCACTGCGGCTTTGGCCAGCGCTCGATCGGCCAACTTCGTTGGCGAAATTCTCGATTTTGACGAGGCTGTACCGCCACATCTGGTGCCGTATAATTCACACATTACAGCGCTTCTTAATTCAGCCTCCAGTTCTAGTGCCCGGTCGACAATCGATTGTCGGCGGACGAATCCAATCGTTCTGCTTCGGCGCGTTACCGTTCTTCGAATCTGACACTCCCCACTCATGACGAAGTGTGTCGCATCGGCGAGAACCAGCTTGAGCTGGCCCTCCTCCGGGCGGCCTCATTACGCATGACTGGGAGAGATCACCTTGCCGCGAATAGATGGTCGATTTTATCTGCTGCTGGCGATGCTGTGCGGGCTGCTCAGCCTCGGCGGCTGCTCGGGCGCGATGACGGATGTTACTGGTGCAAAGGTTGCGGGGGCCGTCTACCGGGCCCCTCCTCTGGATCCGACCCGAACGTCTTCTCAGAATGAGGGGTGGCAATACGATGTGATTGCGCCAAAACTCCCCTTCGACGCCGCTTTGACCCTCCGCGAAGCGATTAACAGAGCTTTAAGATATAGCCCGGCCTTGCAGGCAGCGTCGCTGGAGGTCGAAGCCAAACTCGGAGTAGCGGCACAAGCGGCCGTTCGACCAAATCCCGTCCTATCGCTTGATGTTGAAAATTTCGGTGGCACCGGAGATCTCGGCGGGCTTAACTCCGCAGAAGGAACGTTGGCCCTCTCGCAATTGGTCGAGCTTGGCGGAAAACGCTACAGACGGCTGGCCGTTGCCAATCTGGATCGCGCCGTTTCGGTATGGGACTTCGAAGCAGCCCGCCTTCGCGTCATCCGCGAAACGGCTGAAGCTTTTATTGATGCACTCGCAATCCAGGAAGCGATCGCACGCTCGACGGAAGCGAACAGGATAGCCCGTGAACTGGAGCGGGATGTTCAGGCACGTGTCGACGCCGGTCAGGCAAACCCTATCGAGATTCAGCGTACGCGACCCATGGTCGCCAATACTCTCGTTAGGCTTGAATCGGAGCGCGCGCGGCTCGAACCGACGAAGCGGCGGCTGGCCAGTATGTGGGGGCAGTCTCGACCTGATTTTGCGAGGGTCTCGGGGAACTTCTCACGAACGACGCGTGTGCGCTCGATTGATGCGGTCTTAGGCGAACTCGAAAGCAACCCAGACGTCGCCAGATGGAGCGATGAGATCGCCCGGCGCGATGCAGTTGTCGAGCTCGAGCTGGCGAAATCTGTGCCCGACATCACTCTTGGGGCTGGTGTCCGACGACTCAATGACACCAACGATACGGCTCTTGTCGCAAGCGCATCGTTGCCTTTGCCGATCTTCGACCGCAACTCGGGCAATATAGCAGCTGCCGAAGCGCGCCTGTCGAAGGCTGAATATGAGCGTAGCTCTTCGTTGGCCACACTGCGCGTCATGGTCCTCTCTGCCTACGAAGATCTGGCAAGCTCAGCGGCTGAGGTGCGCGCCTTGGCCGATGATGTGGTGCCGCCAGCTCGATCAGCATATCGGGCGGTTCAAACAAGCTTCAAGGCGGGGGCTTCCCAGCTGCTGGACGTTCTTGATGCACGACGCGTGCTGTTTGAAGCAGAACTCAATCTCATACGTGCCCAGGCCAATTTCGAGAAGGCCAAGGCTCGGATTGAGGGGCTCACGGGCCGAAAAATCTAATCTCAACCACTCGTAAAAAACCACTCGTAAAGGAGACCACCCATGAAGATCTCGTATGCCGCCATGATGATCGCTGCAGCATCTCTCCTCATCTGCTCGCCGATCAGCTTCGCCAATGCGGCCGATGAGGCGAAAGACGAACATGGTCATGCAAGCGGCCATAACGACAAAGATCATGAGCATAGCGAGGCCAACCACAAGAATGGCGAGGCTGCGCACCACGGCGAGGAAGAACACAAACATAAGGATGGCGATGAGTCGGCAAAGCACGAAGATCACAAGGATCACGATCACGGACATAAGGACGGTAGCCCCAAATAGGGCCTTTCCATAAGGAAGTCGAAGATGGAGCGAGAAGCGCTCCATTCGCGAAGTATCGGCTGGCAGCGATTTTCGAGAGCCTGATTGCTGTCCCGGCCGGCAAATTAAGGAAACGAACTATGGAGTTGGAGCGATGGCACTGCGCGAAATGATCGTCGGGCAAGTCATACTGGGGATTGCAGTGTTTGCCTCGGTACCGGTTCTGGCGATGCAAACAACGTCGCATTCCGAATTGCAGGCGATCATGAAACCGGCTCCAACAGGACTGGTTCCTGGACTGGCTGATGCTGGCTATTCGGGAATCTCAGGCGACGGCGCGCTTCCCCCGCGCGCCGTCCGCCGCCCTCCTATACTTACCATGTCAGAACTGAAGGCTGGTTCGAACGGCAAGTCTGCAGCCAAGAAAGGTGATCATGACGGCCACGACCACCGCGACGAAACCGCGGGTGGCGATCACGCTGAAGATGACGGGCACGACCATGGCAAGGAAAAGGCCGGTGACAGTGCTGGGAAGCATGAAGGCCACGACCATCCCAGTGACGGCAAAGCGGATGGCAGCAACGCCGACAATGACGGGCACGACCATGGCAAGGAAAAGGCCGGTGACAGTGCTGGGAAGCATGAAGGTCACGACCATGCCAGCGAAGAAAAGGCAGGTGGCGCACGCGCGGACGGCGACAGCCACGCTCATGGCAAGGAGAAGGCCTCAGGCAGTGCCGAGAAGCACGATGGCCATGACCATTCCAGCAAAGAAACTGCAGGTGGCGATCACGCTGAAGATGACGGGCACGACCATGGCAAGGAAAAGGCCGGTGACAGTGCTGGGAAGCATGATGGCCATGATCACCCCCGCGAAAAGGCGGCAGGTGGGCACGCTGAGGAGGGCGACGGTCATGCACATGGCGGCGAAGGCGGCCATAGCGACGGCGTGAAACTGACGTCAGAGCAAATGAAAGAATTTGGGGTTGACACTCAACAGGTCGAGGGCGGCGCCCTGGCCGTATCCATCATGCGACCGGCTGAGGTGCAGTACGATCTGGATCGTTTCGCTCACGTTGTTCCTCGCGTAGCCGGCATAGTGCGTTCGGTTGGTGTCAAACAGGGTGATAAAGTCGAGAAGGACGACATTGTAGCCGTACTTGAGAGCCGGGAATTAGCCGATGCAAAAGCTGGCTATTTAGCCGCCAAGGAACGATTTGCGCTGGCCAAAGACAACTTTGATCGCGAACAAACGCTTCAGAAAAAGAAAATCACGTCTGAGAAGGCATTCTTTGCAGCCCGTTCCGAGCTCGCGGAAACCCGAATCGCCCGGCGCCTGGCGGAGCAGAAACTGCATGCGCTCGGCGTAGACAAAGAGCGACTAAAGCAGGTCGAAACTGAGCCCGAAACAGACCTCACCACCTACATCATGAGAGCACCGCTTGGCGGGGTGGTCGTCAATCGACATCTAGTTCTCGGCGAATCCGTCGCAACTGACCGGGAAGCCTTCGTGATCGCAGATGTCTCACAAGTCTGGGTCGACATCAGTATCTATCCTAACGATCTTACAAAAGTGTCCGCCGGCCTTCCGGTTCGTATCCAGACGGAAAACGGAAACGGGATGGCGATCATAGGCAAGATTGCTCATATCACCCCGAACGTGTCGGAAGAAACACGAACTGCAAAGGCCCGCGTGGTTCTCGACAACCAGCAGATGAGATTGCGGCCAGGGATGTTCGTCAACGCTCTCATCGATATATCGACGACCGACGTTGCCGTTCGCGTTCCCAAGTCCGCTCTTCAGAACCACGAGGGGAAAGAGGTCGTGTTCGTCTCTGAAAGCGGCAAGTTCGAGCCTCGCCCTGTAAAACTGGGGCGCCGAAACGGTCAATTCGTGGAAGTCGTTTCTGGTCTGGCGACAGGAGAAATTATCGCCGCCGAGGGTTCTTTCGTCATCAAGTCACAGCTCTCCAAAGAGAGCTTCGGTGACGGTCACAACCATTAGGACGGATATCTATCGATGCGGACTTTTCTCGAAGGTCTTTTGAGACAACGGTTGCTGGTTTGCGTGCTGGCGTTGGGCGTACTAGCAGCTGGACTCCAGAGCTACAGGGACTTGCCCGTCGACGCGTTCCCCGATGTTTCGCCGACACTCGTCCAGATCTTTACCGAAACTGAGGGGTTGGCGCCGGAGGAGGTCGAGCGCTACGTCACATATCCTGTCGAAGTCGCTATGAACGGATTGCCGGGACTAAAGGAAATTCGTTCAATCTCGAATTTTGGGCTGTCCGTTGTCAACGTCTACTTCGATGACTCGACGGACATCTATTTCGCCCGTCAATTGGTCGGTGAACGCCTCCAACTCGCCAGAGACGACATTCCCCAAGGTTTCGGCGAGCCAGAGATGGGTCCGATCACAACGGGCCTTGGCCAAATTCTATTCTACTTCGTTGATGACACGACTGGAACAAAAAGCGGCGAAGAGGTTCGAGAGATCCAGGATTGGCTCATTAAGTTCAACCTGCAGACCGTTCCGGGAGTGACCGAGGTCCTATCATTAGGCGGTAAGGTCAAACAGTTTCATGTCAACGTACGACCTGACGCACTGTTGCGTTACAAGCTCAGCATTTCCGACGTTGTGGAAGCCGTTCGCGAGAACAATGGTAACGTCGGCGCCCAGTACATCGTAAAAAACTCGGAGCAGTTTCTCGTTCGTTCCGTAGGCTTAGCTCGGAGCATACCCGACATCGAGAGCGTCGTCCTCAAGGTCGTCGATGGTGTACCCATCAAGGTTGGCGATGTCGGGACAGTGACTATCGGTGGAGAGGTCCGCCAAGGCCTTGCAACGATCAACGGCGAAGGTGAGGCCGTGGCTGGTCTGGTTCTGAAACTAATCGGAACGAATACCTCCAAAGTTATCGCCGATGTTAAAGATCGCTTGGACAAAATCAACGAGACACTGCCACCTGGCATTAGGGTCGTTCCGTACTATGACCAGTCAAAACTCGTTCTCCGCAGCGTTGCAACGGTCAACGAAGCTCTGATCCAGGGTATTGGGCTTGTCATCATTGTTCTGCTCGTCTTCATGGGAGGTTTTCGTCCAAGTATTGTTGTCGCCTTTGCCATCCCTTTCTCGATCGCTGTTGCCTTCATTCTAATGCAGGCGGTCGGCCTTTCGGCGAACCTCATGTCGTTAGGCGGCATTGCTATCGCAATCGGCATGATGGTTGATGGCGCTATTGTCGTTGTCGAAAACGTTGACCGATATATGCGCGAAAAACACCCTTCTCTTTCGAAACATCAGCTTGTTGCGCGAGCATGTGCGGAGGTCATCCAGCCGATCGCGTTTGCAATTGCCATTATCATCGTCGTTTTTCTACCCTTGTTCACACTACAGGGCGTCGAAGGAAAGACCTTCAAACCGCTGGCCTTCACCGTCTCGCTCGCAATGCTTGGCTCACTGATCTTCGCGGTTCTGATTGCGCCCGTACTGGCGGAAATGGTTATGACGCGACCGAAACCACAAGCGTTAGGAGAAGACGTTCGCCCACAGTTTTCTGATCGTGTCGTCAACTCGCTTATTTTCGTCTACCGACCGATCATAAGCCTATTTGTGCGATTTCGGTTTCTTGCCGTCGGCCTAGCTGGTGGTCTGCTTGCGCTTGGTTTGATCATCTTTCCTCGTCTGGGCTCAGAATTCGTGCCCCGACTGAATGAAGGGGATTTGCTGGTCCGGGTTACGATGGCGCCTTCAATCGCATTGGAGGAATCGCGAGAAGTGGTTCTGCGCTTCGAAAAGCGATTGTTGTCGCGATTTCCCGAGATTGAACGCGTAGTGAGCCGCGTTGGACGCGGCGAGGTCGGCGCCCATGCCGATCCAGTCAACAGTGCCGAGGCCTTTGTCGGATTGAAACCCCAAGATCAATGGCCATCGCAACGAACGCCAGAAGAACTGTTTGCAGCAATGAGCGAGGCTTTCGAGGATTTTCCTGGCGCTCAGTTTAACTTCACACAACCAATTGCTGCGGCCGTCGACGAACTCCTGACTGGAACCAAAGCAGAGCTAGCGATCAAATTGTTTGGTCCAGACCAAGAAGTCCTGCTCGCCAAAGCAGGTGAAATCGAGCGAGCGATCCGCAACATCCCTGGTTCAGCTGATGTCCAGAAGGATCAGGTCACAGGAACCCCACAGCTTCGCATCATTGTCGATCGCGAACAGATATCTCGACATGGCCTGAATATTGATCAAGTTCAAGCGGCCGTGCGAACCGCAATCGGTGGAGAAAAGGCTGGCCAGATTTTTGAAGGAATACGCCGCTTCGATATCCTTGTGCGTTACACGGAAGAATCGCGAGCCACGCTTGAGGCGATCAAAGAACTCGTGATCCGTACTCCCTCCGGGGCGCTCCTACAGCTGGATCACCTCGCGAAGGTTGAGGAGATCATTG
This sequence comes from Alphaproteobacteria bacterium, assembly GCA_018830445.1. Lineage (GTDB taxonomy): Bacteria > Pseudomonadota > Alphaproteobacteria > Rhizobiales > Hyphomicrobiaceae > Filomicrobium. The sequence continues at coordinate 19,574 of JAHJSN010000004.1, read as the reverse complement.
GCCCGCGACAAATCACTCGAGAAAACAATCAGCGGTTTATCACCGTACAAACGAATGTCAGAGGTCGCGATATCGGTTCGTTCGTGGCTGACGGCCAGAAACTCATCGCAGAAACTGTCGAACTGCCATCGGGGTACTTTGTTGAATGGGGTGGTCAATTCGAGCTTCAGCAGGAAGCGAACAAGCGGCTCGCGTTCGTCATTCCGATCACACTCGGCCTTGTGTTCCTACTCTTGTTCATGAACTTCGGATCCCTACGCAGCTCACTGCTCATCATGCTCAATATTCCACTTGCACTCGTCGGTGGTGTCGTTGCGCTGTGGATGTCAGGTCTTAACCTTTCGGTTCCAGCTTCCGTCGGCTTCATTGCACTTTTTGGCATTGCCCTGGAGAACGGTATGGTCCTCGTCACCTATCTGAACTGGCTTGTCGATGAAGGTGAGACCGTCGATGACGCGAGCGTCAAGGGCGCCTGCATGCGCTTACGCCCCGTTCTGATGACTGCCTTGACCACAGCCTTAGGGCTTATTCCGCTTCTGTATGCCACGGGCGCCGGTAGCGAAGTCCAAGCTCCATTGGCCACGGTTGTTGTTGGCGGACTGGTGAGTTCGACCATCCTGACACTTCTTGTCATCCCAGCTCTCTACAAGTGGTTCGTTCCCAAGCGGATCGAAGACTCGATTCCAGAGGCAAGCCTGGAACGTGCCAACGCCCCTGCAGAGTAGGAAAAACGGGCAAAACGTTTTGAACGGAGACAGGGTGCCGATGCCTAGCGTCCCGACACGAATTTCCGCTACTTCCGCAACTCACCCGGGGTGGGTAAAGACATCAGCACATAAACATCGACGGGCCTCTTGGACAGGTGAAAACTGGGGGCGTCTATCGAGGTTGCTAGTTGCCCTGCAAATTGGCTTGCTAATTCTCTTGCTTCCTGCCAAGCCGACCTTTGCCCGTGAACCCGCTCCGCAGAAACCGCACCTATCTGAACATCGTCACAAGCAGTGGCCGGGGACTGCAAAAGAGCACGCTGCCTACCACAGTAATATTGGCTTTCAGCTTTACACTAAGGGGGAGTATGCGGCAGCGCGCTTGGAGTTTACACGGGCAATTCGACTACACGCAAAACTATCAGGAGTTTTTTACAATCGGGGTAACGCGAATTTCCGGTTGCGTTTGTATGGCGATGCGCTTGATGATTACGAACAAGCTCTCCGGCTTAACCCCAACTTCGTAATGGCATTGGCAAATCGCGGCAACGCGCTTTCCGCGCTGGGTCGTCTGGACGAAGCCCTGGCTTCATACAAGAATGCTGCGAGGATCGAGCCACTTAATCCCTATGTCTTATTCAATCGTGGCTTTGTCTTCGGCAAAAAGCAAGAGTATCAGGCCGCAATTGCTGATTTCACGAAAGTCCTCGACCTGAATCCAAACGACGTTGATGCTCTTGTTTTGCGCGCCGCCGCTTACCAGTCGATCGGAATGAAGGACAAAGCACTCAAGGACTTTCAGAAGGCAAAATCTCTTGACCCGACGAATCCTCGTCTGCGTTAGCTTGGCCGGTCCAATTAAGCTCTGTTACTTGTCAATACAGAGTACGGAACGTTGGAGAAGGTTCATGAAAAGCGTATTGAAGATTCTCGTCATCCTTGCAATGGCGACACCATTCGCCCCAACTGCTTCACTAGGGCATAAATTGAAGTGGAGAGCAGGCGAATCACGTCAGGTTGGCTATGGCCACTGTGCTAAAGGCCCTTGCATGAGACGAACGTGCTGGGCACCAGCAAAGCCGCATTCTCACGCTGTTGGACAGATCGTGATTGATCGATTTGGTGCGCCGGAGTGCTGGCGTGACACTGGTCCCTCAAAGAGAATTGAGGGCTTCTCATCCATTCGGGATTGGTTTGCGCGGCAGACCAGGGAGTAGGCCGCATCCTAGATCAACATATGCTCAACTACCTAGCATTGGGTATCCGATTTATTCATGCTCACGCTGGGGCGGAGACGAACTTAGACCGGCGAATTTTCCCCGGGGCGGTCATGACTAGCCGACTTCATCTGCATCGCTACAGCCATGTCGGTGGCATTCGAGCTCGAGCGTCGAGTGAGTGATTCCGAATTCTTGATTGAGCATCGATTTTACAGTGGCTTTTATGCTGTCTGCGCGATCCCAACCGTCTTCGACGATCCTTAGATGCGCGTCTAGTGCACTACGGTTTTCGTCCATCTGCCAAAAATGCGCGTGATGGATATCAGCAACTCCGTCGATCGTCTTGATCCGCGCGATCACATCCGCAGTTACGATATCCGGTGGGCTGCCGAGCATGAGAATGCGAATGACCGGGCCGATTTCGGTGAAGGATTGCCATAGCACGTAGGCAGCAATCATCAGCGTGACGAGTGGGTCGATGAGCCGCCAATCATACAGCAGGATCAAAGTGCCTGCCACGATGACGGCTATAGATCCCAATGCGTCTGCCACATTATGCAGAAACGCGGCTCTCATATTCACGCTCGTCTTGGATAGGGCGTATGTCAGCATTGCTGTTACAGCGTCCACGACGAGCGCAATCCCTGCGATAATGACGACGAGCCAACCATCTACTCCTTGTGGTTCAATGAACCGCACAATCGCTTCATAGACGAGGTAAAGACCGATCACGATGAGCGTCGTATAGTTGATGAGAGCGGCGACAATCTCGACTCGGCCATAGCCGAACGTCATAGCTCCGTCAGCGGGTCTGCGAGCAATTTTGCGTGCCCCGAATGCAATAATCAGCGCAATCGCATCCGAAAAATTGTGTAATGCGTCTGCAATCAAGGCGAGGCTTCCCGCAAGCACACCGCCCACCACTTGCGCGACCGTCAAGCCGAGGTTGACGATCACAGCAAATAAGACCCGTCTATCGCCTGCGTCTTGGCTAACGTGGTGTTGATGTCCCATAAATCCGATCTCATGCCTTAGAGCAGATCAATTATTAGTCTTGGTTGAACGACCCAAGCACTGAACCCGCTTATTTTATCCTCACCCACTATCTTCGATTCGAAGAGTTGGTCGATTTGAATTTAACCCATGATAGCTGACGAAGCTTCATTTAATTTATGGCCCCCCTGTGTAGCGTGGTGATGTTTCTCCTGGTCAAGCGCGTTGACGTCTTCGTGATATTAAGCCTTGGAACTCGACGGACAGATTGGCCTTCAATATACTTTCGACAATGGCTTGCCTTGATATTTGCGTTTTATCGAAAGGAAACTTGCATGCGCCTTATCAAATCGGTAGCAGCTGTCGCGATTGCATTCATTACAATCGCGATTGGTTCTCCCAGTGCTCACGCTGCGCCAGTCGTCGAATTGCTGACAACATCGGGATGCGCATGCTGCGAACTTTGGGCTAATAGAATGCGTAAGGCGGGCTTTGTGGTCGAGATTAAACATTTAGGAATGGGCCAACTCGTTCAAGCCAAGTTGAAAGCCGGTGTGCCAATCCAGCTGTCCGCATGCCATACGGCTAAGGTTGGCGGATATGTAATAGAGGGGCATGTGCCACCGACTGATGTTCTTCGTCTTCTTTCGGAAAAATCGGAAGCAAAGGGTCTCATTGTTAAAGGCATGCCCATTGGTTCGCCCGGCATGGAGTCGGGCAGTCGCCGAGAGGCTTATGATGTTCTACTGCTTCAGGCGGACGGAACTTGGAAAACGTATGTGTCATATTCAGCATTGCCATAAAGCATGTCGTGTATTCTTTGCCCAACAGTGAGACTGGGTCCCGATCTCTATGGCTTTCCCGGGCGCCGAAGCAGGCAGTGAAACGGCGAGGTCGTTATACAGCCGCCTATTGACAGGAATGCTAGTCGCCAAGAAGGCGCCGGCGTTCCTCGAATTCCTCTTTGTCGATCTCGCCGCGCGCGAAGCGCTCCTTAAGAATATCAAGCGGCGTCTTCGTGAGTGGGCCGTGCGGCGGCAAACAGAGCTGGCCCCCAAAAATAGGACAGATTGTTAAGGTGGATCGAACTTGAAAGGAACGATCCATGACGAAGAACAAGCGTCGGCGGTTTTCGGCTGATTTCAAGGCCAGGGTTGCGCTTGAAGCAATCGAGGGCGCGTCGACGATGGCGGAGTTGGCCAAGAAGCACGGCGTGCATCCGAACATGATCTCCGGTTGGAAGCGCCAGGCGATCGAGGGTATGTCCGAGCTTTTTGACAAGCGTTGTGAAAGTGCTGCGCAGAGCCAGCAAAGCGAAGTCGAAAAGCTTCACGCCAAGATCGGGCAGTTGGTGGTGGAACGTGATTTTTTGTCGAAGGCGTTCAAATCATGAGCGCGGCAAAACGAAAGATGATGGTCGCGCCGGCGCATGAGGGTTTGTCCATCACGCGGCAATGCAAATTGCTGTCGCTGTCGCGCTCATCGTTCTACTTCCAGCCTGCTGGTGAAAATGAAAAGAACCTGACGTTGATGCGCCTCATCGATGCGCAGTTTCTGGAAACGCCATGGTATGGCTCGCGGCAGATGGCGCGTCATCTGCGCCGTGAGGGCTGGTGTGTTGGCCGCAAACGGGTGCGCCGCCTGATGCGCAGAATGGGCCTGCAAGCCATATATCAAGCGCCCAGAACGAGCGACCCGCACCCCGAACACAGGATCTACCCTTATCTTCTGAAGGGGCTTGCAATCGAAAAGCCGAACCATGTTTGGTGCGCCGATATCACTTACGTTCCGATGCGGCGCGGGTTTTTGTATCTTGTTGCAATCATGGATTGGGCGAGCCGAAAAGTTCTCAGCTGGCGCTTGTCCAACACGATGGACGCCGACTTTTGCGTCAAGGCGCTGGAGGAAGCTCTTGCCCGATATGGCAAGCCTGAGATCTTCAACACCGACCAGGGCAGCCAGTTCACCGGGTTTGAGTTCACCGGCGCCTTGAAGGACGCCGACATAAAGATCTCGATGGACGGCAAGGGCCGCTGGATCGACAATGTTTTTATCGAGCGGCTGTGGCGGTCGCTAAAATATGAGTGCATTTATCTCAACGCTTTCGAGACCGGCAGTCAGGCCCGAGGCGGTATCGGGCACTGGCTCGACTACTACAATACGCGGCGACCGCATTCGTCGCTCGGGGCACACAGGACGCCGCATGAAGCTTATGCTATGCAATGGGAAGAGACGCAGAATTTAGCGGCATAGAAGCAAACAAGGTCCACCTTAACAAGCCGCCAAAACTGTCCAGTCAATGGGGACCAGCTCTAACCGTGCCCTTGCCCGCCCAACCAACGCAGCAAAGAAACGACCACTACGACCGTCACGGCAATGAATACGATCATCATAATTGGCCCGAAGAACCAACCATGCCAGCCGTGCCAGGGATATGGCCCAGGGTATTGAGGTGTTTGCTGAGCGAGGGCGGCTGTAGACATCGAGACAACAACCGCCGACGTTGCTGCCGACATCGCTAAACGAAGAGTAATGCGTGTCACTATCCGATCCTCTCACAAATTCATCTATTCTGCCCTTGCGGGAGCTGGAAAACCGGCACGCATGGCTGCGATGATTTTCCAAATCTCGTCTTCAGCCAAAGCCTCCTTGAACTCAGGCATCGCGCTACCGACGGGAGTGCCGCCTTCCGAAATCGTCCAAAAGAGATAAGGATCATTGTACATGGGCATCCCCATCATGTGAGCGATGTTTGCCGGAGGCGGATTGAGATCGCGCCCAGCCTCGCCATCACCGTATCCTTGCGTGCCATGGCATGACGCGCAGTTGGCAGCATAGAGTGCCGCCCCTTCAGCAACGGTTATCCCGGATCGACTGACAGAGCTGACCTTGTTGCGATAGGCTGACGGAAGACCGTTTCGCATGACGTATCGATGGCGAATCATGCTGGGCATTCCACGACGCGTCCCATGGCCCATGCCGCGGTCCATGCCTGGTCCATCCCCCATCCACGATCCGCAACAATCTTGACCCATCATTGGTCTATTGTCTCGGGGCATGTTTTCTTGTTGTCGCTCGGACTGCCCGTGTGCCATTTGCGGTGTTAGCAGTAAACCTGCGATGCAGAGCACGATCGCAGCGAGGCCGGTGATCTCGGCGACCGAGTGCCTTGAAGAACCTTTCATTTTACTACTCCAAAAACTGGTCCAGATTTTCCAGAACACGCTCTTCAATTCTTTCTACTCGACAGCAAACACGGATCGCGATTAGCCTTCCTCTGTTTCCGAATTCTTTGGATCGCCCAAGCCCGATTGCGGGCGACTTTCAGATCGAAGGGACTCAATAATTAGTAGCCCGGCACCGCAAACGATCGCAACATCGGCCAAATTGAATGCAGGCCAACCGCTACCAACCGGGCGAAAGCCCAGAAAATCGATAACCGCCCCGTGTCGGAACCGATCCAAAACGTTGCCGAGAGCACCACCAATTAATAGTCCGATGCCAATAACTTGAAGCTTACTCTGTGAGCGCCACATCCAGATCGACAAGCCAATCGCCATTGCAATGCCGATTGAAGCGAGTGCCCCCCAACGGGACGCATCCGCAAACAGACCGAAACTCACGCCGTAATTGCGAACGAGTACGAAGTTGAAGAACGGGAAAACTTCAATACCAGCCTGCAAGGACGTGGTTGCAAGTGCGATGCCCTTGCTGATCTGATCTATGCCGAAGGCACAAGCTGCAACGACAAAACCGAGCGCGCGATAAGTCATGCAGCCTCCTTGAGATCGGCCGTGGCATCTCGAACAATGATCCAAGAGGATTGAAGAAAGAGGCCGGCGATGACGGCAGCGACAACGAGGTCGGGCCAAGCAGCCCCGGTCCAGGCAACCAGAGCGGCGGCCACCACGACAGCGACGTTGCCGATGGCATCGTTACGTGAGAACAGCCAGACGGCGCGGACATTTGCATCACCATTCCGGTGGGGAACGAGGGCCATAGCAGCCAGAATGTTCACGACGAGCGCGATGAACCCAAACGCGCCCATCAACTCGGCTTCCGGTTGGTTAAAGACCAACACCCGGTAGGCCGTGCCAACGAGAACCGCCAATCCCAGCACACCGAGAAAAAGACCCTGGATCAGCGCTGAGCGGGCACGCCAAGCGAGGCTCCAGCCGATGGCGAGAACACCAAGAAACGTGATCAATCCATCCCCAAGAAAATCCAATGCGTCGGCCTTGAGCGCCTGTGACCCGGCAATGAAACCGCCGTACATCTCGATGATGCCATAGCCGACGTTCAGCGCGATCACGATCCAGAGCGCGCGCCTGTACTCTGGTGTGATGTGGCTTTTGGCTGCTGCGGGATTATTGGTCTCGCTTGCGGCTGGGGCGCCAGGAACGTCGAACCGGTCGATATGGTAGCCGATGGCCGAGACCGCGCGTTCAACCTCTGCGAGCGCAACAGCCGGTTCGTCTGTGCGCACCGACATGATTTGACTGGCAATGGAGACTTTAACGTTGTCGACGCCGGCTGAACGAACCGCCTTCTCGATTTTGGCAGCGCAAGACGGGCAATCCATGCCGGTGACCCGGTAGCGCACAGGCAGGGTCAAGGTCGCTGTTGTCGAGCCGTCGTTCATTTGTTTCGCACCGTCGGGGCTGTTCAAAGGGGCTCATTTTTGCTAGCGCACTCACGATTTCCACGAGACCGTTGCATCAAGCTAAGTGCCAGCGTAGCATCTATAGTGACTAGAGATGCAAGGGCAAATTCATGATGCAAGACATCACGATCGGACAGTTAGCGCGCGAGACCGGCTGCAAGATCCCAACGATTCGATACTATGAACAAATTGGATTGCTGCCCCAGCCCCGCCGAACTGCTGGAAACACTCGACGTTACGAGGCAAACCACGTCGCACGGCTCGGCTTCATCCAACATTGCAGGGAACTGGGCTTCGCGCAGAATGCAATCCGAGAACTACTCGCGCTGACAGATCAACCTGACGAGCCATGCGAGGCCGTAACAAAAATCGCCGAAACCCGCTTGGCCGATGTGAAACGGCGTCTTGCAAGATTGGAAGCGTTGAAATCAGAACTGGAACGCATGATCGGGACCTGCGCTGGAGGCCGCGTAAAGCAATGCCGCATTATTGAAGCTCTAGCACATTAGTCGCGCGCCGATTGTGAGAAAGAGACACGCGACGATCCCGAGTTGCCCGGAGTTCGCATCCTGTAGCCCAGCATGGTGAGCCGACTGCTCTACAATTCGTCACAACTCCACACACGATGTGGCTTTTCGCTCAGGTTCCCCGTACACACGAATTTTGGACGCGCGTAAAACTCAGGATTGAAGCGCTATGGCGACAACAGAAAAAGCTGTTCGGCTCAAATCAGATATAACGTGTCCCCATTGCGGGCACACTGAAACGGAGACCATGCCGCTTGATGCCTGCGTTGGCTTCTATCCGTGCAAGGCTTGCGGAGAAATGCTTCGACCCAAGCAGGGAGATTGTTGTGTCTTTTGCAGCTACGGTACTGTGCCCTGTCCGCCAATTCAAACAGATGGCGCTTGCTGTCTTAGTTGAAGCAAAGAACTATTGAAACTGACCATTCCCGGCTGTCCACCATCGACGGAATATGTCTTCCATCCCACAACCGGAAGAAGCTCAGCGAAGATTTTTTGACAACTTCCTATGGAACTCCGGGTCATCTTCGACCGGCAGCACGCTCTGCGCTGGCAGCCGATGTCAGTCGGAAAGCTGCCGTCGTTCACAGAATTTTCCACCGACGAAGTTGCGCCGCAGCAATTTTGCGCGTCCCTAGAGGCGTCTTTGTGGCTGGAAGAACACGCCACATCTGATCGTCCTTGTTCGACATGAGCCGCAGTTGGCCCCTAGCGTCGCAGTCCTGACGATCGATGTCGGCAGAGATCCGAAAGCGGCCATAAAAGCGCTGTCGCGCTGCGTCGTCACTGCCCGCGCCACGGCGCGACATTAATCGTAGGGGGCATCGAATATCTCATCGTTCGGACCCCGGTTAGGGGGCAGGTTTTCGGTCTGGTCGGATGCCTCAGGCCGTTCTTCAGTTTCATGGACGGATTGACAAACGGGCTTCGACTGCGGCGCACCAATACTCGCCGTTGTGCCGCCTATTCGTAGGTGTCCACGAACGGGTCGCCGGCATGACCACTGTTATCGACGCCGCTCATATCGTTTGCTCCTACTGACTTGCTGAGCGCCGACCTCACCTCATCGACGGGAACGCAATATCGCATGCGTTGCGCGCTGCGTAGCTGCGCAAAGTCGGCGTCGCTCATGCGCGTCATGCGCTCCATGTAACCGAACGGAACTCTCAGGCGCATAGTGCCGCCAGTAACGTTCTTTACGGAGATTGCAAACTCAGCATGATCGTCGAACTTTCGCATGGCGGTGATCGTATCGGGGCTGGTGCGCATGTCATTGGCGAACGCCCTGGCGTCTTTGTCGCTGACGCCGCCAATGATCTTGGTGGATGTATTGGCGGCGAACGACGACCTCAGTTTGCCGTCCAGCTGATCGAGGTATTGATGCGCCAGTGTCATGGAAATGCGATACTTGCGGGCCTGTTCCAGAATGACGGGCAGGTTCTGGTCGCCACCCTGGAAGTAGTCATTGGCCTCATCGATATAGACATGCGTGGGCATACGCTGCGCTTTGGGAATGCTCGCTCGTTCGAGAGCTGCCTGGGTGATCAGGGCGACGAAGAAACGGCCGAAGATCTCGGTGCCGTTCTGCTTCAGCAGATCCTTCGACGTATTGATGAGGATAACCTTGCCGGCATTCATCTCTTCAGAAAGGCGCAGCTTGGTGTGTGGGTATGAGAACATGTGCTCGAACGTTTTGTTCTCCAAGATGCCCCAGAGGCGGCGGCGCACCTGCTTCTTAGTGGCATCGAACTCCCGGCTGTTGAATTCAGTCTCGAAGAATGCACGTGCCGTCGGGCTATCAAGCTTGGGGATATATTCGGCAAATTGTTCGAGCCCGTCGTCCTCCATGAGGCGGCGCAGGTGCTGAATGTTGGCGCCGGGAATCATCAGAAGCAGGCGGGCGACGTAGCGGAAGACGACGCCTTGTTTTTGCGTCAACTCCGCACCCAAGAGCGATCCGAAGATGTAGTCGTATAACTCCAAAACACCGTTGAGGAGCTTTTCCTGCTCCAAGGGGGTTGGCGCCTCGGTGTTCAAATCGAACATGTTCAAGGCGACGGGATAGGCGACGTCGGTGGGATCGATATGCACGATGCGGTCATGCAGGCCACCATCGGGGCCGAAAACGTCGAGATGAGAGATGTTGTCGATGAGATCGCCTTGGCTATCGATCACAACGATGGAGGCCCGGCCGGCAGAGACCTGTTCAAGGTCTTTGGCAATGAGGTACTGGAACAGCTGCGTCTTGCCATGGCCCGTGCCGGCAACAACATGGGCGTGCTCGAAGCGTGTTTCATCGGGGACGTCAACTGAAACCTCTGCCTCAAAGAGTTTGAGGAAGGGCGTGCCCGAGAGATAGATCTCCGGCAACTGATGTGCCGGTTCGCGCGACTTCGATGGAAGAAGAAGCGGTCTTCTCGACGTGGCGCGATCCTCAAAGGCGATGCCGCTTGCCTCGAAGAGGTTGTCATTGACTATGGCGAGCAACGGCTCGAACAAAGAATGCTGCTCCAAATCGTTATGCGCGAAGGTGCCAAGCAAGCTCTCGACTGCAAGAGCGGGGTCATCGAGGATGTCGACAAGAGGTGTCGAGAGTTCGAACGCGCCGCGATTTAAGGCCTTGGCCTTGAACATGCGGTCGGGCAAGTGCTTGAAGAGCGCTATCCACATGTCGACGAAGCGATCGCACCACAGCTCCAGGATGTCCGGCGCATAGAGGAGGAAATGGCGCTTGCGTTCGAGGTAGTTGCGTAGGGCAACGCCGTCTTCAAGAGACAGCGGCACGTCCCAATTGATGGCGGGGAAACCGAAGAACACTTCCTGGTGCAAGAGCGAGACCGCAGTCTCACCGACATGCTCGATGAGCGTGTCGTTCTCAGTTGGAGCGTCGGTGCGAGAGAAGACTTGAGCGGCAACCAATACGGCAATGCGATGCATGCATTCATCGTCGGCGAACATGGATTGATCATGCACGCCCTTCAGTTTTGCATAGAGTGACCTGAGCTTTCGCAGCTCTGGTTCTCGGCCTTCTTTCGCTATCGTTTGAGCATTCCAAAGGGAACTGTTTTCGCTATCGCGTAGGATGTCATGGAAAGTGGGGCTTGCTAACGCAAAAAGCTGGCTCAGTGTGTGGATGGCCATGGTTTATATCCTACAGCTCCACAACTTCTTCGCCGCCGAACCAGGAGGCTGCACGCAAGATAGCTGCGAAAATCTCTGCAGCAGCACGGATGTCCTTCTCGACTTCGAGGACTTCCAGGATGTTATTGCATTTGACAGTCCGGCCTTTCATCAGATCATTGACCGTAATTTGCCAACGTGATCGCGTGATCCACAGCCAGAACATGCGCCACAGCGCAACAACGACATTGAAGGACAGCTTCAGCTCCAGCGGCTTGTGGTAGAGAACGGTTTTGCCGAAACGATAGTGCTGGACTGCGCGTTGCGCTGGTAGCTAACGGGCGGCGTGGCCGGGCAACCGGCTCCGACGAAGCCCCGTGATAAAGGCCGCCGTGGGCGGTTGAGCAAGCATGCGGGCCGTAACGCGAGTGAAGCCTGAGCAGGCCTCGAAAAGGACAATGCGGATGCCGACCCACCCAGAGTTTGGGGAAGGCCGCGTGGAACGGGGAAGCAATCGACATATGCACCCGTTTCGATCCGCCGGGGTAGTGGGCACGGCACGCATGCATAGTGGTTCGGGTAACGAGGGAGACCCGTCGCGGGCGAGGGTAGCGGCCTCAACATCACTCCTGGTGATGGCCACGGCGGGAGTCGGACAGGGTGGTATGAGCGTCGAAGCCGGGTAATGCCGGTGGAGCAAAGGGCCCTGACTTCTGGCACGCTTTCGAAGAAGGCAAGGTGAAGGTGATTGGCGATGGGCCTTACAACTCCTGAAAAGATCCGGAGCCTGCAGAGAAAGCTCTACGTGAAGGCGAAGGCGGAGCCTGCGTTCCGTTTCTACTTGCTCTACGACAAGATCTGTCGCGCCGATATCCTACTGCACGCCTACCGGCTTGCCCGCGCCAATGCGGGTGCTCCAGGCGTCGACGGGATGACGTTCGATCAGATCGAGGCGCAGGGTCTGGAAGCGTGGCTCGCAGGCTTGCGCGAGGACTTGGTCGCGAAGACCTACCGGCCCGATCCGGTGCGGCGCGTGATGATCCCGAAAGCGTCTGGTGATGGCGAGCGTCCGCTCGGCATCGCAACCATTCGCGATCGCGTCGTCCAGGCCGCCGCCAAGATCGTGTTGGAACCGATCTTCGAGGCCGACTTCGAGGACACTGCGTACGGCTATCGCCCCCGTCGTGGGGCGCTGGCCGCAGTCAAGGAAGTGCACCGGCATCTCATCCGGGGCAACACCGATGTCGTTGACGCCGATCTATCGCGCTATTTTGATTCGATTCCACATTCGGACCTCCTCAAGTCGGTGGCCCGGCGTGTGGTCGATCGAAATGTCCTGCGTCTCATCAAGATGTGGCTCAGGTCGCCCGTCGAGGAGCGCGATGCAGACGGAACCCGGCGGATGTCGGGCGGCAAGGGTAACAAGCTCGGCACGCCGCAAGGTGCTGTCGTCAGCCCACTGCTGGCCAACATCTACATGAACCGGTTCCTGAAGCACTTCAGGCAGAGCGGCGCGGCGGATGCGTTCCGTGCTCATGTCGTTGCCTATGCGGACGATCTCGTCATCCTCAGTCGCGGCCGTGCCGCCGAGGCGCTGACGTGGATGCGCGATGCGATGGCAAAGCTCGGGCTAACGCTCAACGAGGCGAAGACCTCGCTGAAAGACGCCCTCAAGGAGCGCTTCGACTTCCTCGGCTACTCGTTCGGACCGCATTGGTTCAAGAAGAACGGGAAGTGGTACCTGGGCGCGAGCCCGTCCAAGAAGAGTATGCAGCGCTTCAAGACCAAGGTCGGCGACCGGCTGGTGCCCGCCAACGTGGCGCCCTGGGAAGATGTACGTGACGAGTTGAACAGCATGCTGCTCGGCTGGTCGCACTACTTCTCCTACGGGGCGACTGCGGGCGCGTACAAGCATGTCGATTGGCACGTCTATCAACGGGCGCGCGACTTCCTCACGCGACGGCACAAGGTCCAAGGGCGCGGAACGGCTCGGTTCTCCTGCGATGTCGTCTACGGAGAACTGGGCCTCATCCGTCTTGAGCGCTTGCCCCGATCGAGAGTGCCCGCCGTGGGCCGAACGTGAAGCCAGTCGGAGAGCGCAATGCGGGAAATCCGCACGTTGCGTTCGATGAGCGGGAAGAGGAAACGGAGCAATGGCGCGGACTGAGGCACCGGCATCTGGCGAAAGCCGCCGGCCAACAGCACTTCCCCACGCCTACCGCCAACGCGCCTCTTCTCGACTCTACCAATGCGGAGATCCCCTTTCCGCAGCCGCGCTGCGTATCTATTGCTCTTGGTGGTTGGGTTCGGAGGTGCAGCTAATGGGATGCTCGTAGCGGTCTGGCTTTCGGACCTCTGAAGGAGGGTGATCAATCTCCGGCGGTAGCATTGGCGTACCTGGCTGCCTCCACAGCAAACCACTCCCACAGGTCGTCGTCCAAGGCATCAATCGCTAAGTCGCGCAGGCGTTCGGGGGCGTGGAAAATTTCCGAAGCTCCGTCTGCGCACAGCTGCTCCCGTATGGCTGGAAACACGCTTGCAGCGACGAGCAGCGCCCTGTCGTGTTCAAAGCCTCCACATAGCACTTCGAACCGTTCGAGGAATTCTGCGCGGGCGCAGGTGGCCTCTTCGTTTGTCGCGCGCCTTTCTACAAACAGCCGAATTTGATCCGGGCTGACGTCCCTGTCCAAGTTAGTCGACAGCATCCTGGCCGCGAGCTGTTTCATCGCTGGTGCAAAATCAACCGGATCAAGGTCGTTAGGATCGGTGACAGCCACATCGACCAAACCTTGGTGTTGGGTCTTAAGCCAAGCGTCGACAGCATCTAGAGTCCAAGCACGCCGATTCGGTGTCGGTTTGAAAGGCTTCGGGAAGGTTCCGGCTCGAACCATGCGCTCAATCGAGCTTCGGGAAAGCCCGAGCTTTTGCTCAAGCTGCTTGTAGCCAAGTAGTGCGGGTTGGATCGGTTGCGCGTTGCCCATGTTCGGATGCCCTCCCCTGAACGAATCACCGTTGCAGCCTGGAGGATGCTACTGGCCGCGCCGCAAGGCGCAACCTCGCTTCGGTGCGCAACCAGTGTGTAACCATTGGTTTTGGAGAAAATGGACGGGAGGCTAAGTTATTGATTTAATGGTCGGAGCGGGGAGATTTGAACTCCCGACCCCCAGTCCCCCAGACTGGTGCGCTAACCAGGCTGCGCTACGCTCCGACATGTTCCCGCGCGTGGCGGGTAGCCTCTTCTGCCCCGTTCGCGGCGCAGGGTCAATGTCTCTCGTCGTGTTGTGGTTGTCAGCGGCGTGCCGAGCCTGCCGTGCGGGTGCGCGAACGCTTGGCCGGCGGCGCGCCCAGAAGGGCGGAGCGGCAGGCCTGGAGTTCCAAAATCGCGCGGTTCAAAGCGTCGACGACGGACTTGTCGCCAACTGGTCCGGGCGATTTGGCTCGCGTGGAAACTGGTGTTTTGGCCGCGGTAGGTTTGTTGGCCTTTTCGGGCTTGGCGGTGACTGCCGCCGGTTTTGCGGCCTTGGCCGCCGTGGCGGCTTTCGCGGCGGTCTTCCGGCCGCGGCTCGCTTCGCCGATTTCCTTGACGGCATCGACTCCGCGCTCGCGCAGGATCTTCTGGACGCCCTTGATGGTATAGGCCTCGGCATGGAGCAGGTGGCAGATACCTTTCAGCAGCGACATGTCTTCGGGGCGGTAATAGCGCCTGCCGCCGCCTCGCTTCATAGGCTTGATCTGCGGAAACTTCATTTCCCAGAAACGGAGCACATGCTTGGGCACATCGAGGTCGTCTGATACTTCGCTGATGGTCCGGAAGGCTGTCGGGGCCTTGCTCATGTTGCAACCTGCCTTAGGGTATTGCTTCTTGGCGGTTATGTCCGCTGGAGCTCGTTGGGTGCGGCCCATCGACGGGCTCTAACACCACCCGATGAAGCTCTTTTGCGGAGCCGCGCACGGGTGCTTGCGGTGTTGGAATGCGGTGCCTGATATGCGAGGCGACAAGTCCGGTTCGGCGCACGCCGTGTCACACAGTAAAACACGACCAAAGCCGTTCTGAACAATGCCTTGTCGAGTATTCCTCAGAAATATTTTCGAATAGGGGCATGGGCGCGGCAATGCGCGCATGGCGACCTGAAGCGTGCCGGCAACCAGGACGGGCGGAAGTGGAAAATGACTCGTTGCGGCGGGCTACTCGGCGGCCTTCGGGCGCTGCATGCCGGAATTAATTCGGTCCTTCATGATATTGCTCGGACGGAACACAAGGACCTTGCGTGGCGTAATCGGAACTTCCTCTCCGGTCTTCGGATTGCGTCCGACGCGTTCGCCCTTTTCGCGGATGCCGAACGAGCCGAATGACGACAGCTTGACGGGTTCGCCGTCTGCCAGGCAGTTGGAAATCTCTTTCAAAACGAGTTCAACGAGTTCCTGGGACTCATTGCGCGGCAGTCCGACTTGGCGAACGACCGCCTCGGCGAGATCTGCACGGGTCAAAGTCTTAACAGTCATGGGTTGGCCTCCCCAGCGCTTCCATTGGCCGGAATGCTAGTTGGGAAGGTCCGCGGGGTCAATGACATATTTGCGCAAGCGTCTGATATTGCGGAGTAATCCGTTTGCGCTGCGACAAAGCCAAGTGCGGCTGCGCTGTAATTCATTTGGTTCGCGGGCCGTAGGCCCTCCGCATGGGTGGGACTTTGTCTCACCAGCGGGCGAGAAGCGCGCCCCATGTCAGTCCGCCGCCCATGGCCTCCATGAGCACAAGCTTGCCTTCCGAAATCCGGTGCTGCTCGAAGGCATGGTTGAGGGCCAGCGGGATGGAGGCGGCGGAGGTGTTGCCGTGCTTGTCCAAGGTCATCACAATGCGATCGGCGGGGACGTCGAGTTTCTTGGCGATGCCGTCAAGGATGCGCTTGTTGGCCTGGTGGGGAACGAATAGATCGATTTCGTCGGCGGCGTATCCGGTCGCCAGCAAGGTTTCTTCGATGACGCTCGAGATTTTCTGGACAGCGTGGCGGAACACTTCGCGGCCGTTCATTCGCAGATGACCGATGGTCTGTGTCGTCGAAGGGCCGCCGTCGACGTAAAGCAGTTCTTCGTAGCGTCCGTCGGAACGCAACTTCGAGGAGATGATGCCGCGGTCGCTGCGGTCGCCATGCTGCGGCGTGGCTTCGAGAACGACCGCGCCGGCGCCGTCGCCGAACAGGACGCAGGTGCCGCGGTCCTCCCAGTCGAGAATGCGCGAGAATGTTTCGGCGCCAATGACCAGGGCGCGGCGGGACTGGCCGGCTTTCAGAAAATTATCGGCACAAGCCATCGCGAAGATGAAGCCGGAGCAGACCGCCTGGATGTCGAAGGCCGCACCCTTGGTAACGCCGAGCATATTCTGGATGCGTACCGCGGTCGAGGGAAAGGTGCGGTTGGGGGTTGCTGTGGCGCAGATTATGAGGTCGATGTCGACGGGATCGATACCCGAGCGGATGAGCGCCTGGCGGGCGGCCGCGGCGCCAAGATCGGCGGTGGTTTCCCCTTCGGCGGCGATGTGGCGCTGGTGGATGCCGGTGCGCTCGACGATCCATTCGTCGCTGGTATCGAGGAATTTGGAGAGGTCGTTGTTGGTCATGACCTTCTGGGGGACATGAGCTCCAACACCTCTGATCATCGAGCGAATTACTGCCACTTCGTCCTCTTTAGGCTTTTCGGCCGATGCCGCCGGGTTTTTTGAAACCGGTGGCTTGTGTCCCGGTTCGTTGCGTTGCACTGCGCGGGATGAATTGACTTCAGCGTGCGCTCATCAATCAGGCAGCTTGCGCAATTGCAAGTGTTTCGCCCGCGTAAACGTGACGCGAGGGTTTATTCTGCGGCGTTTTGCCCAATTCGATGATGGAACTCCTCAAGGTCCGCTTCAAGCCGTTCGATGAGCCCGGTCTGGGCCATTTCGTAGCCAAGATCGACGGCGCTGGCAAAGCCCAGCGCATCGGTGCCCCCATGACTCTTGATAGCAATGCCGTTGAGGCCGAGGAAGGTGCCGCCATTGACGCGGCGGGGGTCCATCTTGTGTCGCAACACCCGGAAGCCGCCTCTGGCGAGGAAGGCGCCGGCCTTCGACAGCCATGTCCGCGTCATCGCGTCCTTGAGGTACTGGCCGATCTGGCGGGCCGTGCCTTCGGCGGTCTTGAGGGCGATGTTGCCTGCGAAGCCTTCGACGATCACGACATCGACTTTACCCTGACCGATCTGGTCGCCTTCGATGAAGCCGCGATATTCGAGGGGGAGGCCGGTTGTCTGTTTGAGCCAGGCGTGGGCCTGCTTGACTTCCTCATCTCCCTTGATCTCCTCGACGCCGACGTTGAGGAGCCCGACGGTCGGTTTTTCGAGGTGGAACAGAACGCGCGCCATGGCCGCGCCCATCAGGGCGAAGTCGCACAGCTGGCGGGCGTCCGCGCCGATGTTGGCGCCAACGTCGAGAACGATCGATTCGGAGTTGATGGTCGGCCACAAGGCGGCGATCGCGGGGCGTTCGATGGCAGCCATCGGGCGAAGAATGAGCTTTGCCATGGCCATCAGGGCGCCGGTGTTTCCTGCTGAAACCGCAACATGGGCTTCGCCGTTCTTGACCGCCTGGATCGCTTCCCACATGCTCGAACCCTTGCCGCGGCGTAGGGCCTGGCTCGGCTTGGCATCCATCGCGATGACGGTATCGGTATGGACGACGCGGCACGCGGCAGCCAATTCGGGATGCTTTTCGAGTTCAGCGGAGATTGCGGTCTCGTCGCCGAAAAAAATGAAATTCAGCGCCGGATGGCGGGTGCGCGAAATGGCAGCGCCCGGCACCACGACCGAGGGGCCGAAATCTCCACCCATTGCGTCGAGCGCGATGGTTCGCTGCGCTACCATGCGGCGTTCCGGCCTTTCGGTTTTCTCATTGTGGGGATGCGCAATCCGATACTATCCGCGCTCGCACCCTTGCGGAACCTGCGCTGCCCCGGCCGGACGGAACATAGCGGTTTGGGGGGCGGAGACAACCGGTTTGTCACGGTTCGTCGCGTTTCTGCTGTTTCAGGGCTTCGAGTGCTGCAAACGGATGCTTGGCGCTTTCCTCCTCCTGTTCGGCGTCTGGGGCGGCATCAATTTCGGCGCCGGCTATGCGGGGGTAGGGGGCCATGCTGGCGGCGACGACTTCATAGACGATGCGGCCGACATCGAGCCGATCCTGCAGGATCGGTTCAAGATCCTCGATCGCCAGGGCTTCTTCTTCCTCGGTCTGGTTTTCGGGGATCAGGCCGGGCGGTACGAACGAGCAATCGATCGGTTCGTCGATTTTTTCCGCGATGGGTTCGAGAGTGATCACGCAGCTGCGGGTCAACTCCGCCTTGACCCGCCCCTTCAACTCGAACCGGCCCTTTCCCGCATTGTTGATGCGGTAGTCGGCGACGAGGGAGTTGCAGGCAGGGATGGCGAGTTCGTGGGCCAGTTCTTCGCGGATTTCGGGGGAGGCTTCGCGAACCTGTTTGATGCCGGCGCGGGGAATCTCATGGACCTTGTGGTGCCAGCTGTTCAAGGCGCTCACGTCGGTATCTCCATCGTTCTTGGTATGTCCAGGCTTACCGGGTGAGTGTCAGTTGGATGGGCTCGAAAAGCGGCTTTCCGGAGAGAATATCCTGGATCGGCCTGCGGGCAAGCGCCTCGGCGGAACGGTAGAGATAACGTGCAATGATCAGATCGGCATCGCGGGGCGGTATCGCGGCCGGGTTCGCGGCGGGAGCTTCAACATTTCCCTCGATGTTTCGCCGGATTTCGGCGGCGAGATGTTCGGGACCTGCCTTGAGCTCTTTGCGGTAGGCGGCGGTGCGTTCGACAAGTCCGGCGGCGGCGCCTTTCACCTTCTTGGCGACGCTGGTGTCACCGACACCCAGTTCACGCATGGAATCATCCATGTCGGTGACGAAGCGTTCGACCAATGCGCGAGAGAGAAGCTCGGAGGTGTCGCCTTGCGCACGCAGGCGCTCGATCACCAGGACGAGATGGGCAACGACCATCTCGTAGCGGCCTTCCAGTGTGTCGGGAACGCCATGGTCGCTGTAGAATGCGGGATTTCGAGCCTGCGTCACAATCGCCTCGTACAGCCGACCGGCGATACGGCGCGGGTTATTGCGGCCATAGAGCCATGCGAACATTTTCTTGCCTCTGATGCATTCTATTGCCTCGTTGCTCCGCGAGGTCCGGCCTAGTGCTCCGACTCTGACATATGGTTCCCTGCCGGGAACCTGAATGTCAGCCCGGAACATTAGGCAACCTTTTGATTGTGTTCTGGATTCACAAACATTTGACGACCTCCACCCGGGAATCAAATGTT
>JAHJSN010000052.1 GCA_018830445.1 Alphaproteobacteria bacterium | reverse complement strand
TTCTCAATGGCGTTCAGGACCATGAAGGAACATCACAGTTCGCGAATGGAGCGTTGCGCATGGATTTAAACAAACGTCGCAAACCTTGAAGTCAGGTGCGCGCAACTCATTCAAGGCTGTTTATGAATGCAACAAGACTCTCGATCTGGGCCTCGGTGACTTCGAACTTGGGCATCGCTTCGTGAGGCGCAGCAATGCCACGCTCTAATGGTTCCCGAAGTGCAAGCAGCGGATGACGGCGCTTTAAGTCACGAAAAGGAGGGGCTAACGAATTAGGACTTTTGCCCTGCGCACCGATCGCATGGCACCAAGCGCAATTCTTTTGGGCGAGGTTTTTGCCCTCTTGGGTAAGTCTGCGTGTCTGCGCAGCAAGCTTGCCTGCTTCACCAAGGCGTTCCAGTGCATGGAGTGCTCCGGATAATGATGGATCGATAGAAAGGGCACGCCTGAAATCCCGCACCGCTTCGGCTTTCTTTTCCAACGTTTCGAGAGCATATCCGCGGTTATTGTAGGCGAGTGCGTAGAGCGGGCTGGCCGCGATCGCAGCAGTGTAGTCTGCGATGGCTCGTTCCAGATCCCCCTTCTTTCGAAAAGCGAGACCCCGGTTGTTCAGCGCAACCGCGTTCACCGGATTTCTTTGGACGACTTTGTTGAAGTCCTCAATCGCGTCATCAAGTTTGCCTGCAATCAAAAACGCATGACCGCGCAGCATCACATAGTTGATAAGACCTGGATTGAGAGCGACCGCTCGATTGAAATCGGCGATCGCAGCCGCATGATTTCCACTAATCAATCTTATGGTTCCGCGGCCAGAATAGGCTCCATCGTTGTCCGGATCGAGTGCGATTGCGCTGTTAAAATCGTCGATCGCCTCTTCATTGGCCCCGGCTTGCGACCGCATACTACCACGGATGCGATGTGCCGTACTCCTGTCGGCTGGTTTGAATTCTGAACTTGCGATCACTCGTGAGCATGCATCGATCCGATCATGCCCGGAAGCCGACGAGCGGCAATCCGCCAGAGCATCTGCGTAGGCATTCCCGGCGACAGAGAATATCGAGATAGCAAACAGCAGGATACGCATTGTCATGTCAGATGTCCCACCTATTGTGGTGATAACTGTCTCAGGGATGCTGAAGAAGGAGAGCCCATGCGAGAACGCTTCAGGCCGCCTTATCCGAATGACGCTTGCGAGCCCTCAAACCCTCCCAAGCACCCCAGAAGAACAATCGCCCAGTCTCACGGATCTGAGACAGCCGATACGGCCAGCTGTCGATCACTGCTCCTTGAGGTTCAGTCCGGAAATACCAACTGCCAAGTTCACGCCTGTCTGGCCTTGAACGCTTAATGGCTGTAGCACGACAGACTTGTTGTTGCCGCCAACCAGAACCTTGGCGCCTGCACCGAGCCCGAGCGAGGCATCGGCGGCTGCTCCGTAGAAGCTTCCACGGAGGGCGTCGCTGGGAAGGGATGTGGTGGAGCCAAGTACGCCCCACACCATCACGCTCTTGCCTTTGACACCGATGTCGAGACCGACGTTTGTAATTGTACCTCTCAGCTTTCGTGCCGGTCGGTTGTCGGCTGGTGCATAGGTGCAATCCAAGATTTCTTTGGATCCCAGGATCAAGCCCACCTTGCCTTGACCTTTGCACGTCAGCGTCCCCGCCTTGACCTTTGCGCCTTCAGAATGGGCAAACGGTGCGACCGCCAGCATAAGAAGCGTCGCTGCGATGCTTAGCAAGGCCCTGTATGGTGCGACTGTGCGGAGCGGAAAGCCGGTTAAGTTAGATCCATCCATGAAAATTTACCCCTTCGATGTTATCGTCGAATCTGCGCGCGGTCTGGGTGCACGTTCAACCCCCTTCGATAATGCTCCCCTTCAGCCCTAGGTCATTTCGGTTCTTAAGACGACGCACCGAGAGACACTCCGACGATATACAGGGCCGCGTTGATCGACAATAGCTCGACGACTATAACGCCCGCTTGTGCTCGATCAATGAAGTGCACAACACCTGTCAATAATTGATTGGACCTAGCTGTTGACCAGACAGTCTTACAGTCCTGCAAACGACCTAGAAACGAGCGCATATACTTCGGCAGCTTGGGGTCACGGGCGGGCTTCAGCGCCTCTGGCCGTATGCCCGCTTCACCTCTGATACCGTCCGTTCGCGATATGGACTGGGAACTGCGACGCGATACCCCCGACTCCGGAAACTGTGCTGCGCCGCAACGAAACGTCGTTCAGGGCCAGCTGCAGACGATCACAGACACGGATTATCAGACAGCATGTGCTTTTTGTGTCCGCCATCCGCAGGATCGCAATCCAATTTTTGCTGCAATGCAAACGCATCGACGCAAATTGAGGTGAGGACGGTCGGTATTGGGTGGTCATCGAGCGCCGTCGCCCTCATTGACCTCAGGCCGATTTCGGTCGAGATCTGACCCAAACCGGCCATTCGGCCAGGGGTTTTCGATTAGGTACAGGCTGATATCGGTTGGTAAGGCAATCGCACTAGTGGCCTGCACCGGCTAAATTGACTCATGTGCATCGGCCGCGAACACTGATTCCTACCTCGTCGGGCTCTCAACCGACAGGGTGCATCGACATGCCAGCCAAAAAATACATCGTGGACCTCGATGCGGCCGAGCGC
>JAHJSN010000051.1 GCA_018830445.1 Alphaproteobacteria bacterium | reverse complement strand
CTGGCCGCAACCGCTGACGATTTAGGCGAGACATGAAGGCCACTAGCGAAAACAATGGCTTAGTGTGGCGTTCAGCGCGCCTCAATTGACAACTCCTGTGCGGCACCAACAGGTCAATTAAGGCGCGACGCCACACTAGTTTCCGGGCCCGGATTGATAGCGAAGCGAAGTGCCGCAACACCTGGACCGGAATGAATTTGTTAAGCCTGCGCGCCGCCATTAGACCACATTGAATTTCGGCCCGCGTGCTCGCGTGTATCCGGCGCATTTGTCATCGCAGTTCTTCAAAGTGTCATCCATGTCTTCCAACGGTTTCGGAGCGCTGAAATAGTAGCCCTGGACCTCCGTGCATCCTTCATCGATGGCGACCGCAAGTTGCTCATCCGTTTCGACGCCTTCGGCCGTGGTCGTCATCCCCAGCGAAAAGCCGAGACCGGCGATCGAACGCAGGATTGCGAGCGACCCCTTGCCCGAAGGTAGGTCCTTGACGAACGATCGGTCGATTTTGATCTTGTCGAACGGAAACGCCGTCAGATAGCTCAGCGACGAATACCCCGTGCCGAAGTCGTCCATCGATATGCGCACGCCCATCCGCTTGATATCCTCGAGTATCGCCGCGGTATGCACCGTCTTGTCGAGAAACAGCGATTCGGTGATCTCGACCTCGAGCCGCGCCGGGTCGAGTCCCGAAGTTTCGAGCGCCTTGCGGACCGATTGCGCCGGATTGCCATGGCGGAAGTGCACCGCCGAAAGATTGACGGCGACACTCAGTGGCCGGCTCCAGCCCTTCGCATCCTGGCAGGCCTGATTGAGCACCCATTCCGTGATCGGCATGATGAGGCCGGTTTCTTCCGCGATTGAAATGAAATTGAGCGGCGCCACCAACCCGCGCGAGGGATGGTTCCAGCGCAATAGCGCCTCGAACCCACACGGCTTCATTGCTTTGAGATCCATGATCGGCTGATAATAGAGCTGGAATTCCCCCCGCACCAATGCCGCACGCAGATCCGCCTCGACCTGCCGGCGTTCCTGCATCGCGACATCCATTTCGGTGGCGAAATATCGGAACGTTCCGCGGCCCTCGTTCTTGGATTTGTAAAGCGCCAGATCCGCGCTTCGCATCAGATCGCGGGCATCATGGTTCTCGCTGTCGGCAATCGCGATGCCGACGCTGACACCGATCATGAGAAGATGGCCTGCGACCATATAGGGTTCGCTGAGAATGCTGATCAGGCGCTGCGCCAGAGCTGAGCAATCGTTGGCCGTCGAAACCTGCACCTGCAATACCGCGAACTCATCCCCGCTGAGGCGCGCCACCGTATCCGTCTCTCTGATGTTGGACAGGATCCTCGCGGCCACTTCGCACAGCAGCGCGTCGCCGACCGGATGCCCATAGGTATCGTTGACGCTCTTGAAATGGTCGAGGTCGAGCCACAACAACGCTGCCCGTTCGCCGCGGCGAACGCGCTTCATGGCGTCCTCCAGCCGGCTTTGAAACAGCGTGCGGTTCGGCAATCCGGTCAAGCCGTCGTGCAATGCCATGTGGGCGACACGAGCTTCGGCTTCGCATCGTTCGCTAATATCCTCGTGCGTGGTCACCCAGCCACCATCCGGCATCGGTCTGCGCCGGATGAGAATGGTTCTTCCATCGTTCAGCCGCTGCGTTTGTTCGTGAGCGGTACTGAACGGCTTCGTCCGTTCTGCGATATACTTTTCCGGATTGTCCTCGCCGTAAATTCCGTTGGCTATTCTGGCGCGACAGATTTGTTCGAGCGTCGTCCCCGGCCTGACATCGAGTTCGCTCAGCCCGTAAAGATGCCTGTATTGACTGTTGCACACGACGACGCGCTGCTCGGAATCGAACAGGCACAGCCCTTGCGTCATGTTATCGATCGCAATCGATTGGTAGCGCAAAGCTTCCTCGAGCGCCCTTGGATCACCTCCGCAGATGCCGTCGGTATCGTGCCCGCCCGTTATGTCGCGCCCATCGCCGACAAAGTAATCGTTACTCATGTGAAAACCCCAACGGTAGTTGTCAAAAGATCCCCTGCCGCCCTGTCCGGTTCGCGGCGAACCAGGCTTCAGTGCGCGATGGGCAATGCCGCGTTGCGACGTGTTCTGAATCGAGGCGGATCCGGCCGCTGCTTGGCCGGTTAGGCTCTTGCCGCAAGGCCCCGCTGCACGGCATCGCCGGCAAAATTGGCCGCCGTCGCGTTCTGCTTGAAGTAGACGGCCTGCGAGATGAGCGCGCGCACCTCATCGGCCTTGAACGGCTTCTTGATGAGAAACGTCGGCTCCGCCCCCTTGCCCGTGAGAAGCCGCTCCGGACAGCCGGTAATGAATATGATCGGAATCGAAATGAGCCGCAGGATCTCGGCAACGGCATCGATCCCGCTGCTGTTGTCGGCGAGTTGAATGTCGGCAAGGATCAGGCCGGGCGGCA
Organism: Alphaproteobacteria bacterium; assembly: GCA_018830445.1. Classification (GTDB taxonomy): domain Bacteria; phylum Pseudomonadota; class Alphaproteobacteria; order Rhizobiales; family Hyphomicrobiaceae; genus Filomicrobium. Next base: position 9,061 of record JAHJSN010000051.1, on the reverse strand, counting down.
CCTCCTTGACGGCGTCCACCGCTTCCTTGTGGGTCCGCACCTTACCCGCCACCCGGTGCCCGAGCCCGCAAACCAGCATCTCCAGTTCCATCGCCGTGAACAGCTCGTCCTCGATGATCAACACATCCGTTGCAACGTGCTGGGCAATCTCGCGCCTAGCGATTGCGATCTGCGCCTCGAACTCTTCCTCGCTGATCCCGAGAATGAGCGCGGCTTGCGTCGCAGAGAATTTTTCCATGGCAACCAGCAGGAACGCCTGCCGGGCCACTCCGTCGAGTTGTGCGATGCGCTGGTCGGCGATGGTTGGCTGCGCTGCCCCCTCCGCCTGTTCGCGAATGTATTCGCCAATGACCCCCTGCCACAGCTGCGTCAGCAGGCGGAACAAAGCGATCCTGGGACACAGGTCCATCGACATCGCCGGGCTTTTCCCAAGCCACTCCAGGGTCTTGATGACGAGTTCGTCGCCGACCTCCTGCGAACCGGCAAGCGCCCGCGCGTATCGGCGTAGCGACGGCAGCAGAGCCACGAAATCAGAACTGAGTTGCAAAGCGTTCACGTGATCCTCCTCGACGCTAAAATCTCGAGGCCATAATCAACCTAAACGTGTGTATTATATGTAAACTCGCGTAAAAGTTTATATTTTCGAGAGATGTTTCCTCAATACTCGCCTCGGTGGTGCTCGGTTCTTGAGCCCTGCAAACAAGGAAATGAAGACCGAGGACTGGTCAAACCCGATGACTCTCAAACGACAGCCCGCGCACGAACCAGCTGATCCGGCACGCCCTGATCGCCCGGCGATCGACGAAAGTATTGAGGCCGAAATCGGCGAAAAGCTGCGCGAAGCGTTTGCAGACGTCTTCAACGAGCCGGTGCCGGAGAGATTTCATGCATTGATCCGGTCCCTGGCAGGAGGCACGCACCAATGACCGGTTTCCGTCCAGGCTTCGATCGACAGCTGCTGCAAGCCATCCCGGATTTGCGCGCCTATGCGCAATCGCTATGCCGCGATGCCGCTCTTGCAGACGACATCGTCCAGGACGCGCTACTTAATGCCTGGAGAAACCGCGCATGCCTGCGCGAACCGGACCGCATCAAACCCTGGCTCCTGGCGATCTTGAGAAACGCGTTCCTGGTCCACATACGCAGGACGAAACCCGAAGTCGAAGACGTCGACGGTTCGTTCGCCGCATCGCTTGTTTCACAGCCCGAACAACCTGCTGCCGCCGAACTGAGCGACGTCAGGCGGGCGCTCGCCAAGCTTCCTTTCCGCGAACGTGAAGCCATTGCCCTCGTTTGCATTGACCGGCTTTCCTACGAGGAGGCGTCAGAGGTCTGTGGCTGCCCGGCTGGCACCATCAAGAGCCGGGTCAACAGGGCGCGCGCCCACCTTCTTGCAATCCTCAAGGAGGGGACCGGGGCGAGTTGCGACATTCAGCCGGCAGCGAACGCCAAGCGCCGCAAATCATCGAACGCCAGCAGAGCCGTTCATTCCGACACCGGTCAGTCGCTCTCGAGAGGCCGCCCTTCGCGCGTCCCATCACCGATGCGCAGGATCGCCGCAAGCAGCGGATAACCCGCGATGAGCCAGATCGACGCTTCCAACAGCACGCCTGCCGGCGCGATATCGCCCCCCAGCACCGCACCGGCCGCCGATATGCCGCCGGCTAGAATAACGACTGCCACCCCAAACATCGCCCACCGTCCGGGCTTCCAGAATACCGTAGCCCATCGCCGCTGCACGAGCCCGATGACCCAACTGAACGAATAGACCGACGTCCAAAAACCGAATGGGCCTCCGCTCAAGACATCGACGCACAGGCCGCTGAACAGAACCGCTATGACCGGCAACACGCTCGCGCGCCGCAACGCCCAATAGTGGATCACGACGGCCGGCAGCAGACCGGCGGCGATATCGAGCGCCGCATTTCCTCCGCCGACCCAGGGAGCTGACGCAACGCCAGTGGCTATCGCCAGCAACAGGAGCGGCGGAATCTGTCCCATGTGCTCTCCGCTAATCCACGGTGCGCGACGGCGCTACCAAGCGGTCCGCAACGGGCCCACCACCAACCCGGTTCGCTGAGCCGCCTTCTGCCTCTTCGTTGAGATGCGCGGTGAGATGGGCTTCATCTCCACCGGTTTCGCGGCCGCTGCCCCTCGCTTCGCTGGCAAGCCCGGCCGGCACCAGAACGCTGACGAAATCGAGGCGGTCGAAATCAACATAGGGCTCGATGCGCATGCCCTTCGCCGATCCCACGACCCGGCCAATTCTCAGGCCGCGTGGAACTCCACCCGGCTCACCTGCCGACCGGACTTCGTCGCCGACCGCAACATCGAACATCCGTCCGCCATCACGGATATCAAGCAATTCATCTCCTGCGCCTTCGGCTTCCGCAGTGACGAGCCCGCGTCCGATGCTGACCAGGATCCGTGAGGTCTTATCCGTCAGAAGCCGAACGCGTGACGTTCCCGGGCCAACCTCGTACGTGCTGCCGACCAGGCCGCGCTGGTTGAGCACCGCCGCCCCCGCGCGAACTCCGGCGCCTCTGCCGGCCCCGATCAATGCACTGCGGCTGTGGGCTCCGATCGACCGGGCCACCACCCGTGACGTCACATAGTCGAGCCCCGGCTCGCTGACCACTTTACTGAGCGCGCTCAGATCCGCCAGCTGCCGCTCAAGTTCCACGGCACGCCATTGCCAGCCCTTGAGTTCCTCGTTTTCGTTACGCAACCGCGCCAGTTCACTCTGCATATTCATGTAGTCGCTGTACCGCTGCCCAAGCTGGGACAGCGGCTCAAGCGGTGCCTGCAGCACGCGAAGGATGGAGGCAAGCGGGCCGGCAAGGCGCATGCGCACATCGGCGACTTCTGCCGGATAGATGCGTCCGACAACAACCAGACTGAGCGCGAATCCGACGAGCAACAGGCCACCCGCCAGCTTAAGACGGCTTCCCACCTTTCGCTCGCGCCTGCGCAGCAAACGCCTCGTGGGTAGAACTCGCATATCGGACTGTCCGCCCCCAACAACTGATACGTGCCGTAAGCGCTGCATCACGCTGGCGCAAGCCATTCAAAGTATAGGCTGAAAACAAACAATTCAGAAGGTTAACATGCTCAAGGCGTCAGCAGCAGGTGCTGACGCTGATCAAGTTCTTCCAGAATCTTCGCCGAACCGCGGATGACGCAGTGCATCGGCGATTCAGGCAGCGTGAACTTGACCCCGACGCGCCGCTCGAACTCCTTGTCGAGCTTGTCGATCAGCGCGCCGCCGCCTGTCAGGCAGATTCCTGCTTCGCAGATATCCGCCGCGATGTCGGGCGGCAGATCCTCCAGCGCCCGCTGGATGAAGTCGGTGATATTGTCGATTGGAGCATCGAGCGCTTCGGCAATATCCGAAGGGGTCAGCACGATGCTTTTCGGCCGTCCCTTCCTCAGGTCCCGCCCCCTGATGTGGATATCGAGGTCACGCGCGTCATCTCCGGCAACCGCTGTCCCGGCCTCGATCTTGATCCGTTCCGCGTTGGCCTCGCCGATCAGCAGGTGGTGCCGGCGTCGCACATAACGGATGATCGCTTCATCGAACGCATTGCCTGCGCAGCGCAGCGAGCGCGCCTGCAGCACGCCGCCGAGCGAAAGTACGGCGATGTCAGTCGTCCCGCCGCCGATGTCGATGACCATCGATCCCCGCGGCTCATCGACCGGCATGCCGGCACCGATCGCCGCCGCAACGGGTTCCTCGACGAGAAACACGCGCCGCGATCCCGACGACACCGCAGTTTCGTAGACGGCACGCCGTTCCACAGGGGTCGCGCTGGCCGGCACGCAGATCAGAATTCTGGGTCGCAGGAACCCGAATTTGGTCTTTGCCCGCTTGATGAACTGGCGCAGCATTTCCTCGGTGGCGACAAAATCGGCGATGACGCCGTCGCGCAGCGGCCGGATCAGTTCGATGCTCTCCGGCGTGCGACCCAGCATGGCCTTGGCGCGAAGCCCCACCGCCAGCACCTCACGCACGCCCCCGATGGTGCGCACCGCAACCGCCGACGGCTCGTCGAGAATAACCCCGCGACCGACGACATGAACGAGGGTGTTCACCGTCCCAAGATCTATTGCGATGTCGTCGGAAAAAACGCCTGCCACCCGGTAAACCTATCGTCCCTTTTTCTGGCGCCTGAAGGCCGGCGTCGTCGAGCCTGCGGACCTGTACGGTTTTTTTAAGCAGGCTACACCGGCATCCGCTGCCAGTGTAGCCCGCCTGACGATAGCAACAGTCTTCTCAGACGATGGCCTCGGCACGCGCCGTCTTTTCCCGTTTCAGCTTGAGTTTGTTGACCGCCGCAACATACGCGCGCGCGGATGCAACCATCGTGTCGGTATCCGCGCCCCGGCCGGTTACCATGCGGCCTTCGTCATCTTCCAGCCGCACCGAGACTTCCGCCTGCGCATCCGTCCCCTGCGTCACCGCATGAACCTGGTAGAGCGCCAGCGTACCCTTGTGCGGGATGATTTGCTTGATCGCATTGAAGGTAGCGTCAACTGGACCGTTTCCAGTCGATTGCACCGTCTTGTGCTCGCCTTCGATGTCGAGCGTCAGGGTCGCCGTCTGCGGACCCATCGTGCCGGCAATCACCGTCAGCGCCACGACCTTTGTCCGATCATGCATGTGGGCGATTTCTTCATCCACCAGCGCTTCGATGTCCTCGTCGTAGACATGCTTTTTGCGGTCAGCGAGCGCCTTGAAGCGCGTGAAAGCATCCTCGAACTGGTTGTCGCCCAGCTCATATCCGAGATCCTTCAACTTGCTGCGAAAAGCCGCACGACCCGAATGCTTGCCCATGACCAGCGAAGTCTTCGACACCCCGACAGACTCCGGTGTCATGATCTCGTAGGTCTGCTGATGTTTCAGCACCCCGTCCTGGTGAATGCCGCTCTCATGCGCGAACGCGTTACGTCCGACGATTGCCTTGTTGTACTGGACCGGAAAATTCGTCACCGCCGAGACCAGCCGGGAGGCCCGCGTCAGCATCGTCGTGTCGATACCCACCGTATAGGGCAACGCGTCCGCACGCGTGCGGATCGCCATGACGACTTCTTCCAGCGCCGCGTTTCCAGCACGCTCCCCGATGCCATTGATGGTGCATTCCACCTGACGCGCGCCGCCGCGCACTCCGGCCAGTGAGTTGGCCACCGCCAAGCCCAGATCGTTGTGGCAATGCACCGAGAAGATCGCCTTGTCCGCCCCCGCCGCACCATCGCGCACGGCGCGGAACATGGCCTCGTATTCCTCCGGAGTGGCATAACCGACCGTATCGGGCAGGTTGATGGTCGTCGCCCCCGCCTTGATCGCAGCTTCGACGCAGCGCACCAGATACCCGATCGGGGTGCGCGTTGCGTCCATCGCACTCCATTCGACGTCATCGACGAGATTGCGCGCCCGGTTCACGGTCGCCGTGATGATTTCGAGCACTTCCTCTTCGCTCTTGCGCATCTGATGGGCAAGATGGATCGGTGACGTCGACACGAACGTATGGATGCGTCCGCGCTTGGCGACCTTTACCGCTTCGCCGGCCCGGTCGATATCCTTGTCGATCGCCCGGGCAAGCCCGGCAACCGTGGCCTTCTCGACCCTTTCGGCGATCGCCCTGACCGCCTCGAAGTCGCCATCTGAGGCAATCGGAAAACCCGCCTCGATGATGTCGACGCCCATCTCGTCGAGATAATCGGCAACCTCGAGCTTTTCCTCGAACGTCATGGTCGCGCCGGGACACTGCTCGCCATCGCGCAACGTGGTGTCGAAGATCAACACCCGGTCGTCGGCCTCATCGGCCTTGTCTTTTGCTGTCGTCATGTCAAATCTGCCCTTGTGCTCACCGCTCCGGCCTCACTCCGGCCAGGCGTTCAAATCGAACCAATCCTGATGAAAGTTCCGCCAAACCCCTGAGCCTGGACCCCGAATGGTTTCGGGGAACCCTGAACGACTCAGGGGCTTCTAAGGAGCAGCCCGGGCAGAGCAATGAGACAATCGGCCGACGCCCCGCTCGCCGTCGCCGGCGCGGGGTCCATGATCATGGCGATGTGGTCGTAGCGGCACATGTCCGTGCGGCGCTCCCAGATAGCCGGATCTTGCCGAATAAATCGATCCGTGCCGCACTATAAGCCAAAGCGGTGAACAAATTGCAAGCCCGCCGATGTCGCGCCGCAGCATCGAGCTCCGACGGGCCCTCGCTCAGACGGTTATCCGCCCTTCCGCGACCCGGATGGCCTGCCCGCCGATCCGCACCGTCTCCAGTGCGCCGCCGCGCACAATCAGGGAAACCTGGATCTCGCTCGGCCGTCCCATTTCATAGCCCTGCTCGACGACGCGTTTGTGCGTACCATCGGGGAAATCGTCGAACTGGTGGATCGCACCGGCCAGACATATCGCCGCCGAACCCGTTGCTGGGTCTTCAGGCACCCCAAGCGCCGGGGCGAACATTCTGGCATGGAATGCCGACGTGTTGTGCAGGCACTGACGCGTGTAGAGGTAGGTGCCGACAATCCCCTGCTCGTCGAACGCCGCTGACCAGTTCGCCGGATTGACGCGCGCCTTGGCGATCGCCTCGCGCGTCGAGACCGGGATCATGGCGAATGCCGGACCGGCCGCAAAGCATCGGGCGCGGTGGTTTTCGAAGCCGATCTCGTTGGCGATAAGCCCAAGACCGGCCGCAAGCTTCTCCACGCCCGGCAACGCGCCGGCATCCATTGGAATCTTGGGCGCGTCGAATTCGGCAAAGCCCGCTTCCCCGCGTTTCAGCCGCAGTCCCACCCGCACCAGACCGATCGGTTGCTCCAAGGCAACGATGGAATCCTGTTCCGCATCGATTGCGCCCGCCTTGAGTTCAGCCAGCAGAACCGCGGTACCGACCGTCGGATGCCCGGCAAATTTCAACTCCTCACGCGGCGTGAAAATACGCATCCCTGCCGAGTGTGCGGGGTTCTTCGGCGCCGTGACGAACACCGTCTCCGAGAGGTTGAACTCCCGCGCCACCGCCTGCATCCGCTCATCGGAAAGTTCGTCGGCACCGAGCACGACGGCCAGCGGATTGCCGCCGAAACGCTGCTTGGTAAAGACGTCGAGGGTATAAAAGTCGAGCCGCATCGGTCTCTGGCACCTGCTGTCCTGGGAGGTCTCGCACTTGCTCTGTGCGCCTCGATCCGGCGGCACTCTGCCTCTTTCCACCTCCGCGTCAAGCGCCATGTGCAGGACCGCCAAGGCCGGGCACGCTCGTCAAAGAACAGCCGCGAGCGCGCGGCGGGAAAATGCCATGACTTCGCTGTCTTCGATAGCCGGTGGAGCCGAGTAGATGACGAAATCCTCCAGTTCCGGGGCTGCCTGCCGTGCGATACTTTCGAGCAGCAGCGTCCGCAGTTCTGCCGCCTCCAGGTCGGAAACGAACTCGATGGCAATGGAGACCTGGCCCGGCATCACCGTAACAAGATAGCCCGGGCGGCGCTTAAAAGCGCTCGGCGCAAGCCCAGTCTCCTCCTCGAGCTCCCGCCCGAAACTGGCATCGATGTCGATGCAGCCCTCCACCGTAACGTCGCGGGGATCTATGAAGCCTCCCGGCATGTAGATGAGCCCGCCGTTGACGTTGCCGGCCCGTTGCCGCGCCAGCAGAACCTCGCCGCCGCGCGCGCGGATCAATGCAGACCCAAATCCGTCGATGGCCCCGGCCGCCGGCAACCCCTGGTCCTTCCAGAACAGGAAATCCGCGAACCGGGACTCCATGAAATCCGCCTCAAGCACCCCGCCGGTCAGGCTCATGCGTTCCATGAGCAGCACCCGCCCATTGAAGAACCCCGGGTTTTCCACAGTCCTCTTGCGCCAATGTTCGGCAATATCTTCGGCGTGCGCCCCCGCAAACGCCCAAGCATTCGATGTCAGTCGAAGCCGGCATTTCCGAACGCGGTGAACCTCGCCGATTGTCACTGATGTCCTCTTCCCACCGGTAGCCGAAGCGCGATCTGCTGCAGGCCGACCCGCCACGCTTGCATCGCCTGAGACATCACGGGTTTTGTCTCCCGCGGCTATAAGGTCCACGCAAAACCCCGCCGAATGTTCGGGCACGCAGCCAAGGCACCCCTGGTCATTCCAGCCAGATCGTTGTGGAGCGACAGCAACACAAGCTCGACGTTCGCCTTCCAGACAGTTGCATCAGCCAGCCTTCGGTATCATTGTCATCTCTATAGAACACGGTCGCGCGCAGACCTATTTCACCGCTGCGCCCAGAGGTGTTTATTCAGAACGTTGTGAACTCTGTTTCAGGTTGTTGGTTTAGTTGACCGGCCACCTGCTGCATATCGCAGCACCGCCGCACTCCCGCCCTGAAATTGCCTTGGTGTGACACTCAAATCACACTTGTTCAACGGCACCGACACCAGCTGTCGCAGCCGATCAGGGATCAACGACAAGCGCCTTTATGGGGGAAACACAAAGGCGCCACAGAATTTAACTCTTCACACATCTCGCCGTCCGGCCCCTCAGCAAGTTCTTGCCCGAGCCGAACCGCGCATCCTGCAGATGAAAGCCGGCATCCGTCTTCTCGCCCCACTCACACGGGGTCTACGAAGCGAAGAGCGACAGGCTGCATCCAAGGCAACCAACTGCCGCTCAGGGATGACTGGAACGTATCGGGATTGAATGGTTTCGGCAACGAAACCATTCATGGCGAACGGAGAAGGTCCCCGCTCCTAATTCGTTCGCGCAACAGGTCTGCAAACTCCTCCGAGCAGTTGGAGTGAGCAACCTGAACCGCTGGAAGGCCTGTGCTTTCGCACCGCCACACACCTCCCTCCCCGACGCGGAGGTACGGGTCTTCCAGTGGTAACTTTAGCCGGCGCCCCTAGTGTTCTGGATCAAACATTTGATCCCCGGGTGGAGGTCGTCAAATGTTTGTGAATCCAAAACACAATCAAAAGGTTGCCAAGTGTTCCGGGCTGACATTGTTCCGGGCTGACATTCAGGTTCCCGGCAGGGAACCATATGTCAGAGTCGGAGCACTAGTGGCCTGTCTCGCCTAAATCG
>JAHJSN010000050.1 GCA_018830445.1 Alphaproteobacteria bacterium | reverse complement strand
GCTCCGACTCTGACATATGGTTCCCTGCCGGGAACCTGAATGTCAGCCCGGAACACTAGGCAACCTGCTGATTGTGTTCTGGATTCACAAACATTTGACGACCTCCACCCGGGAATCAAATGTTTGATCCAGAACACTAGCGCTCCGAGTTTGACACTCGGTGGCCAAGCGTCAGCCCGGAATCCGCGCTAAGTTCTCGTTTTGTGTTCCGGACAGCCGCAACACCCGCGTTTCAGGCTGGAGCCGGGAAACTCAATAGCAGGGATGTCGCCCATGCCGACTGGCAGCGGTTCGCTTCTGGACTACGCGATGTCGCCGGGCGCCTTGCGTGAACGAGCGCTCGACAGGCTGCACAAGGCGCCGCCCGCACCTCATTCGGATGGGCCCGGCGATGACGATCTCAACGCCGGCTGGAACGAGGCGGTGCCGCTGCCGCCGTTGCGGCCGGCGGCGGTTCTCATCGCGGTGGTGGCGCGGGACGTTCCCAGTGTGATCCTGACGCTGAGAACAGCGCATCTGTCTTCACACGCCGGTCAGATCGCATTTCCTGGCGGCAAGCTCGACGAAGGCGAAACGGTCGTCGAAACCGCGCTCAGGGAGGCGGAAGAGGAGATCGGGCTTGCGAGCGAGTTCGTGGAACCGCTCGGATTTCTCGACCTGTACAAGACCCGGACCGGATTCGAGGTCAGTCCGATGGTGGCAATGATACGTCCGGGCTTCGAACTGGTGGCGAACCCCAACGAAGTCGAGGACGTCTTCGAGGTTCCACTGGCGTTTCTGCTCGACGAAGCCAACCATTTGACCCATAGCCGCGTATGGCAGGGGAAAGACCGCTATTTCTATGCCATCCCGTATAGGGAGCGCTATATTTGGGGTGCGACTGCCGGAATCATCCGGAACTTCCACCGAAAGCTGACATTCGTATGATCCGTATCGTCATCGAGAACCTCATTCTCCTGCTACTCCCGACTATTCTTTATCTGGCCTATATCTATCTCACGGGTGGGTTCAGCCGCGGTCAGCGGGGTGTGCCTAACGATGCTCCGTTTGTCTGGCTGTTTCTTTCGGGGGTGGGGCTCGTCTTGTGCGTTGTATTCATTTTCGGAACGCTGGAAGGCGGTCAGCCTGGACAGGCCTATAGACCGCCGGAGTTTCGCGATGGAAAGATCGTGCCCGGTGAGGTTCAAAAGAAGCCGCGACCTAGCGATGGCTGACGAGGCGAAGAATGCCGCCCCTGGTACCCAGGGAGAACCGGACCTGGCAACCGCGCCGTGGCTTGCCAGCCCGGCATGCCAGCGGGTGTTCGATGCACTTGAAGCCGGCGGCTACCCGGCGCGTGCGGTTGGCGGGGCGGTACGCAATTCGTTGATGGGTCTCGATGCCGCCGACGTCGATATCGCTACTCCAGCGCTGCCGGACGCCGTCATGAAGTTGTGTCGCGAGGCGGGCCTCAGCGTTCACGCCACGGGCTTGGAGCATGGAACAATCACGATTGTCAGCGACAGCGTCCCATTCGAAGTGACGACGCTCAGACGGGATGTCGAGACCCACGGCCGCCACGCAACCGTGGCCTACACAGAAGACTGGGCGGAGGATGCAGCGCGCCGCGATTTCACAATGAACGCCATCTACTGCGACCGTCATGGCGGGGTGCACGATCCGTTGGGCGGACTGGCGGATCTCATCGAGCGGCGGGTACGTTTCATCGGCTCCGCGCAAGAGCGCATCCGCGAGGACTATCTGCGCATCCTGCGTTTCTTCCGGTTCTTTGCCGCATATGGGCAGGGTCCAATCGATCCGGAGGGATTGGGCTCGTGTGTGAAGGAGCGAGATGGCCTGCGCAGCCTTTCGGCGGAGCGTATCGGGGCAGAGCTGTTGAAGCTGCTGGTGGCGCCGCGAGCCAAGGAAGCTTTGAAGGCAATGCAGGAGGCTGGGATCGATAGCATCGTGACCGGGCTTGAATCCGAGCTTGATCGCTTCGAAAAGTTGGCAACGCTGGAAATGGAACTGGGTGCCGATCGCGACCCCATAGGCCGCCTGGCGGCACTTGCCACAAACAATGCCGACGATGCACGAATGCTGGCTTCCAGACTGCGGCTGTCCAATGCCGAGCGGTCCGGATTGGTTCATGCGGCCGACTGTGCGCGCGATGGCCAGTTCGCGGATGAGACCCGCCAGCGGGCGGCACTTTACCGGCTTGGCGAAGCGGCCTACCGGTCGCAATGCCTTGCGGCCTGGGCGCGGAGCGAGGCCGGCTTAAAGGATGACGGCTTCCGCCGATGCTATACGCTGCCGGATCGGTGGCAGCCGTTGGCGATGCCTTTCAAGGGGGCCGATATCATCGCACGCGGGGTCGCTCCCGGTCCTGAAGTTGGGAAGATTCTCAAGGGCTTCGAAGAATGGTGGGTGAAAGAGGACTTTCCGGAGGATGCAAATGTGCTGCTTGGAAAACTCGACGAATTGATTGTCGCGGCGCGGCCGTAGAAGACAGGGGTTTTGTTAGAGCGCCGACTTCGATTAATGTCAGGCCGAGCAAAGCGTATCAGGCGACCATTCATGGGCACTCAAGAACATCTTCGGCCAACCTGCGGCGACGGCGGCGAGCGATCGCGGCTGATTGCCGTGGTGTATTGTGCGATGGCGCTTTTGGCGGTGTGCGCTGCGGTTTTTATTGGTGTTTGCGGAAGCCGCTTTGGGCTTTCGTCGGAAACGTCGCGTTCGGTTTCGATGGGATTTGGCCTTGTCGGTCTGTTCAACCTCGCGGCGTTGGCGGGCCTCGAGTTGCTGTACGCGTTTCTCGACGACAGCCACGAGTAGGATGCCATCAAGATTAAAACAGAGAACGCCGACGGCGCTAGGCAGTCGGCGTTTTATGTTTGCCCAACGCCCGATCGAAGTCATGTATCGATCTGGGTGGGTATGGAGATATATCAGATCGCGAAATCGTCGATCTTCGCGCCTTTTTTCAGTTTATCGACAAGCCAATTCGGCTTGCGTCCGCGGCCTGTCCAGGTTTCGGCGCGATTGTCGGGATTGGCGTACTTGGCTGCCGATACCGAACCTTTGCCTTTGCCACGGCCCCTGGGAGTGATCAGCTCATTCATGCTGAAGCCGCGCTCCTGGGCGAGGGCTTCCATCTGGGAGAGCACTTCCTGTTTTTCACGAAGTTGAGCGTTGGCAATTGCCTGCTCAAGGTCTTCCTGTAGCGCCAAAAGGTCTTTGAGGCTCATCTTGTTCAGATTGATACTAGCCATTTTGGCTTTCGTCCCTTTCTTGATCATCGGATAATCTCGCGGCCTGTGTTTATCATGGGCATCAGCGGGCTGTGCTGTGGTGGATTAAGCCCGTTTCCGGTGAAGTAAATGCTAACGCCATACAAATAGTAATACGTCAATATCTATTTTTTCAAAACCGTTCATTTAGTTTGGTTTACGGTTCGCGTGTTGGAAATGCCGCAAATTGCACATTTGAGAAAGGCGTCAATTGCTGTTTTTCTTGCGTTTTGCGGTTCCAGCGCGCCCATGCAGGTTGCGGAACCTCAGGGTTCGGATGAACGAAACTATTGGGGTCGGCGAACCATTATCCTGCCGGTGGGCGAGGGCTCGGGCGCGTTTCACGATTGTGTTGTTCATCAACCGTTCAAGTTGATTTTGCGATGGTTTCCTGACCCTGGATAGATCTTCCCCGGCGTGATCCGATTGGGTGCGGTGTCCAGGGCACCGCACCCATTCACTTTCCCGTAATTCGGCCAGCAAACCCCAGCCAATCCTATTGGCTGCCGGCTTTTGTGTCGTTGCCATACCAAAATTTCCAATGGGTGCTCGGGTGCCGAGTATTTCAGCGCTGGGCGCAGCGCGCGCCTGAGCGGGAACGTTGTGCGTTGCAACGCGTTGCACGAACTCGTGCGAGGGGCTAGTGTGGCCCACCTAACGTTCGGTCCCTACTTGCGGCTTGGCTCGTTGCCAAACGTTTGGTGCAAAAGCTACACTAGAATCATAGTGTTGCTCGTGTTCCTTATGGCTCCGACACTTGGTCGATAGCGTGCTGCAAGGGGAACCAAGTGTCGGAGCCGGAACACGAGGTTGCCCGCAACTCGTATGTGCGTTCATATCGCAACAACCGGAGGCCTGTACCCCATGACTTTCTCACTGCCCGCACTTCCCTACGCCTATGACGCCCTGCAGCCGTATATGTCTGCGGAAACGCTCCAGTTTCATCACGACAAGCACCATCAAGCATACGTCGACAAGGGGAACGAAATCGCAGGCGACGGTTCAAAGTACGCGGGAATGCCGATCGAGGAGATTTGCAAGAAAGCGTTCGCCGATAAGGATCAGGCGGTCGTCAATCAGATCGGACAGCACTTCAATCACATACATTTCTGGCAATGGATGAAGGCCGGCGGCGGCGGCAGCAAGGTGCCCGGCAAGCTAGAGCCGCTCGTTTCGGCTTATGGCGGTTTCGACAAAGTCCGCCACGATTTCATCGAAGCCGGCAAAGGGCAATTCGGTTCGGGATGGTGCTGGCTGACAATTCGTGACGGGAAGTTGGAAGTCGCAAAAACGCCTAACGGGGAGAATCCGCTGATGCACGGCGCGACTCCCATCCTGGGTTGTGACGTTTGGGAGCATAGCTATTACATCGACTACCGGAATGCGCGTCCGAAGTATCTGGAGGCATTCTTCGACAATCTGGTCAACTGGGAGCACGTCGAGTCGATGATCGGCTGATCACGGGTTGATGTCCCATTTGCCGGGGGCGGCGGGTTGGTGAAAAAAATCAGGCGCGAGACTTTCGTCTCGCGCCTTTTGTTTTGGCGTATGGGTATCGCCCCGCCGGAAATAGCTTTTTTCTGCCGCACTAAACAGGTGAATTCTGGTGGATCTTCATGAAGTCGAGATCGATCCACTGGTAGACCACGATACTCCAAACGAGTGCGAAAACGATCGAAGCAATGACGGTGTTGATGGCTACGACCTTCAACATGGCACTCTTCGCGGGGGCGCTTTCGGGTGTACCTGGGACGATCTCGCCGGCCTCGTCCTGGGTGCGGACATTGAACGGAAGGACCGCGAACAATGTCATCCACCAGACGATGAAGTAAATGGCGATTGCAAATGTAAGGCTCATTTGGTGGTCCTTTCGTCATTCGCCGGAGGCGAAGCGATGGCGTTTGATCAGGCCTGCTCAAGTTCGGTCAAGGTGCCGCAGAAATCCTTGGGGTGGAGGAACAGCACAGGCTTGCCGTGGGCGCCGATTCTGGGTTCGCCATCGCCCAGGACTCTGGCGCCGGCGGCCCGCATCCGGTCGCGGGCGGCTATGATGTCGTCGACTTCGTAACAGACATGGTGAATGCCACCGTTGGGATTCTTTTCGAGGAATTTGGCGATCGGAGAATTGTCACCAAGGGGTTCGAGCAATTCGATCTTGGTATTCGGGAGATTGACGAATACGACCGTGACGCCGTGATCGGGTTCGGCCTGCGGCGGCGAGACTTCCGCGCCGAGAGTGTCGCGATAGGTGGCCGTTGCGGCGGCCAGGTCGTTTACTGCAATGGCGACGTGATTGAGTCGACCGATCATGTGCTGGTGGCTCCATTTCGTTCGGTTGGGGTCTTTTCCTGGTTCCGCGCTGCAAGCGGTACTGGCTACTCGACGACGTGCAGCATGATCTTGACGATCGGCCGCTTGCCCCACTCTTCGTAGATCGCGGCGCGAACCGCGCGGTAGACTGCGTCGCGGACCAGTTCATGGTTCTTGCGGCGGGCCTTGGGGATGCTTTCGATGGTTCCCTCGACGGCATCAAGGACCACATCCTCCATGGAATCGCCGTCGCGGGTCGTGTGCGGGATTCCATCGAGGATCGCCATCACGTCGGAGACCTGTTCGCCGCGCGGCGTCATGGCGAACGACGCGACAGCGATACCCACCGCCGACAGCTTGCGGCGCTCGCGCACCGGACCGGTGTCGCCGGGGACGACCAGGCGGCCATCGCGATACAGGCGGCCGACCGGCGCATCGTCGATGATGGTGGGTTTTCCCGGCGCAAGCCGAACGATGGCTCCGTCCTCCGGGACGATGACGTTCTTTATGCCGCATTCGGCAGCGTACCTGGCGTGGGCGCGCAGGTGGCGGGCTTCGCCGTGCATCGGCACGAGCGCCTTTGGTTCGATCCATTCGTACATCTGGCGCAACTCGCCGCGGCGAGGGTGGCCGGTGACGTGGACCAGGTCCTCGCTGTCGGTGAGGATTTCGCAGCCAAGGCGGGCAAGCGCGTTCTGCACCCTGCCGATGGCTTTCTCGTTGCCGGGAATATTGCGTGAGGAATAGATGACAAGGTCGCCCTTGGAGAACTTGATGTCGGGGTGTTCGCCGTCGGCTGCACGCGACAGGGCAGCGCGCGGTTCGCCCTGGCTGCCGGTCAGGAGCACGACGATCTGGCTTCGTTCCAGATAGCCGTATTCCTCCTGGTCGAGATACTTGAAGTCCGGCGGCAGGTGGCCGGTATCGATGCCGACCTCGATGACCCTGTGCAGCGAGCGGCCGGCAATGACGAGGTGACGGCCTGCTGCGTGCGCGGCGCGGGCGACGGCGAGGACGCGACCGACGTTGGAGGCGAACGAGGTCACTGCGACGCGGTGCGGGGCCTTCTTGATAATCGCGGCAAGCGAGTTGGCGACTTCGGTCTCGGAGGGGGACACGCCATCACGCAGGACGTTGGTTGAATCGCACACCAGGACGTCGACGCCCTCGCGGCCGAGAGATTTGAGTTTCTCAGGGTCGATCGGTTTGCCGAGGACGGGTTCCGGGTCGAGCTTCCAATCGCTCGTGTGGAAGATGGTTCCCGCCGGGGTACGAATTGCGAGGCCCGAGGTTTCGGGGATCGAATGCGTCATGGTGATGAATTCGACGTTGAACGGGCCGGCGTCGAAACGGCCGCCGAGAGGTATTTCGCGAAGGGCGGGTTTCAGGCGGCCGCCAAATTCGGAAAGCTTCGCGCGCAGCATGCCCATCGTGAAGGGGGTTGCGTAGATCGGCACCTCGAGCTGCGGCCACAGTTCGATGATTGCGCCGATGTGGTCCTCATGGGCATGGGTGACGACGAGGCCGGCAAGCGAGGCTTTCTCGGCGGTGATGAAGCGCAGATCAGGCAGCACGATATCGACCCCGGGTTCGGTCGGGCCCGGAAAAGTTATGCCGAGGTCGACCATCAGCCATTGCCGGTTCTGCACCGGGCCAAGACCGTATAGGTAGACATTCATGCCGATCTCGCCCAATCCGCCCAGGGCGAGGAATACAAGCTCGTCGGTTTTCTTATCGGGCGACTGCGCCATTCAAATCCTTTCCATGGCCGCTACGGCGGCGGGGAGGTTATCGTTGGGGAACCGGCGGCCGGGCTGCGGCAATTGGCAATCCGCCCTTGCGCAATTTGTTGGAAGTCCCCCGTGCTGGCGTACCGGCCATCGATCCGGGTACGTTAGGTGCCCGACACGGACGGTTGAGACTACACAAGATCATCGTCAGCTGAAACGTCACCGTGGTCGATTCTGCTGAGACTTCCCGTCTCATCCTTCAACAACAGCGCGCCGTCCCGATCGAGCCCGGCGAAACGACCCTTGTAGCTTCGCTCTGGGGAGTTGACCGTGATTAGGGTGCCCACGGGGTGGGCGTTCCGGAGCCAGGCATCACGCACGCGTGAAAAGCCATCCGGCGTTGACAGGGCCGCAAAGCCGTCACGGAGTGCGCGGTCGATTGCGGCGAGGAGTTGCGATGGGGCCGTCTCAACATGCTGGTTTGCCAGGCATGTGACGGCGCGGCCAGGAATTTCCGGGGCGTTGACGATGTTGGCGCCGAAACCCAGGACGCAATTGAAGGCGCCGGGGGCCCGCAGCGTTGTCTCCACCAGTATCCCGGCGCTTTTGGCGTTGCCGAAGAGGAGGTCGTTTGGCCATTTGAGGTGCGGGCGATCGGCCTTCGAGCCGTGAGCCGGGAGGAATCCGGCCATGGCTGTGGCGAGCGCCACTCCGGCGAGCAGGGATAGTTTCGGCAGATCGGCGGGGGGCGTCCAGAGCGTCACGAGGAGGCTGGCGTGGAGATTTCCTGCCGGGCTCTGCCAAGCGCGGCCGTCGCGTCCCCGGCCGGCCGTCTGGCGAGTCGCCTTGATCCATAGCGGCCCGCATTCGCCGGATGCGGCACGGCGCATCGCTTCGGCGTTCGTGGAACCGATCTCGTCCAGTTCGAGGATCGGGGTCGCATCTCTGCAGGTTGCGAAAGGGTCCTGCATAGATACCTGGCCGCTCAAAGTCGCAACGACTTCGCCGCAGCGGAAGCGGCATCGATGATCGGACCGCCAAGCTGTGGCAGGGCGAAGGCGAAAATGAAGATCAGGGCCGCGCCCATCACGAAGCCCAGGTTTGCGGAGATCGGCACGAACTTCTCGCGCGGCTCGTCGAAGAACATGATCTTGACGATGCGCAGGTAGTAGTAGGCGCCGATCACACTGGCGATCACGCCGATCACCGCCAAGGGATATAGGCCCGCCTGGACGGCCGGCCAGAACACGTAGACCTTGGCCCAGAACCCGGCCAGCGGAGGGATGCCGGCCAGCGAGAACATCAACATACCGAGGATAAAAGCCATCATCAGATTGTTCTGGGCGAGGCCTGCCAACTGGTCGATGTCCTCGATCATTTCGTCGCCACGGCGCATCGCGAGGATGCAGGCGAATGTGCCCAGCGTCATGACGAGATAGATCAGGAGGTAAACCAGAACGCCTTGCGCACCCTCCTGCGTTCCGGCGGCGAGGCCGACAAGCGCGAAGCCGACGTGGCCGATCGACGAATAGGCCATCAGGCGCTTGATGTTGGTCTGGCCGATGGCAGCGAATGCGCCGAGCAGCATGGAGGCGATGGCGATGAACCAGATGACCTGCTGCCACTGCTGTTCCAGGCCCGGAAAGGCGCCGCCGAGAACGCGCATCAGAAGGCCCATGGCAGCCAGTTTCGGGGCAGCGGCGAACAGTGCCGTCACCGGTGTCGGGGCGCCCTGATAGACGTCGGGGGTCCACATGTGGAAGGGCACCGCGGAAATCTTGAAGGCCAGGCCGACCAGCATGAAGACGAGGCCGACGATGAGACCTATGTTGGCGGCCCCCGACTGCGCCTTTGCGACGTTGGCGATCTCAGAGAAGCCCGTCGTTCCAGCGAACCCATAGACCAGTGAGGCACCGTAAAGGAGCATGCCGGAGGACAGTGCGCCGAGGACGAAATACTTCAGGCCGGCTTCGCTGGAGCGGACGTTTTCGCGCTGGAAGGATGCAAGGACATACAGCGACAGGCTCTGTAGCTCGAGGCCGAGATACAATGATATGAGGTCATTGGCGGAGACCATCATCATCATGCCGATGGTCGCGAGCATGAGCAGGATCGGATACTCGAATTTCAACAGGCCCTTATTGCGCAGAAAATCGAACGACAAAATCATCGCCACCGCGCTGCCGCCGAGGATCAGCAGCTTCATGAAACGGGCGAACTGATCGACGACGAAGGCTTGTTCGAAGGGGTGCTGGGTGCCCTCCGGTTGCATGAGGATGAGCCCGCCCGCGGCCAGCATCAAGGCGACGGCCAGCCAACTGACAAAAGCGCCGGTGTGGGCGTTGTCGTCACTGAAGGCCCCGATCATCAAAAGCACCATCGCGCCGACGGCGAGGAGCATCTCGGGGTAGGCCGGGGCGTAGCTTAGCAGGATCTGCATGATGGGTTGCGGCCTCCGGGGATCACTGGGCAACGGCCGCGGTGGACTGAGCCAGCGCGGTTTCGAAGTTCATTACAAGCTGTTTGACGGAGACCGCCATGACGTCGAGCAGGAGTGCCGGATAGAACCCGAGCAGGATGGTCAGGATGACGAGCGGGGCCATGATCGCGATTTCGCGGGAGTTCATGTCGGCGATGGCCTTGAGGCTCGGCTTCTCCAGCGCACCGAAGACGACGCGCCGGTAGAGATAGAGTGCGTAGGCAGCCGAGAGGATGACGCCGGTGGTCGCGAAGAACGCGACCCAGGTGTTGGCCTTGAAGGCGCTCAACAGGGTCAGGAATTCGCCGACGAACCCAGACGTGCCGGGCAGGCCGACGTTGGCCATGGTGAAGACCATGAAGACGGCGGCGTAGACCGGCATGCGGTCGGCCAAGCCGCCGTAGGCCGCAATCTCGCGGGTGTGCATGCGGTCGTAGACGATGCCGACGCACAAGAACAGAGCGGCCGACACGATGCCGTGCGACAGCATCTGGAAGATTGCGCCGTCGATGCCCTGCTGCTGGAAGGTGAAGATGCCCATGGTCACGAAGCCCATGTGGGCGACCGACGAATAGGCGATGAGCTTCTTGATGTCCTGCTGCGCGAGAGCGACAAGCGAAGTGTAGACGATGGCAATGACCGACAAGGTGAACACAAAGGGTGCCAAGTCCATGCTGGCCGCCGGGAACATCGGCAGAGAAAACCTGAGGAAGCCGTAGCCGCCCATTTTCAAAAGGATTCCAGCGAGGATCACAGAGCCCGCAGTCGGGGCCTCGACGTGAGCATCCGGCAGCCAGGTATGGACCGGCCACATCGGCATCTTGACGGCGAAAGAGGCGAAGAAGGCCAGCCACAGCCACCACTGCATGTCGGGTGAGAACTTGGTCGATCCGACCTGGATCAGCGTCGGAATGTCGGTGGTGCCGGCGGTCGTCGCCATCGCGAACATGGCAAGCAGCATCAGGACGGAACCAAGCAGCGTATAGAGGAAGAACTTGAAGCTTGCGTAGACCCGGCGGTTGCCGCCCCAGACTCCGATGATGAGAAACATCGGGATCAGGCCGGCTTCGAAGAACAGGTAGAACAGCATCAGGTCGAGGGCGCAGAAGACGCCGATCATCAGCGTTTCGAGTACAAGGAACGCGATCATGTATTCCTTGACGCGTTTGGTCACCGATTCCCAGCTTGCCAGGATGCACAGCGGCATCAGGAACGTGGTCAGGATCACGAACAGCATCGAGATGCCGTCGACGCCCATCTTGTAGCGGAACGGCCCGATCCAGGCGACGTCCTCGACGAACTGGAAGTCGGGCGTGCGGGTATCGAAATTGATCCAGATGAGAAGCGAAATGGCGAACGTGAAGATCGTCGTATAGAGCGCGGTATGGCGCGCGTTGCGGTCGCCGCCCGGCGTTGCCGGGAGGAAGGCGATAAACAGCGCGCCGAGCAGCGGCAGGAAGGTAACGATCGAGAGGATCGGTGATGTCTCAACGGTCATTGGCCGGCTCCGCCTGAGAAGATGAGCGATCGAAGGAAGAATGTCAGGATCGCTGCAACGCCGATCAGCATGGCGAAGGCGTAGTGATAGACGTAGCCGGTCTGTAGCCTGGTGGCGCGGCCCGTCGTCCACTGCACGCCGGCGGCGGTGCCATCGATGGTGCCATCGATGATGGCGCCGTCACCGCGCTTCCAAAGGATGCGTCCAAGCGCCATCGTCGGCTTCACGAACAGCCAGTCGTAGAGTTCGTCGAAATACCACTTGTTCAGCAGGAACAGGTAGACCGGCCGGAAGGTGCGGGCGGTGGCTTCGGGCAGCCATGGCGCGGAGATGTAATAGAGCCAAGACAGCGCAAATCCCGACAGCATCGCCGCGAAGGGTGCCCAATACACCCACTCCTGCTTGATGTCGTGCATGGCGTGGATGATGTGGTTGTTTGGACCCTCGTGGATGGAGCTGCCCCAGAACTCCTTGTAGTGATGGCCCATAAAGAATTCGGTGAAGACGAACCCGGAGGCGATCGCTCCCAGCGAGAGTACGCCAAGCGGGATCAGCATGGCCAGCGGGCTTTCATGGGCATGCTTGAAAACGTCCGGGTTGGCCCGCGTGTTGCCGTGGAAGGTCATGAAGATCAACCGCCAGGAATAAAACGAGGTCAGGAACGCGGCGAAGGTCAAAACCCAGAACACGCCGTTATAGGGCGTGTGGCCGGCAAATGCCGCCTCGATGATGCCGTCCTTCGAATGGAACCCGGCGAAGCCGATCAGGTGGGGGATGCCGACACCGGTCAGGGCCAGGGTGCCGATCAGCATGGCAAAGTAGGTGAGGCGGATCTTGGGGGCGAGACCGCCCATGTTGCGCATGTCCTGCTCGTGGTGCATGGCGTGGATCACCGAGCCTGCGCCGAGGAACAACAGCGCCTTGAAGAAGGCGTGGGTGAACAGGTGGAAGATGGCGACGCCGTAGGCGCCGAGGCCGCAGGCGGCGAACATGTAGCCGAGCTGCGAGCACGTCGAGTAGGCGACGACGCGCTTGATGTCGTTCTGGACGAGACCGACGGTCGCGGCGAAGAACGCCGTCAGCGTGCCGACGTACATCACCACTTCCTTGGCGGCGGGTGCGTATTCGAACAACGGTGACAGTCGCGCGACCATGAAGACGCCGGCGGTGACCATCGTCGCGGCGTGGATCAGCGCGGAAACCGGGGTCGGGCCTTCCATTGCGTCGGGCAGCCAGGTGTGCAGCAGGAATTGCGCCGACTTGCCCATCGCGCCCATGAACAGCAGAAGGCAGAGCGTCGTCAGGATATCGACTTCATAGCCAAGGAAGGAGAAGGTGGTGTTTTCGGCCGTCTTTGCGGCCTCGAAGATCTGGTCGAAGTTGACCGAGTTGAAGACCAGGAAGATGCCGAAGATGCCGAGTGCGAAGCCGAAGTCACCGATCCGGTTGACGACGAAGGCCTTGATGGCAGCCGCGTTGGCTTCGGGCTTGTGATACCAGAAGCCGATCAGGAGATAAGAGGCGAGGCCGACGCCCTCCCAGCCGAAGAACATCTGCAGGAGGTTGTCGCTGGTCACGAGCATCAACATGGCGAACGTGAACAGCGACAGGTAGGAGAAGAAGCGGGCGCGGCCGCCGTCCTCGTGCATGTAGCCGATCGAATAGAGGTGGACGAGCGCGGAAACGGTCGTGACGACGACGAGCATCACCGATGTCAGCGTATCGATGCGCAGCGACCAGGATGCGTCGAGTTCACCGGAGGTAATCCAGCGCATGACGGGGACGCGGGCCGTCTCATGTTCCAGGCCGATCTGATAGAAGGCGAGCCAGGAGAGAAGGGCGGCGACCATCAGGAATGTAGTCGTGACGACTTCCGAAGGGCGGTCACCTATGGCGCGGCCGAGTAGACCTGCGATCAAGGCACCGGCCAGCGGCAGGAAGACGATTGCGAGATAAATCATTGTTGGGTCCTGCTCAGCCCTTCATCATGTTGATGTCGTCGACGTCGATGGAACCGCGATTGCGGTAGTAGACGACGATGATCGCCAGGCCGATGGCGGCCTCGGCGGCGGCGACCGTCAGAATGAACAGCGCGAATACCTGTCCCGTCAGATCGTTGAGGAAGTAGGAGAACGCGACGAGGTTGATGTTGACGGCGAGCAGCATCAGTTCGACCGACATCAAGATGACGATGACGTTCTTCCGGTTGAGGAAGATGCCGAAGATGCCGAGCGTGAACAGGCATGCCGCGACGGTGAGGTAATGTCCGAGGCCGATGTCCATTAGCTTCGCGCCTCCATCAACTTCTCTCCGCCTTCCTTGAGAGCTTGCCCCAACTCGCTCGCGTGTGCGGGCGAAAGCGCTTCGTAAGTGTAATCTCCCGAGCCGGTTTTCAGCTTCAGGATGATCACGCGATCTTCGCCGACCACCTTGGCGATCACCTCGAACTGGGGGTAATCCTCATGTCCGATCACAGGGGACCGCCAGACCACGTTACCTGTTGCAAGAGCTCGCATGCCCATTGAGAATCTCATCACTGGCCCTCCTTGTCGGAGGTGATGTCGCTAGGCGTTTGTTCTTTCACCAGCGTCATCCCCGCGAAGGCGGGGACCCAATCAAGCTGAGGATATTCGTCGGCGTGGCCCATGTGTTGTGGGGTCAACAACTTTGAGCCGTGCCTAGGTTCCCGACCTGCTCGTTGCCCGACTTCGGCACGACGCGAGAATGACGGACTGGTTGTATCGAACCTTGAAGCAAACATCACTGGCCCTCCGTAGAGGGGATGATGGAGCCACCGCTTGGGACTTCGACGACCTCGATGGCGGTTTGCGGATTGCGGGCGACCTGGGCTGCGATCGACTGGCGCTTGACGCCCTCCTTGTGGCGAAGTGTCAGGACGATTGCCCCGATCATCGCCACCAGAAGCACAAGTCCGGAAGCCTGGAAGAAATAGATGTATTTCGTGTAGAGCACGCGGCCCAGCGCGGTCGTGTTGTCGATACCGGAGCCCATCGAAGGCATCGCGGTCTGGGTGACGCCGGAGGCTCCGGTCGAGAAACCGTGCAGCAGGAACAGGCCGGCCAGTTCGAGAAGCACGATGCCGCCGACGAGCGCGCCGACGGGTGCGTTCTTGATGAAGCCTGCCTTCAATTCGGCGAAGTCGACGTCGAGCATCATGGTGACGAACAGGAATAGTACCGCAACTGCGCCGACGTAGACGATGACCAGCAGGAGCGCGAGGAATTCGGCGCCCAGCAGCACGAACAGCCCGGCGGCGTTGAAGAAGGTCAGGATCAGGAACAGAACCGCATGGACCGGGTTCCTGGCGATGATGACCATGGCGCCGGAAGCCACGCTGAGGATGGCGAAGAGATAGAAGAAAAGGGCTTTGATGATCATGTGCGTCCTTGGCTTTCTTCGTTTTCTTCTCTTTCGCCACCGAGCGGGCGGGTGTTTCTATTTTTGCCATCCGGGCAAATTGGAGTCCGTTCGATGTTGGCGCCTCTGTTCACGTCTGGCGGCCGGTTGCCTTATCGTCGTCGCGGCGACGGGCGAGTTCCTGTTCGACGCGGGCGTAGTGACCTAGCCAGAGCTTGCGCGTCTTGACGCTGCGCCACGGCATGTAGATCAGAAGCCCGGCGGCGGCGAGCGCAAGATAGACAAGCGCGCCGGCCTCGCCGAGTCGGTAAATGGTCCAGCCGGCCCAGCCGATCAGGGCGACCGCCGCTAGCAACATGGTTGCGTGGATCGCTGCGCGGCTCGACTCGTGACGAACCTGGTCCAAGGCCATCTGGCCGTACTGGTCCAGTTCCTCTTCGGTCAGCACGCCCAGCAGTCCGGCCCATTTCTCACCGGTATTTTGCATCGAGCTCAAGATTCTTTGCGATCTCCCTTTCCCACCTGTCGCCGTTCGCGAGCAGGCGGTCCTTGTTGTAGAAAAGCTCTTCACGCGTTTCGGTGGCGAATTCGAAGTTCGGCCCTTCGACGATGGCATCGACGGGGCATGCTTCCTGGCACAGGCCGCAATAGATGCACTTGGTCATGTCGATGTCGTAGCGGGTGGTGCGCCGCGTGCCGTCGTTGCGGCGCGGGCCGGCCTCGATGGTGATGGCCTGCGCGGGGCAGATCGCCTCGCATAGCTTGCAGGCGATGCAGCGCTCTTCGCCGTTGGGGTAGCGGCGAAGGGCATGCTCGCCGCGAAAACGAGGCGACAGCGGTCCCTTCTCGAAGGGGTAGTTCAGCGTCTTCTTGGGCATGAAGAAGTAGCGCATCGTCAGAAAGAACGCCGAGACGAATTCGGTCAGGAACAGCGATTTGATACCTTGGGCGATACCCATGGAAGCCTTCCTCAATTGAGCAGCATCGGGCCGACGAAGAAGCCGACCACCGGGAAAATTATGAGATCGCCGAGGGCCGCGATACGCAGAACCTTCGCCGCTGTTTTCGGGTCGTTTCCGCCCTTCATGTTCTCGATGCGATCGGCGACAGCGCGGAGGGTCAGGAAACCGATCATTCCGAGGCCGGCTCCCACGAGGGCGCCGAGCATGGCGGGGCTCAGGCTCATACCAGTCCTCCGTACTGCAAGACACCGGCGACGACAACGACCATCAGAAGCGACAGCGGCAGGAAGACTTTCCAGCCGAGGCGCATCAACTGATCGTAGCGGTAGCGCGGCACCATCGCCTTGACCATCGCGAACATGAAGAATACCGCGATGACCTTCAAAGAGAACCAGACGATGCCCGGCACCCAGTTGAGCGGTGCGACGTCGAGAGGCGGCAGCCAGCCGCCGAGGAACAGGATCGTGGTCAGCGCGCACATCGTGACAATTGCAACGTATTCGCCGAGCATGAACAGGAGGTAGGGGGTGGACGAATACTCCACCATGAAGCCGGCGACGAGTTCGGATTCGGCTTCCGGCAGGTCGAAGGGCGGGCGGTTCGTTTCGGCCAGCGCGGAGATAAAGAACACCACGAACATCGGGAACAGCGGCAACCAGTACCAGTCGAGGATCGACTGGGGCAATCCGGCGCTTGCACCGATGCCGACCTTCTGCGCATTGACGATTTCCGTCAGGTTGAGGGACCCGGCACAGAGCAGCACGGTGATGATGACGAGCCCGATCGAGACTTCGTAGGAAACCATCTGCGCCGCGGAGCGAAGCGAACCCATGAAGGGATATTTCGAGTTCGACGCCCAACCGCCCATGATGATGCCGTAGACGCCGAGTGACGAGATCGCCAACAGGTAGAGCACGCCGACGTTCAGGTCCGAGATGACCCATCGGCCATCGGCGAGGCCGAAGAAATTCCCTTCCGACACCGGGATCACCGCCCAGGCGGCAAGCGCAAATGTTGCAGAGGCGACAGGCGCCAGGATGAACACGATCTTGTCGGCGCCGGCCGGGATGACGGGTTCCTTGAAGACGAATTTCAAGAGGTCCGCGAACGATTGAAGCAGGCCGAATGGGCCGACGACGTTTGGACCCTTGCGCATCTGGACAGCGGCCCAGACCTTGCGGTCCATCAACAGCAGGAAGGCGATCGCAACCAGGAGGACGACCATCACGAGTGCGCTCAATAGGGCATAGGTGACGAACCAGATGGCGTAATCGAGCAGCATGTTTTGCGTTTCTTGGCTCATTCTTACCCGCTCCCCCGCGGTGCGGTTGTGGTTGTTCGCGTTGTTTCTACTCGGCGGCGTGAAGCTGACCGCTCGCCTGCTTCTCAGCCTTGAGCGCGCTCAACTTGGCCATGATGGTCGAGGCGCGGGCGATCGGGTTGGTGAGGTAGAAGTCGGAGACACGGTTGGCGAACGGATCGGTGCCAAGCTTGCCGGCTGAATTCTGGAGGCCGGTCAGGCAATCGTCGCCGTTGCCGGAGATTGCATCGATGCGCTGGAGGTGCGGGACCGACTTGTAGAGAGTTGCCCGCAATTCGCTCAAGGTATCGAAGGGCAGTGTCTTGCCGGCGGTTGCCGACAGCGCACGCAGGACGGCCCAGTCTTCCTTTGCCTGGCCGGGCGGGAAGATCGATCTCTGGGTCAGCTGCACGCGGCCCTCGGTGTTGACGTAGGTCGCGCTCTTTTCGGTGTAGGCGGCGCCGGGCAGGATCACGTCGGCACGGTGCGCGCCGCGGTCGCCGTGGGTACCTTGATAGACAACGAACGTATTGCCGAGCTTGGTGGTGTCGAATTCGTCGGCGCCAAGCAGATAGAGGACGTCGAGGTCGCCGCGTCCGGCCGCTTCGATCATCGAGGCCGTATCGAGGCCGCTGCCAGTGGGAAGGAAACCGATGTCCAGGCCGGCAACGCGGGCGGCGGCAGTGTGGAGGACGTTGAAGACCGAGTGACCGGCTTCGACGCCATCGCGGGCGGCGGCGGCAATCCTCGCGGCGAGCGCCAGGACTGCGGGCGCATCGGGGCGGGTGTGGGCGCCCGCGCCGAGGATGACCATCGGCGCCTTGGCCTGGCGCAGGATGTCGGCGAATGCATGCTTGCCGTCGGCGATGGCGGCCAAGTCGGCAGGGCCAGCACCGATATATTCGTGGGCGTAGGTCAGGTCGGCCGATTCGCCGACGAGGCCCACAGCGAGTCCGCCAAGCCGCCAGCGTTTGCGGATGCGCGCGTTGAGTACGGGGGCTTCGAGGCGGGGATTGGTGCCGATCAGAAGGATGGCGTCGGCCTGCTCGATACCCTCGATGGTGGTGTTGAACAGGTAGCCGGACCGGCCACAAGACGCGTCGAGCGTTTCGCCTGGGTTCCGGCAATCGAGATTGGTGACGCCAAGATCGTCCATCAGGCGCTTCAGCGCGAACATTTCTTCGGCGCCGGCCAGATCGCCGGCGATGGCGCCGATGCACCCGGCAGCCGTTGTTTTCAGTTTCTCGCCAACGACAGCCAAGGCTTCTTCCCAGGTGGCGGGGACGAGGCGGCCGTCGCGACGCACGTAGGGCTGGTCGAGGCGCTGGGTCTTCAGACCGTCGCAGACGTGGCGCGTCTTGTCGGATATCCACTCCTCGTTCACCGCGTCGTTGTTGCGGGGAAGGATGCGCATCACTTCAGCGCCGCGCGTATCGATGCGGATGTTCGAGCCGACGGCATCCATCACGTCAACCGATTCGGTCTTCTTCAATTCCCAGGGGCGGGTGTTGTGCGCCCAAGGGCGGTGGGTGAGTGCACCGACGGGGCAAAGGTCGACGACATTGGCGCTCATTTCCGAGAGGATGCCGTTTTCCAGGTACGTGGTGATCTCGGCATCCTCGCCGCGTCCGGCGAGGCCCAGTTCCTCGACGCCAGCGACCTCGGTCATGTAGCGGACACAGCGCGTGCAATGGATGCAGCGGGTCATGATCGTCTTGATCAGCGGGCCGATGTACTTGTCCTCGACGGCGCGCTTGTTTTCCTGGTAGCGCGAGCCGCCGACGCCATAGGCCATGGCCTGATCCTGCAGGTCGCATTCGCCACCCTGGTCACAGATCGGACAATCGAGCGGATGGTTGATGAGGAGGAATTCCATCACCCCTTCGCGCGCCTTCTTGACGGCCGGCGACCTGGTGGAAATCACGTTGGGACTGCCGTCTGGATTGGGACGCAGATCGTTGACGGTCTGGGCGCAGGAGGCGACGGGCTTGGGGGCGCCGGCGACTTCGACAAGGCACATGCGGCAGTTGCCGGCGATCGACAGGCGCTCGTGGTAGCAGAAGCGGGGAATCTCGGCGCCGGCCATCTCGCAAGCCTGCAAGAGGGTAATTCCGTCCTCGACTTCGATTTCATTGCCGTCGACGATCAGCTTCTTCGGCATTGCCGTTCCTTGAGCGTAAATTGGGAGCGTAAATTGGGAGCGTGAATTTGGAGCGTGAATTGGCCTCTGCCGGTGGTCCGGACGTTCGTTGCCGATAGCGGTGGCAAGGACCCCCGTAAATATTGCCGCCGGTGGTATACCAGACAACTGCGGCCGCTAACACCATATGTGTTCCTACCGCGTCGCAACGCGCCTGGAAAGCGCGACATTTGGCCAGCAATGCGGAATTTTGTGCGCTGCGTCGGCGTTTTATTGCAGCCCAGGTGGAACAGTTCGGATCGGCAACCGGTCAGGCTGCTTTCAGGGTGACTTTCTGACCGGGATGAACCTTGGAAAGCGGGGCGAGATTATCGATTGTGCGGCCGATCAGGTTGCAGGGTCTGGGCAGCCGGATTTCTCCGCGGCCCGATATCGGCGTCGGGCCGAAAACGAGGATCAGACGCTCGTCCTCGGCCCAGTAGTAGAGCCCGCCGACTTCGGCGTTGATGCGAGCGGTGCGGTCTCGGCCGCCTCGAATTGGGATTTCGAAGTGGATGCTTTCGCCCCAGGTTTCGACGTTGGAGTATAGCGGCAGGGCGGCGCCGATCAGGGCAGCCGACTGGGTCGGCTCCAGGGCGACGTGGACCGGAATGCCGGCAACGATGAGTTCGATGCTGGCCGGGACAGCGGCGCGTTGGGGCGTGCCAGACGAATGCGGCGGGGTTCTTTTCGAACTCCGCCGCAGGTAGTTGGTGGGCATTCTGATCTCATCCGGGGTTGCGCCGGATCAACACGATCAGGCGGGTGGCGGTCCGAATACCAGAACCGTATTCAGTCCGCCGAATGCAAACGAATTCGACATCACGTAGTTCACCTCACGATCGCGGCCCTGGTTGGGCACGTAATCGAGGTCGCATTCCGGGTCGGGTTCGGTAAGGCCGATCGTGGGGGGAACCCAGTTTTCTTGTATCGCCTTGATGCAGAGGGTCGCCTCGATGCCGCCGCCGGCGCCGAGCGGGTGGCCGTGCATCGATTTCGTCGACGAAACCGCGAGTTTTCTGGCGTGATCGCCGAAAACTTCCTTGATGGCGTTGGTTTCGTTCTTGTCGTTGATCGCGGTCGCTGTGCCGTGCGCGTTGAGGTAATCGATCTTCTCGGGCGCCAGGCCGGCATCGGCGAGTGCCATGCGCATCGCCTCGCGCGGGCCTTCGACGCCGGGGTTGACCATATCCTTCGCGTCCGAGGTCTGGCCGTAGCCCATCAGTTCGGCAAGGATCGTGGCACCGCGCTTTTCAGCGTTTTCCAGGGTTTCGAGGACCAGGATGCCGGCGCCTTCGCCGAGCACAGTGCCGTTCCGGTTCTTGGAGAATGGGAAGCAGCCCTGCGGAGACAGGACGTGAAGGGCCTGCCAGGCTTTCATCGTACCGTAGTTGATGACCGACTCGGACGCGCCGGCAATGGCACGGTCGACCAGCCCATGGCGGATGTAATCGTAGGCGATGCCGATGGCATGGGTCGCGGTCGAACAGGCCGAACAGGTGGCAAACGTCGGGCCCTTGATGCCGAATTCGATGCCGACGTGGGCTGCCGCCGATGAACCGATGATGCGCAGCAGCGTCAGCGGGTGGGTGGCGCGCTTGTTGTGGATGAACAGGTCGCGATAGGCGGTTTCGTAAGTGGTGAGACCACCGGCGCCCGATCCGACGATGCAGGCCGCCCGATAAGGGTCTTCCACCGGGATCTTGAGGCCGGACTGCTTCATCGCTTCGTCAGCTGCGGCCGCGGCAAACCACGAATACCGGTCGGCGTGCAGCACAATCTTGTCGCGCTCGAAATGCTTCAGGCGCGCCTTGTGGTCGAAGTTCTTGATCTGTGCGGCGATCAGGACCTTGAGGTCCTCAAGCGGGAACCCGCCAAGTTCCGACACGCCGCATTTGGCTTCGCGGACGCCCGCCCAAAGTTGCGGGACCGTTTCTCCGATGGGCGTGACAGCCCCCATGCCGGTCACCACGACGCGGCGCGTACCGTTACTTTTGGTCATAGTTATATTTCCCACTATGGGTTCAAACGGGGGCTCCAAGTCGCCCGACGGGCGTCATGCCTCGTCTTGCCCGCCGAGATCAACCGAGCACCTACAGGGTCGCGGATTGCCAGTCCCGATAACCGTGGCAGGGTCAAACGGATTCGACCCTCCGGCTGGCCTAGCCAGTGCCAGACCCGGCGGCAACATCGCTTAGCTGTCGATGCGTTCCTGTAGATTGCGGCGGCGCAGCAACTCAGATCAAGCGCCCGCTGCCGCGGCCGAACCACCTTTGCTCTCAATAAGTTCGCGAACCTTTTCGACCACCGAACCGACGGTCTTGAAGTCTTCGACTTCCTCGTTCGCGTTGTATGGGATCTCGATGCCGAAGCTGTCCTCGATGTCGAAGACGATCATGGCCAGGTCGAGTGACTCGATCGACAGATCCTGAAGCTCCGTGGATAGCGCGATATCGTCGCGGGGTTCCTTCATGTGCTTTTTCAGGATTTCGACAATCTTGGTGGCGACTTCGTCCATCTCGTTCTCCTCTCCTTGCTCTGATCAGGCAAAGAGGCCTCGGCAATCGGGTCTGTTCCCCAAGGTTCCAGCGCTGCGTCTCTGTGTGGCGTCACATATACGCAAACCACAACCAAGTCCAGCCACAGTCCCTCAAGCTTCGTGTTACCGGGTAAGGCCTCATTGAAACCGGTTCAGAGCATTACGCAATAAACGTGCCGAAGCTGTTACTTGCGAAATGCGTCCTCCCCCTCAGAGCATCCTACGGGAATATATTTCAGCAATACTTATAGAAGCAGCAACCCAATAGGTGTTCAATGGTCGCACGGACAGAGTGCATCGATCCGGGTGTTCCATTATCTTGTCCGCATTTGTACGCTTCCGGCTCATCCAACCGCCCGAGCCCTTAGAATAAACGGCGCAAAGAGGCGGATTGCTGAAAGGAAACCGCTCATGGCCCATCGCGACGCCAAGTCAGCCCCCGATAAGCATTCCGCGTACGCTTGGTTGCGCGGCTATCCCGAAGAGGTCGACTGGTATGAAGCGATCGAGCCCCGGCCGCTCTACTGTCTGATCGACGATGCGGTGGCAAGCTATCCGGATCTGGGATGCACGAGCTTCCTCGGGCGGAAGATGAGCTTCAGGCAGGTCGGCGCCAAAGTTAATGAAGCGGCCGAGGCGTTGCAGAGACTGGGCGTTGTCAAGGGTACGCGCGTTGGACTTTTCCTGCCTAACGCGCCAACCTACATCATCTATTACTTCGCTATTTTGAAGGCTGGCGGGATCGTGGTTAATTTCAACCCGCTCTACACCGTCGAGGAACTGACCTTTCAGGCGCGCGACAGCGGCGTCGAACTCATGGTCACGCTCGACTTGCAGATCCTATGCGAAAAGGTCGAGGCGCTCATATCCGATGGGGTTCTGCCGCGTGCGGTAATCGGATCATTCACCGCGTTGCTGCCGCCGACCAAAGCCGCCTTATTCAGGCTGTTCAAAGGGCGCGATCTTGCCCGGCCGCTGGCCTCGCCAGTCACCGACAGGTTGCTGATCGAAGCCGATATCCTGAAACCTGGATCAGTGCCGGAGCCTGTAGAAATCGACGCCGAAAAGGACCTCGCCGTGCTGCAGTACACCGGTGGGACGACGGGGACGCCCAAAGGGGCCATGCTGACCCATTACAACGTCTACGCCAACACGGAGCAGGTGAGCCGCTGGGCGCCGCATCTCATTACGGCACAAGAGAGATTCCTAGGCGTCCTGCCGTTCTTCCACGTGTTCGCGATGACGGTCGTTATGTGCGTGGCGATCCGCAAGGCCGCGGAAATCGTCATACTACCGCGCTTCGATCTTATGGGTGCGCTGAAACTCATTCAGCAGACAAAGCCGACCGTGATGCCGGCGGTGCCGACGCTGTTCAACGCCATCCTCAACTGCCCGCAAGTGGGCAAATTCGACCTCAGCTCGCTGCGGTTCAGCATTTCCGGCGGCGCGCCGTTGCCCATCACTGTTAAAAAGCGCTTCGAAGCGCTGTCGGGATGCTCCGTGGTGGAAGGATACGGGCTGTCGGAAACTTCACCGGTGGTGACATGCAACCCCGTCGGCGGGCCGGTGCGCGACGGCTCGATCGGAATGCCGCTGGCGCTGACGGTCGTAAGCCTTCGCGACTTGGAGGACCCGTCGGTCGAGGTTTCGCAGGGCGAGAAGGGTGAAGTGTGTGTAAAGGGGCCGCAGGTGATGGCGGGCTACTGGCAGCGCCCTGAGGAAACCCAGAATGTCTTCACCACAGATGGATTCCTGCGCACCGGCGACGTGGCGCGAATGGACGCCGATGGGATGTTCAGCATCGAGGACCGGATCAAGGACCTGATCATCTGCTCGGGGTACAACGTCTATCCCCGCCAAGTCGAAGACGCCATCTACGCTAATCCGAAGGTGGCGGAGGTGACCGTGATCGGTATTCCCGACGATTACCGGGGGGAAGCGCCGAAGGCCTTCATCAGGTTGAAAGATGGGGAGACGGCGACAGCAGAAGAAATCATGGAGCATCTCGCAAAGAAATTGTCGAAGATCGAGTTGCCGGCGCAGATCGAATTCCGCGACGAATTACCAAAGACGATGATCGGCAAGTTATCCAAAAAAGAGCTGCGCGAAGCGGAGAAGCAGGCTCACTCCGGATAGAGTTTCGGTTTGCCTTGCTGGCGCGATCCGATTTCGAGCCGCCCGACCCAAATGGCCTCTAAGCGCGCGGGCGGAACGGGCTTGGCCAGGGCAGCGGTATGCCGCCTTCGTCCTCGTAAGTATCCACCGACGCCGGTTCGACGACCGGCGGCGGGGGAAGTTCCTTGCGCGGCCAAGAGAAGTCATCGGCCCGACCGCTGCGAGGTTCGAGGCGCTCGCCCTTTACGAGCACACGGAAAAATGGCGTCTGTGCCAGCGACAGCTTGCGACGCGCACCGGTAATGACCGTCTCGCTGGCCGGTGTGATGGTACTCATTATGCTGACGCCATTGGTGGTTTCGTCGACGAGCGTGTCGCCGATCTGGGCATTTCTGGATTTGCTCTGCTTGCGGGTGACGAGGGCGACGACGGATGCGGGGATCGCGGGTCTCAGGATTTCGAGCGATACGATCTGCTCGCGACCGTTGGCGCCGACGGCTTTCAGATTGATGCGGCCGTGTTCTTCGCTCTGCTCGCCGCCGGTGGCGTTCATGAAGAAATTGCCCGGCTCGTGGCGCTGGGCAAGCTGCTGCTTGGTCGCGTCGATAGATGCCTGCCAGCCGGTGAGCGCATTCTGATCCGAGTTCGGTGCAGGTGCGGCGGCAGCGCGGACGGCAGCCTGCTCGGTTTCCGATCCGGCAAGGGGTATGGTTCGTTCGGACTTGGCCTGGGCAAGGTCGCGACGGAATTCTCGGGCTACATAATGGGCGACCTTGGCGTACCCGGCGCCGGTGAAGTGAATGCCGTCACGCCAGCGCATCCGCTGCTCGTTGCCGGCGATGTCGGGTCCGAAGGCCGAATAGCCACCTTGTTCATCGGCAAAGCTTGAATAGATGTTGATGTACTTGATTCCGTTGAGATAGGCGCGTTCGCGGATGATGTCGTTGATGATCTGGGCGGCCGAGTCGTCGCCCTGGCTGCGCATATTGGGCAGTCCGACCCAGTAAAGCGCGATGCCGACACCCTTCAGCGTCTTCATCATCGCATCGACGCGGCGGGCATATTCGGCCTGCCATTGCGGTGAACCGATGGAGTGGCGGCGCCCATCGGTACCGGCTATGCGGTTCTGGTCCTGCGCGCCGAGCATGATGACGCCAATGTGGGTCTTCTTGGTCGACAGGCTGGCTTTGAGGTCGGCAAGTTTTTGATCGAACGTGTTGAATGTGATCCGGCTCAGGGGCTCGATTGACGCTGCAATCTGCAACTGGGTGTCGCGGCCCAACTCCTCGCGGATACCATAGAGCAGACCCTCAGCGAGCGAATCGCCAATCACTTCCAGGATATACCGGTCGCCCTGGGGAAACGGAGTGACGTAACCTCCCGAATCCTGGGCGGACAGCCGCGGAGCAGCCAGCGCGAGGATGGCTGCTGCTATTGCCAGGGTCAGGATCCTTGACTTGAATTCAGCTATCGCAAGTCGGCGCATGGCCTTTATCCGTCGTCGATTAGTTCAGTTTTCGCGCAGGTTGCGGCGTATCGCGCGGTTATAGCACAGTTCGCGGGCTGGAAAGTGGGCCGGTCTCGTGGCGCTCTGTTCCTACTCAGTTCGGGCTCAGTTCGGGCTCAGTTCGGGCTCAGTTCGGGCTCAGCTTGCGGACAAGGGTCTCGGAGGGCCAGCAGTCGACCGTCATGCCGTTTGAGCGTTGAAACTGACCTGCCTCGCGGCGCGTGTTCGACCCGATGAAGCCGTCGATCACCGTGATCGGATGGCCACGCGCCTTCAATCCTTCCTGGACAGCGCGGATGATGGCGGTTTTCTGGGGACCGATCGGACGCCAGGGTGTGGCGAAGTTTCCGCCGCCGCGAATGCGGTCGGCGAGATTGCCGACAAAGGTCGCGTAGAGATCGGACGTGTTGTATTCGCGGATCGCCTTGAAGTTGTCGGTAACGAGGAACGACGGTCCGTGGGCGCCGGCCGGCGACATCAAGTAGGCCTGGGAATTGGCAATTCCATCCGGCCATGGCCTGCCTCCTACACGCCGGAAGCCCAGCCCGATCCACTCCTGAAACGTCCGCGCGCCGTCGGGACCCTCCATGGCGCAGTCGGCGGTTTGAGGAATGACGATTTCGTAGCCCCACTCGAGATCCCGGATCCAACCGTGGTTCTTGAGCTGGCGGGCGGCGGAGGCGAGGGCATCGGGGACGGAGTCGAACAAGTCGGCGTAGCCGTCGCCGCCGAAATCATGGGTATGGGAGAAGAATTCAGAGGGTAGGAACTGGGTCAGTCCCATGGCGCCAGCCCAGGAGGCGCGCATCTTGGCGCGGGGAACGCCCTGTTCGAGTAGCTTCAACGCATAGAGGAATTCGTCGTGGAAGCGCTCCTTGCGCCGGCCGGTCCAGGCCTGGGTGGCAAGGACGCGGATGGCGTCGTGCGGCGGAGTGTAGGCGCCGAAGGCGGTTTCGCGACCGAAGATCGCCAGGACGATCGCGCGCTCGACGCCGAAGCGGGATTCGATCTGGTCCAGTTGCGCCTTGTACTTGTTTGCCAAGCCTCGCCCCGTGCTGGACAGTCGGCCAAGGTAGGCGGAGTCCAGGTATTCGGAGGGGGCGCGCGTGAATTCGGCCTGCCGGACTTGGCGTGTCTGTCCCTCGACGGCGAGGTCGGGCAAGGAGAGATCAGGCTTGAGGCCTTTGATGGCGGTGTCGAAGGTCGCGCGCGAGACACCGAATTTGTCGCGCGCCTCGGGCCATAGGCTCTCGATGAATTCTTCGAAAGGCAGACTGGTTTCGGCATGCGTATCGCGGGACGGAAAGCCTGCAGCAAGTGTCGACATCAATAAGATGAGTGCCAGCCAGACACTGTTAAGCCTCTGTCGGGCTGGCGATCGAAATGGCTGTGAGCCGTTGTTCAACTGGCCGGTCCTTTGTCGCTCGGTTCTCGTGGGAAATGAGATAACAAAGGAATTCGGGGCCATTTTGGGGCGCGTCGTGGCATCGCCGGCGGTAAAAAGCGCCGGTCAGGATGCCTTCTTGAGTTGCTGGAGTCGATCCTCCCAGTCGAGGGCATTTTTTACGATGCCATCGAGGTCATCGTATTGCGGTGTCCAGTTCAACGTCGATCGTATCTTGTCGGAAGCCGCGACGATGGCGGCCGGGTCGCCCGGGCGGCGGTCGCTCAACTTTACATCGAAGTCGACGCCGGAGACTTTCTTGACGGCGGCGACCACTTCGGAAACCGAGAAACCTTGCGAGTAGCCGCAGTTGAAGACATCCGACTTGCCGCCGGAACGAAGGTAGCGGAGTGCCGCCATATGTGCCGCGGCGAGGTCCTTGACGTGGATATAATCGCGGATGCAGGTACCATCGCGGGTCGGATAATCCGTGCCGAAGACCTGCATGGAGGCGCGGCGGCCCAAGGCTGTTTCGCAGGCGACCTTGATGAGGTGGGTTGCGTTCGGCGTCGATTGGCCGGTGCGGCCCTTCGGATCGGCGCCTGCCACGTTGAAGTAGCGTAGTGCCACGTAGCGGAAATCATGAGCCGCGGCGGTGTCGGCGAGCATCAATTCGCTCATCAGTTTCGACGTGCCGTAGGGGGATACCGGCTGGAGGCGCGCGGTCTCGGAGACTGGGTTCTCCTCGGGGTTGCCGTAAACCGCGGCGGTCGAAGAGAAAATAAAGTGCGGCACGCCGGCATTGACCGCGCATTCGATCAGGGTACGCGTGTTGGCTGTGTTGTTGCGATAATACAGGAGCGGGTTCTCGACCGATTCGGGGACAATGATCGAACCGGCGAAATGGATGATTGCGTCAATCCGATACTGTTCGATGGTCCTCTCGACAAGCGAGACGTCGGCAATGTCTCCAACAATAAGTGGTACGCCGGCCGGGACCGCCCAGTCGAAACCGGTCGAAAGATTGTCGATGACCACAACTTCCTCGCCCGCATCGCGCAGTTCCAAAACCATGTGGCTGCCGATGTATCCCGCTCCGCCGGTCACCAGAATCGTCATTGGTTTTCATGCCTTTACATCTCGAATTGTTACCTGCCGGCAAGGCTCGGGGCGCGTGGGCGGATCGGATACGCCGGTCGCCGCCTTGCCGTTGTGACGCGGAGTGCATTCAAGATCTATACCATGACTCCGATTGTCAATTTGGGTCATCGGCCGCACTCCGGCGCCTTGGTTTGAGCGTAAACCAAAACACAATATCGCCAGCCCCGCGGAGCGTCGGATTAAGGTTTGGTTGACTTGTTTGGCGCTCACTTGGGGTCGTAGCCGAATTCAATTTGCCTAAAATTTGAAGGTGTTCTGGACATGTCGAAAGCTCCCGCCCGCATCCGCAAGGCCGTATTCCCCGTCGCAGGGCTCGGCACGCGGTTTCTTCCGGCGACAAAGGCGATGCCGAAAGAGATGCTGACGGTTGTCGACCGGCCTGTGATCCAGCACGTCGTGGACGAAGCAAGGGCGGCGGGGATCGAGCACCTGGTGTTCGTGACAGGGCGCAACAAGGGCGTCATCGAGGATCACTTCGATCAACAGTTCGAACTGGAGCGCACGCTTGCCGAACGCGGCAAGGACAAGGAACTGGCCGCGCTTCGGCGCGATCTGCCAGCTCCCGGGCAGACGAGTTTCACGCGCCAGCAAGCGGCCCAAGGTCTTGGCCACGCGGTGTGGTGCGCCCGCGATATCGTCGGCAACGAACCGTTCGCGCTGCTTTTGCCGGATATGCTGCATTTCTCCGCCGTTCCATGCCTCGCCAAGATGATGGCGGCATATGAGGACGTCGGGGGCAACCTGGTTGCGGTGTCACCGGTGCCGGAGGACCAGACACAAAACTATGGCATCGTCGGCGTAAGGGATCCTGAGGACGACGTCACCGAGATCACCACCATGGTCGAAAAGCCCAAGCCCGGCACGGCGCCATCCAATCTGCACATCACCGGACGCTACATCCTGCAGCCGGAGATTTTCGAACTGCTCGAAAGGCAGAAGCCGGGTGCTGGCAACGAAATTCAGCTTACCGACGCTATGCTCGGGCTGCTGGAGCGGCGCGACCAGGACTTCCATGCGGTGCGCTTCGATGGGGAACTCTACGATTGCGGATCGAAGCTGGGCTTCCTGATGGCGAACGTGGCCTACGGCCTGACCCGGGAAGACCTTGGCGAGCCGTTCCGTGCGGCGCTAAGCAAAGTCGTGGGAAAGCTCGGCTGACGGTGGCGGCTGACTAAGCAGGTTGGTGCGGGATTCCCAACGAATCCCGATTGTGATTCCCTGTTTCCATCTGATTCGGGGGGTGGAGCATGGCAGGCAAGTCTCCAGTGACGGCAACGGACGCACAATGCGCGGTGTTGAGATCGATGGCAG
>JAHJSN010000049.1 GCA_018830445.1 Alphaproteobacteria bacterium | reverse complement strand
AGCGTCTGGAGCAGTTGAACCTCTGGCGCTGACCTGCCACCTTCAGGTGGCACAAAACTCAGGGGCCGCGTCAGCGACCCCGCAAGCCGCCCCGGGCGGCCCCAACCTTAAAGCCCCCGGCTTTGCCGGGGGATATTTACCCGCACAGCGAAATTGCCTGTTCCGATCCAAAAGAGAGCATCATGAAAACTGCCATCCTTCAGATGGCCCTGACGACCATGTCGATAGCCGCCGTTGTTGAGACCCGGATAGATGCGCGCGTTCCAGGCATCGATCTCCGATCTCAGCGCCGCAGGGTATAGATCAACGGCCGCATCGGCGGGCGCACCGAAGCCCCCGTTGAACATGCGCACGATGTCGGCTGACTCGTTGTTGACGATGGTGCCGGTCGCCTTTTCCCAAAGCACCGGCACGGTCGCCCTGCCGGTAAGGCGCGGACGCCTCCTGAAATCAATGGGATGTGCGTGCGCCGTAGATTGGATAGACGGTGCCAGTGAAGATGCTGGCTTGGTCCGACGCCAGAAGCAGCACGAGACCTGCGATGTCCGCAGGCTCCGCCGCGCGTGGGATCGGCGAGTCGGCGAGCACGCGATCCCGCATCGGTGGATCATTGAGCCACCGCTCGGTCATGGGCGTGCGCACCAGCCCGGGTGCGATCACGTTGACCCGGATGCCATGGGTCGCTTAGTCGATCGCGGCAGCCTTGCTCAGACCTACCACGGCGTGCTTGGCGGCGACGTCGGGTGCCATGCCCGAATCGGTGCGCAGTCCCGCAACTGATGCCGTATTCACGATGGCGCCTCGGCCTGATTTTGCCATGTCCGCCAACCGGTGCTTCATACAGAGAAAGACGCCGGTGACATCGACGTTCATGATCCGGTGCCAGTCGGCCTCGGTTTGCTCGGCCAGCGTTGCCGTAGGCGGGAGCAGACCGGCGTTGTTGAAGGCGACGTCAAGTCCGCCGAACTCAGAAACCGCCCGCGCGACCAGTGCCTGGACCTGACCGCTGTCGGACACGTCCGTTTTCTGGAATACGGCCTTGCTGCCCGCAGCGACGATGTCAGCAGCGGTGATGTCTGCACGCGGATCGACGTCGCCGATGACGACGGATGCACGCGCTGCGGCAAAGGCGCGCGCCGTTGCGCGGCCTATTCCCGTGGCAGCGCCAGTGATCAGCACCGTGGGGCCGTCAAAATCGATCATGAGCTGGCTTATGTGAGTCTCAAGTGATGATGGGACAACTGTGTGGACCGGTGTCTATCCTGCGTGCTGCTTCACCCAGGCGACGTAGCGGTCCATCCAGCCTTGCATGAACTGGCGGCTCGCATTGCCGATGCTGCCATCAGCCTCGAACAACCCGTCCTTGGCCTGGATGAACGACTCGGGCTGGCCGAGCGTCGGGACATCGAGATAGGCGAGGATGTTGCGCAGGTGCTGCTGGGCGAGTGCGGTACCGATGGCGCCAACCGACACACCGACCACGCCGCCGGGTTTGCCCCCCCACACACTCTCCCCGTAAGGGCGCGACGCGTGATCAATCGCGTTCTTCAGCACGCCGGGGATCGAGCGGTTGTACTCGGGCGTCACGAAGAGCAGGCCGTCGGCGGCGGCGATCGCGGCCTTCAGACGCTTCACCTGAGGCGCCTGGTTGGCATCATCGTCCTGATTGTAGAGTGGCAGGTCGCCGATCTCGACGACGTCGAACGTGAAGTCCGAGGGCGCCAGCATGGCCAGTCCCTTCGCCAGCTTGCGGTTGAAGCTGTCTTTGCGAAGGCTGCCGACGATGACGGCGATCTTGGTAGTGCTCATGGCTTTGTTCTCCAGTCGGGTTTGATTGTCACAATCTCGCTCACGCGGCCGCGCGCAGTAGGTCGTCGAGATCCAGTGGCCGCGTATCCATCGCAAGCTCTCCTGCCGGTGTGCGCGGCCAGTCGGCTTCGTCGCGGTCCCAATAGAGTTCGACGCCGTTGCCGTCGGGATCGCGCAGATAAAGTGCTTGGCTGACGCCGTGGTCGCTTGCGCCGTCGAGCGGTACTTTGGCATCGATCAATCGTTTCAGAGCGTCGGCAAGGGCTGCGCGCGTCGGATAGAGGATGGCCGTGTGATAGAGCCCGGTCGTGCCGCGTGGCGGCGGCCTGCCACCCTTGCTCTCCCAGGTGTTGAGGCCGATGTGGTGGTGGTAGTCGCCGGCGGCGACAAACGCCGCCTGCCCACCATAGCGCTGCTTCAGCTCGAATCCGAGCACGCTGCTGTAGAAGACGAGTGCGCGCTCGAGATCAGCGACCTTGAGATGGACATGGCCGATGCGCGTGCCCGGATGAATCGGCCGCGGCTTCAGCTGTGGCTCGATTTGGGGCATGGAGGTGTCGAGTGGCATGATGGGTCTCCAGGATATGGGTTTCGATCGGGTCAGCTTGCTTCAGCTACGCGAGCAGAACCCGTGAATCGGAGGAAGGTCGGGCGCCAGGCGTAGGCGCCATCCCCGAGTAGGGCCTGCACGACCAGCGTCACGGTCCAGAAGGCGGGGAACTCCCAGCCGCCCTTCGGCGCGGAGAAAAGCCAGCCATTGCCGATGTGCTGCAGTGTGGCGCCGATCAGGATCGGCAGTGCCAGC
This sequence comes from Alphaproteobacteria bacterium, assembly GCA_018830445.1. Lineage (GTDB taxonomy): Bacteria > Pseudomonadota > Alphaproteobacteria > Rhizobiales > Hyphomicrobiaceae > Filomicrobium. The sequence continues at coordinate 2,681 of JAHJSN010000049.1, read as the reverse complement.
AGCGCGACGGCGCGAGTCCACACGCCAAAGATCAGCGCAATGCCGCCGAGGATTTCACCGGCGATGACGAGGTAGGCGAAGAAGCCGGGAAAGCCGATGCTCTCGAAGTAGCCGACGGTGCCGGGAATGGTGAAAGTGAAGACCTTGAGCAGCAGGCCATGGGCCAGCAGCAAGGCGCCCAGGCTCACGCGGAGCAGCAAGGCGGCGTAGGGGGCGGTGCGGTTGTCGATCATGAAAGTCTCCAGTTCTGTGGGGGACGGCGGGGTGCCGTTCGTGTTTGCCTGAACCCAAGATGCGCCCGAGATCTCAGTTTGATAATCCCGCATTTTGTGATATTAATTCACACTTATGGTGTGAGGCCGTGAATGCTCGATCGTGTCACTGGAATGCAGGTGTTCTCCCGCGTCGCGGCGCTCGGCAGCCTGTCGGCAGCTTCGCGGGCACTCGGCATGTCGCAGACCATGGCGACCAAGCACATGGCGGCGCTCGAAGACCGGCTCGGCACCAAGCTCTTGCATCGGACCACGCGACGCCTGTCGCTGACCGAGGCCGGTCGCAATTATCTCGAGGCGGTCGAGCGCATCCTCGCCGACATCGAGCAGGCCGATGCCGAGGCCGCCGTCGAGGTCGCCGAAGTACGCGGTACGTTGCGGCTCAATGCGCCCGTGTCGTTCGGCATCCGCGAAATCGCACCGATGCTGCCGGAACTGTGCGCGCTCCACCCGGGGCTGACGATTGATCTGGGCTTAAACGACCGCGTTGTCGATCTAATCGAGGAAGGCTGGGATCTCGTCATCCGCATCGGCGACTTGAAGTCGTCGAGCCTCGTTGCGCGGCGCCTAGCGCCCTGCCCGACCGTGGTGTGCGCAGCGCCGAAGTACATCGCCAAGCACGGCCGCCCCGAGACGATCGCAGCGCTCAAAGACCACAATTGCCTCGGCTATACGCTGTCACGCGACGTCGGCGTCGATCGATGGAATTTCGGGCGCGACGGGAAGGTGAGCGCGCCGGTGAAAGCGAACCTCAAGGCCAACAACGGCGATGTGCTGGTTGCTGCGGCCGTTGCCGGCCAAGGCATCATCTATCAGCCGACCTTCCTGGTCGCGCGCGAGATCGCCGCCTGCGAACTGGTTCCGCTCAAGCTCGACCACCCGACCCGCGAGTTCGACGGCATTTATGCGGCGTATCCCTCGGATCGGCGCCCGCCGGCCAAGGTGCGCGCGACGATCGACTTTCTCGGCGGGCGATTGGGGACCGCGCCGACGCGGGATCCGCGCTTGCCATCTGCCAATGGCAGCAAGCGGCGCTGATGTGTGGGCCTGCCACCCGCGAGAGTAAGCCACCCATCAGCGTCATGAGCAGAGCCTCGGTTTGGGAGTTTGGGCAACGATCTCGAGTGCCAGCTTCGAGCCCATCATTGGCATCGAGCCCTGCCCGCTCATATGCCCGGCGAGATTGCGAATGTCGTCGACATGGGCAAAGACGCGCTCGGCCGGCGCTTCGATCACGGCGGTCCGGCTGAGCACGTGCATGGGCTACAGCCTGACGCGGTTGAGCCGCAGGGCGTTGCCGATGACGCTGAACGAGGACAGCGCCATGGCGGCTGCAATGATAGGTGACAACAGAATCCCGAACAATGGATAGAGCACGCCCGCGGCCACCGGCACTCCCGCGGCATTGTAGATGAAGGCGAAGAACAGATTCTGCCGGATGTTGGCCATCGTGGCCGCTGACAGGTGTCGCGCCCGGACGATGCCATTGAGATCACCCTGGGGCAGTCTCAAGCCAGCGCTTTCCATGGCGACATCCGCGCCGGTGCCCATGGCGGTACCGACGTCCGCCGCAGCGAGAGCCGGCGCATCGTTGACACCATCACCGGCCATCGCGACCACCCGGCCTTCTTTACGGAACCGCTCGACGATCTTGCTCTTGTCCTCGGGCAGCACATCGGCCTCGACCGCGGGGATGCCGAGCTTCGCCGCCACGGCTTCGGCCGTCGTCCGGTTATCGCCCGTCAGCATGACCACCTTAATGCCCGCCTCTTTCGGTGCCGCGATGGTTGCCGGAGTCGTTGCCTTGATCGGGTCAGCGGATCGCCCTTGGCCGACAGCTGAGCCAGCCGCCTGTCTGCATCGAAGAACCCGAGCTACGCCATCTCTGCCCCCACGTCGAATCATGAACTCAGGCGCCAGCCTCCCACGCGACGCTCGTCACGGCTATAATTCGAGGTGCCCGTTTAGGAAAGCAACAGCCGGCTCCGGAAATTGTCCTGACTACCCCTTTGTTCAGGGTGTATCCGCGTTCACAAAATCCATCTGCAATTCCAATGAAAGGGCCGGGGACTGAGCGCTCTTAGGTCACGGGTCGGACTCTGTTCACAGGAGGATCGACCGATGTCCATGCCACCGCTCGCAATCGAGCACCTGCCCACCGCCACGCTGCGGCGCTATGCCCGTAACGCGCGCACCCACAGCCCGAAGCAGATCACGCAGATTGCTGCAAGCATCCGCGAGTTCGGTTTCAACAACCCCGTGCTGGTCGACCGTGACGGCGAGATCATCGCTGGCCACGGTCGAGTCGCTGCGGCGAAGAAGCTCGGCCTCGAAACCGTGCCCTGTGTCCGGCTCGAGCACCTTAGCGAGGCGCAGAAGCGCGCCTATATCCTGGCCGATAACCGGCTT
>JAHJSN010000048.1 GCA_018830445.1 Alphaproteobacteria bacterium | reverse complement strand
GCTCCGACTCTGACATATGGTTCCCTGCCGGGAACCTGAATGTCAGCCCGGAACACTAGGCAACCTTTTGATTGTGTTCTGGATTCACAAACATTTGACGACCTCCACCCGGGAATCAAATGTTTGATCCAGAACACTAGAACCTAGAACCTAGTACCTAACCCCTAGAACCTAGAACCTCCATCCCACCCATATAGGGCCGCAATGCCTCCGGTATGACAACCGACCCGTCGGCCTGTTGATAATTCTCCAGCACCGCAACCAGCGTCCGCCCGACGGCAAGGCCCGAACCGTTGAGCGTGTGGACGAAGCGGATATCCTTGTCGCCGGCCTTGTAGCGCGCACCCATGCGGCGGGCCTGGAAATCGCCGCACACCGAACACGACGAGATTTCGCGGTAGGCATCCTGGCCGGGCAGCCACGCCTCGATGTCGTAGGTCTTCTGCGAGGCGAACCCCATGTCGCCGGTGCACAGAAGCATCGTGCGGTAGGGGATTTCGAGGCGTTGCAGAACCTTCTCCGCCGATGCCGTCATCCGCTCGTGTTCGTCGAGCGACTGTTCCTGCGTCGTGATGGAAACCAGTTCCACCTTCGAAAACTGGTGCTGGCGGATCATGCCGCGCGTATCGCGGCCGGCCGAACCGGCTTCGGAACGGAAGCATGGTGTCCACGCCGTGCAGCGCATCGGCAGGTCATCCGGGCTGAGCACGTCCTCGCGCACCATGTTGGTGAGCGACACTTCGGCAGTCGGGATCAGCCAAAAGCCATTTGTCGTCTGAAACAGATCGTCGGCGAACTTCGGCAGGTTGCCGGTGCCGTAGGCGGCTTCGTCGCGAACCAGGAACGGCGGCAGGTATTCGGTATAGCCGTTCTCGCTCGTGTGCAGGTCGAGCATGAACGAGGCGATCGCCCGCTCCAGCCGCGACATCGCCCCCTTGAGCACCACGAAGCGCGCCCCCGAGATTTTGGCCGCCGTCTCGAAATCCATGAGCCCAAGTCCCTCGCCGATCTCGAAATGCTGCTTAGGCTTGAAATCGAACTTGCGCGGACTTCCCCACTTGCGCACTTCGACGTTGTCGTTCTCGTCGGCGCCGACCGGCACATCCGAAAGCGGCAGGTTCGGGATCGCCGACAACGCCGCCGTAAGTTCGCCGTTGAGCTTGCGCTCTTCCTCCTCGCCGGCCTGGAGCGCATCCTTGAGCGACGTGACTTCCGCCTTCAGCTTGTCGGCCAGCGCGGTGTCCTTGGCTCCCATCGCCTTGCCGATCTCCTTGGAGGCGGCGTTGCGGCGGCTCTGCATCTCCTGCAGCCTGGTGACGTGGCCACGGCGCTTTTCATCGAGCGCCAGCAGCTCCGCCGACAGCGGTTCGAGCCCCCGCGATTTCAGCCCGCTGTCGAACTGCTCTGCGTTGTCACGGATCCATTTGATGTCGAACACGTTTCGCCCTCTTGATGTCTGGCGCCTGGAAAATTTGCTGAGTCCTATAGGACGTGCGACCGCCACGGTCCAGACGGCCCTATGGCGCATGATACTCAAATACAAGTAGGTCGCTGAAGCCTGTATGCGGGGCGGCTACGGCCCCTCGGCGCCTGCTTCTTCCTCGTCCTTCTGCTTCGTCTCGACCCACTTCACGGTCCAGATCGAGGCTTCGTAGAGAAGGCAGGTCGGCAGCGCCATGATGATCATGGAAATCGCATCAGGCGGTGTCAGCACCGCGGCGACGGAAAATATCCCGAGGATCGCATAACGCCGCCCCGAGATCAGCATGTCGGAATCGACCACTCCCGCTCGCGCCATCAGCGTCAGCACCACCGGCAGCTGGAAGCAGATGCCGAACCCCATGATCAGCGTCATGATCAAGGAGAGGTACTCGCTGACCTTCGGCAATAGCTCGATGGCTGCCGTATTGGCATCGCCGACCTGCTCGAAGCCGACCGAGAAGCGCACCAGCAGCGGCATCGCGATGAAATAGACGATGCACGCACCCAAGATGAACAAAAGCGGTGTCGCGACAAGGTAGGGACGGAAAGCAGCGCGCTCGTTGCGGTAGAGCCCCGGCGCCACGAACTTGTAGACCTGCAGCGCGACCACAGGAAACGACAGGAACGCCGCGCCGAACGCGGCAACCTTGAGGTCGACGAAGAACTTTTCCAGTAGGTGCGTGTAGATCGTCTTGGCGTGCTCAGGGCCGACCACGCTGACAAACGGCCAAAGCAGGATGTTGTAGATGTGCTTCGAAACCGCGAAGCATAAGGCAAACATTGCGAAGAAAGCAGCCGCCGAATAGATCAGGCGCTGCCGCAGCTCGATCAGGTGGTCGAGGATCGGCGCCTTGGACGCCTCGATATCCGAGTTGTCATTCGCCCCGTGGCCGACCGTATCCGCCATGCGCTTCAGGCCCCGCTTTTTTCATTGCTGCCCTGGACCAGCGGTTCAGGTTCCGCCGTTAGAGCCACATCAGCCTGTCCGGCTTTCGCAACGGGTTTTTCCACGGGCACTTCGAAGGGATCATCAATAAGATTGCTGGCATCATTATTGAAATCTTCTGCGTCGTTCAATGCGGCGGTCTTGGACGCCAGGATATCCTTCCCGGACAAATCGACCTTGCCGGCTTCCATTTCCCGCTCGACCTGCTTGCCGGCTTCTCGCATCGACGAACTCACGTCGTTCTTGATCCCCGCTACGTCCTTGCGGATCTGATCGATCTCCGTTTCCCTCAGCACGTCATCGAATTGTGTGCGGAATTCGGAGGCCTGCCGGCGGATTATACCGATGTACCGGCCAAGGGTACGAAGCAGCGCAGGCAGATCCTTTGGCCCCACGACGATCAACGCCATGACACCGATGATCAGAAGCTCGCTCCAGCCGATATCGAACATGATTATCCGGAAGACCGCGAATATCCGCCCGGTGCAATGACACGGGCGGTATGTCGGAAAAGGCGATGCCGGCACTTCTTGCCGGATCGAAAACCGGGGCATGAATCGACGTCAATCTTGGTCCGGCTTGCGCAGCGGACCGATTGCCCCGGTCTGGCGACTCTTTCAACCGGCCTTGGTGCTCTGCGCCTCGGCCTTTTCTGCGCTGCTGGCCTGGTGCTCGATCGCCCCGGTCGCGTCCTTCTTCTTGGCGGGCTCGTCCTCGTCGTCCGCCATACCCTTCTTGAAGCTTTTGATTCCCTTGGCGACGTCTGCCATCACTGAAGAAATCCGTCCGCTTCCGAACAGAAGAACGACAATCACCAGCAAAATGATCCAGTGCGTGACGCTGAAAGTACCCATAAGTCCTCGGCTCCTGTGCAGCGCTCCGGCTGCGGGTTTCCTGTTAAGTTCCAACTATCGCACGAAAGCCGAATGCCCGGCAAGCAGTGCTGCAACGCGATATTTCCAGGATTTCTCCTGCAAATTCAAGCAGAACCCTCGTTAACGGCTGGAAACACCAGAAGCCGGGCTGGATCGACCTCGATGCCGACCTCCGCGCCTTTCATCCATTTTGCATAATGTGGCGTCCTCACCCGCAACGGCGCTTCGAACCCCTGCACGCCGATTTCCAGAAGATCGATATCGCCGAGGAAGCGCACATGCAGCACCCGTCCCGGCAGCCCCTGTCCCGAAGCCGAAACTTCAACGCCCCTTTCGCGGATGCACACAACCGCCAATTCTCCGCTGTTCATCCCCTTTGGCGCCGCAAGCCGCCCAAGCGGCGTCTCGATACTACCATCCAAGACTTTGTAGGTGACTTCGTTGATCTCCGAAAACATCCTGGCAACGAGCAGGTCGCGCGGGTGGTCGTAAAGCGTTTCGGCCTTGTCGAACTGCACCACGCGCCCGGCGCGCAACACCGCAATGCGATCTCCGAGCCGCATCGCCTCCTCGGGATGATGTGTAACGATCAGCGAGGTGGCCCGCGTCTCTCGCAGCAGCGCCAGCGTCTCCTCCTGCATCTCGTCGCGAAGCTGCACGTCGAGGCCGGAAAACGGCTCATCCATCATCATCACCGACGGCCGCGGCACGATCGCCCGCGCCAGCGCCACGCGCTGTTGCTGGCCTCCCGAAAGCGTATGCGGGTATTGTTCGGCAAGCTTTTGCAGCCCGACCCGCGTCAGCACCGCGAGGGCTTCGCGGCGCGCCTCTTCCAGCGGCATTCTTTTCAATCCGAACGCCACGTTCTGCAGGATCGTCAGATGCGGAAACAAAGCGAAATCCTGGAACATCAACCCGACTGACCGCCGCTCGGGCGGCACGAACGCATTCGGCCCGGCAACTTCCCGGTCGTTGATGAGTACGCGTCCCCCGGATGGCTTCTCGATTCCCGAAGCGATCCGCAAAAGCGTCGTCTTCCCGCACCCCGAGGGCCCAAGCAGGCAGACGACTTCTCCGGCCGCGATATCGAGATCGACGTGGTGCAGCGCAAAGAAATCGCCGTAGCGCCGCTCAACGCCCTCGAAGGTCAGGCGCGCGGCAAACAACGCCGCCGCGCGCGTTCCCGCCTGCTGCGCCGGCACTGCTGCCTCGGCTTTCAACTGTCGTGAAATCCACTCACGCCACTGCAAGGGGCAGACCTTCTTTCGTCAGGAGTTCCAGGGAATGGGTTTGCAACTCAACCCGATGAAGGCTCCGGCTTATCGGCCTCCGGCAGTTCGCGCAAGTCTTCGCCGTCCGCACGGGCTTCCTCGCTCGACTGAGCCGCATTGCGAGCCGCCGAGTCGCCGGTGTCACCCCGTCCGGCCGCAACCATCGCTTCGAGTTCACCTTCCTCGTCGTCCGTGTCAGACTCGTCCAGGTCGAGATCGGCCTGATCCTCGTCCAAGTCGTCCTCCAGCGGCAGCTCGTCGGGCATCAGCGAGGCCACGTCGGTTGGCTGCGGCACGCTGAAATCAGGCGGCAATTGCGAACTCAGCAGCCCCGCCCCGCGAAGTTCCGACAACCCCGGCAGATCGCCTACGTTGTCGAGGCCGAAGTGTTCCAGGAACAATTCCGTCGTGCCGTAGGTCACCGGCCGTCCCGGCGCCCTGCGCCGACCCCTTGGCCTGATCCAGGTTGTATCGAGCAGGATATCTAGCGTCCCCGCCGAGGTCGAGACACCCCTGATCTGCTCGATCTCGGCACGCGTCACAGGCTGGTGATAGGCGATGATCGCCAGCGTTTCGAGTGCCGCCTTGGACAGTCGCCGCTCCTCCACGGTTTCGCGCTTCAACAGGTATCCAAGATCGGCCGCGGTACGGAATGACCATTTCCCCGCCACCCTGACGAGATTGACCCCGCGCCCCTGATAATTCGATTGCAGTTCCATCAGAAATGGCAGCGGATCTTCGCCCGGAGGCAAAAATTCAGCGAGTTTCTGGGCACTCATCGGCTGCGTCGCCGAGAACAGCAACGCCTCGATGACGCGCAACAATTCCGCGCGTTCCCGCGTCGGCGCCGCAACCGGCTTCGCAACCGGCGTCGGCTCGTCTGCTGGCGGCGTGTTTCCAGCCTCGTCGCGCTCGATCACAATGTCGTCCTGCACATCGGGTTCACCGGCAACGTTTCCTGTTGGCGTTGCTTCGGTATCCGCGCCATCGCGGGTAACGAGCCTTAGAACCGGACCCGCGGAACCCTCCTTCGGCGAATTTCCTGAACTCATCTCTCATCCCCCCAGACCCCGCCTTCCCTGCGGCGCATGTAGATCGGCTGGAAAGGACCGTCCTGGCGCAACTCGACGAGTCCTTCGCGGGCCATCTCCAGCGTTGCTCCGAACGAACTCGCCCGGACCGTCTTCGCCTCATCCCGGTCGTCGCTTGCCGGCAGGTATTCGATCAGGAAGCGGTCGAAATCCGACCATGATCCCGGCAGCGCCCGTCCGATCAGTTTCTGCAGGTGCCCGCGCGCCTGCTTGATCGACCAGACCTTGCGGGCGCGCACGGTATGCACCGTCTTGATGTTGCGCTGGCGCGAACTCGCGTAGGCCTGCAGAAGATCGTTGATGTCCGCGCCCCAGACCCGCTGACGGATGGCCTTCACGCGTTCCGGCATCCCGCGCGAGAACACGTCTCGTCCCAACCGCGACCGCGTCATCAGCTGTGCGGCCCGCTCGCGCATGGCTTCGAGCCGCATCAGCCGGAAGGCGAGCCGCTGCGCAAGTTCCTCGGCACTTGCCACATCCTCGGACTTGTCATCCCGTGGCAGCAGGAGCTTCGACTTCAGAAAGGCAAGCCATGCCGCCATCACGAGGTATTCGGCGGCGACTTCCAGCCTGAGGGTCCGGGCTTCAGCGATGAATAGGAGATACTGCTCGGCAAGCGCCAGAACCGAGATGTTTGCCAGATCGACCTTCTGCGTTCTCGCCAGCGCCAACAGCAGATCGAGCGGCCCCTCGAATCCCCCGACGTCGACCGTCAGCTGATCGCGATCAGCCTCCCCGGATAGCCGTTCCGGTCTGTCCCAGGACGCATCGGCGGCGACGTCGGAGCCCGCGTTTTCCTGTTCTGTGTCTTCCGCCGTCATGGCCGCGACAATGCCTCGAATCGCACTTCAAGTTAGGTAACAGAATTCTTTATCACACTTCGAGAAAAGTCTCCTGCCGGGCTCAGTTGAGCGCAAGCACGCGCTCAAGGGCGCGCACCGCCTCGGCGGCTTCGAATTCGCGTTGCTTCAAGGTAATCGCGAAGGCAGATTCAAACCGCCTCATGGCTTCCCCCTTCAATTCAGGAGAGCCCGCTGCGGCCGCCTGCATCTCGTCGAGTTCGCCGTTGCAGTGCAATACGACGTCGCAACCTGCCGCAATCGCTGCTTCTGCGCGCGACTGCATCGGCCCGGCAAGCGCCTTCATCGACAAGTCGTCGCTCATCAAAAGCCCGTCGAATCCGATCTCGTCACGGATTATGCAGCCGATTCCCGCCGCCGACGTCGTCACCGGCGCGTTTGCATCGATCGCCGTATAGACGACATGAGCCGTCATCGCAGCAGGCATATCGCGAAGCGCACGGAACGGCGCGAAATCGCTCTCCCGCAAGGCCTCGATCGCAGTGTCGACCAACGGCAGGGCAAGGTGGCTGTCGCAACCCGCGCGCCCATGACCTGGAATGTGCTTGATCACCGGCAGGACACCACCGGCCATCAGACCCTCGGCCACCGCCCGGCCAAGCGCTTCGACGGGACGCGGCCGCTCGGCGTACGCACGGTCGCCGATAATGCCGTCGGCCCCGGGCACCGGAATATCGAGTACCGGCGCGCAGTCGCAGTTGATCCCCAGTTCACGCAGATCGTTGGCCAGCAGCCGGAAGACGAAACGGGCCGCCGACACCGCGGCTTCCGGCTGGCGGCTGTAGAGATCCCCGAATGCGCGCGCGCTAGGTAGCTCGCGGCCGAGCGGCGGACGCAGCCTTTGCACCCGCCCGCCTTCCTGATCGATCAGGACCAAGACGTCTTTGGCGCCGATCGCATCGACGGCATCGCCGACGAGCTTGCGGATCTGCCCGGCGCTCTGACAATTTCGGGTGAACAAGATGATGCCGGCCGGACGAACCGCAGCGAGGAAATCGCGCTCGTCAGCGCCGAGGTGGCAACCAGCCAGGCCTGTAATGAGAGCGGATCGCATCGACTGGGCGCTTCAGTACGCCGTAATCCAGCAACTCGGATATCCGGCGCCCTTGAGTTCGTTGCAAAGCGCGTTGGCGGCTTCGCGCGAGGACGGCGGACCGACCATCAATCGGTGGTAGGTCCCCTTCGAGCCAAGGTTGGCTTCCCGCACATCCGGCGTGCGATTCTGCAGAACGGTTCCGTAATTCTGCTGAATGTCCGCGAAAGTCTTCAAGGCATCGAGCCGGCTCGTCGCCGAAACCGGAACCGAGGCGAGCACTGCGACGTACCCTTTACCGCCGGTCGTCGGGGCCGTTTTGGTTGCCGCAGGCGGCTTGGGCCTGGTCTTCGCAACCGGCACAGAAGCCCTGGGAGGTGCAACCGCGGCAACCTGCTTTTCGGGCGCTTTCGGCGGCGGCTCGACCGCCTTCGGAGCTTCGGTCACGCTGACCGGACGCACCGGTGATAACGCGTTCGCCTGAGCTTCAGGTGGCTTCACGACGATAGGACCGCCGCCGGACTGCTGTTGTTCGGCGGCCGCACGCCGCGCAGCACGCTGGCCTGCAAATCCGTCGACAACGGTCAGACCCGGCACGTTCACGACGGGTTGCTCGGGAGCCCCGGCGCTCGGCAGCGAAGCAGCACCTGTCTCGACGACTTGCCCATCGCGACCGATCATCATCGTCGGGACCCGTCGCGTACCGTCGGCATTCGTGGTTGCGCGGCCATCCTGGCTGATGCGCTGCATGACTTTGGAGTCGGTGTGCCCGAACTTCCGGCCACCCGGCTGGTCAGGCCTCGCCTTGTTGGCAGCGACATCGCCGCGCACCACCGGCGGGCCCGAGCTGAGGTTCGCGTCACCACCGATTACCGACTTGTAGCCGTAGGCCAGACCCGCCCCGACGACAATCGCACCAACCAGTGCGCCGACGACGACCATCGAGCGCTTGCGGCCGGAGGGAGCTTCTTCTTCTGTCTCGTACTCTTCCTCGTATTCACCGTATTCGTCGTTGACGGCCACGTTCTGCGGCGCTGGTGCAAGCGACGGATCGGTTTGCTGGCCGTACGGATCGTCCTGATAGGCGCCGGGATAAGCATAGGGATCAGCCGCGTACTCAGTGCCTGGATACCCGGCGTTGACCGCTGCGTGTTGGGTATCCGCCCACTGCTCAGCCCCATAGGGCTGCGGTTCGGGCGCGTAGCTCTGCTCGGAGTGGTATTCAGGCGGCTGGTAGTAACCGGTCTCGCCGCGGGCGTAACCGCCCTGCGAAGGTTGCGTCGCCGGCCAGTCGTCCTCGTGGTTGCTGCCTCTGAGCGAAGGCTCGTTTCGTTGGTTGCCGAAAACTCCTGGCTGCCCTGTCCTCCCGGTCGTCGGCTCGGGTGCAACGCTCGGCGGCACATAGGCCTCGAACCGGGCGGCGTATGGGCTTCGCTGCTGATCGGCGGCGGGCTGACTGCCAAAACCCCTGTTGTCCGGCGCCCTCGGTTGCGCTGCAAATGGATCGGCCGGATAAGCGGCTCGCGGCTGTCCACCGGCGGGACGGGCATAAGGGTCCTGACGGCCGTCCTGGGGATACGCCGGCTGCTGCGGAGCGTAACCCTGTTGCGGTTGTTGATAGCCTTGTTGCGGCTGCTGCCACTCATCGCCGCCCTGATAGCCTGCCCCGTCGGGTTGACGGCCGTCCTGGCCATCATATCCCCAATTGGCATCCGGAGCAGGCTGCTGCGGTGCGCTCGGTGGCCACGACAGGGAAGGTTCCTGCGGCTGACGGTGCGGATCGCGCGGGCGCTCGTCGCCCTGCGCAGGACGCGGCGGCGGAAATCCGGTCCGCTGTCTCCCGTGTGAATTAGACATATGGCGCACCCCTCAATACCGGCCGCGCGAACCCGAAAGGTCTGCGTTACGGCGACACTCCCGAATCGGAGTCTAGCGCATCGCGTCAGGGGCCTCGACGCCGAGTACACCCAATCCGGAGGATATCACCTGTTGCGTTGCCGCGATCATCGCCAGCCGGGCCATGGTCATCCCCGTATCCCCTTGGGCGATAAAGCGTAATTGTGGCGAATCATTGCCTCTAGCCCACTGTGAATGCAGCGCATTCGCGACTTCGTAGAGATAGAACGCCAGCCGGTGAGGCTCATGTGCCCGCGCGGCGCCTTCGATCAGCCGCGGGAACGCCGAAATCATCTTGATGAGTTCGATTTCGCCCGGATCGGTCAATTTCGACAGATCGGCCTGCATCAACGCCTCTTTCGACGTATCGAGCCCCTCGAAGGCCTCCGCCGCGTTGCGGAACACCGAAGCCGAGCGCGCATGCGCGTATTGTACATAGAATACCGGATTGTCCTTCGACTGCTCCGTCACCTTCGCAAAATCGAAATCCAAGGGAGCATCGTTCTTCCGGTAGAGCATCATGAAGCGCACCGGATCCCGGCCAACCTCCTCCACAACGTCGCGCAAGGTCACGAACGTGCCCGAACGCTTCGACATCCTGACCGGTTCCCCGCCCCTGAACAGCTTCACCAGCTGGCAGACCTTGATATCGAACTCGGCCTTGTTGTCCGAAAGCGCCGCAACCGCCGATTTCATCCGCTTGATGTAGCCGATGTGGTCGGCGCCGAAGACGTTGATGAGATGCGTAAAACCGCGCTGCAGCTTGTCGAAGTGGTAGGCGATATCGCCGGCGAAATAGGTATAGCTGCCATCGGACTTGGCGATCGCCCGGTCGACGTCGTCGCCGAATTCCGTGGACCGGAACAACAGCTGTTCGCGCTCTTCCCACTCCTCGTCCTCATGTCCCTTGGGCTTCGGCAGGACGCCTTCGTAGATCAGCCCGCGAGCCTTCAGCGCGTCGATCGCCTCGCTGATCCGGTCGCGCCCGTTGCACTTCAACGAGGCTTCCGAAAAGAACACGTCGTGATGGATGTTGAGCGCCGCCAGATCCTCCCGGATCATGACCATCATCATGTCGATGGCCTTGCCCCGCACGACAGGCATCCAGTCGGCTTCATCCTGCTCCAGGAGCTTCTCGCCGAACGCTTCGGCCAGCGCCGCCCCCACCGGTTTCAGGTATTCGCCGGGATAAAGCCCTTCGGGAATCTCGCCGATATCCTCGCCCAGCGCCTCCCGGTAGCGCAGGAAGGCGGAGCGTGCGAGCACGTCGACCTGCCCGCCGGCATCGTTGATGTAGTATTCCCGCGTCACGTCGAAGCCCGCGAACTCCAGCAATCGCGCCAGCGCATCCCCGAACACCGCACCGCGGCAATGCCCGACATGCATCGGCCCGGTCGGGTTTGCCGATACGTATTCGACGTTGGTCTTCGCATCCCCGCCGACATCCGCACGTCCGAACAGGTCCCCGGCTTGAACGATGGTGGCCACCATCGATTGCCAGAACTCCGGCTTGAAGGTGATGTTGAGAAAGCCCGGCCCCGCCACGTCGGCTTTCGCGACATCCTCAAAGGCTTCCATGCGGACTTTGAGCGCTTCGGCGATGTCACGCGGCTTCATTCCGGCTTTTTTTGCCAGCACCATCGCGGCATTGGTGGCGAAATCGCCGTGGCTCTTGTCGCGAGGGCTCTCCGCTTCGATTGCCGAAACATCGATCTCCTTCGGCAGCGTACCGGCGTCCTGCATCGCCGACAGCGAAGCCCTGATCAGCCCTTCGACGTGGGCAAATACGTTCATGCGGTAAAACCTCTTCTTCCAGGCAAGCAGAGCCGCGACCATGGTCGCTCCAACGCCCGGGATACTGCTTCTTCAAGCAAACCTCGATTCCTGCTGGCGCTATCGTAATTCCGGGCTCGCGTCAAACAGGCGGCGATGCTCATCCATCGCCATCCGGTCGGTCATCCCCGCGACAAAGTCCGCAACCAGACGCGCCAGCCGCCTGCCCGCGCGTTCCTTGGCTGCCAGTCGCCACGCTTCCGGCAGCAGCGACGGCTCGGATAGATACCGCTGGAACAGTTCTTCGACCACCTGTTCGGCACCGTTCATGACCTTCATGACCCGTTCATGCCGGTAGACCCGCTCGAACAGAACCTCTTTCAAGGCCCGGATATCGCTCGTCATGTCCGGCGAAAAAGCGATCGTGTCGCGTCCCGCCTGCCGGATCGCCTCCGGCGAATTCGGCCGCAGGGCCAACAGCCGCCGACGCGATTCGGCAACACAATCGCTGACCATCAGCGTGATCATCGCCCGCGTGATCTCATAGATCGCCCGCGACGGCTCGAGTGGCACCTCATCGGTTCCGCAGACACGCTCAACAATCGCCCCGGCCAGCGGCGCCATGGAGAGTTTGCAAAGAGTCAGCAGGCCGGCTCTCAGCCCATCGTCGATATCATGCGACACATAGGCGATGTCGTCGGCGAGCGCTGCAACCTGGGCCTCGGCCGAAGCATATTGATCAAGTCCCAGGCATTTCCAATGCTCCAGCAGTCCGGCAACCTTGCCGACCGGTGAACCGGACGTGTCGCCGACCGGCCCGTTGTGCTTGGCAAGCCCCTCGAGCGTCTCCCAGGTCAGGTTCATTCCATCGAAACCGCGGTATTTGCGCTCCAGCCGCATCACCACCTTCAGCGACTGCGCGTTGTGGTCGAAACCGCCGAAATCCGCCATCGCCCGGTCGAGAGCCCGTTCTCCGGCATGCCCGAACGGCGAATGGCCCAGATCGTGCGCCAGGGCCAGCGCTTCGGCCAGATCCTCGTCGAGCCGCAACTGCCGCGCGATCGTCCGCGCGATCTGCGCCACTTCAAGGGAATGCGTCAGCCGCGTCCGGTAGTGGTCGCCCTCGTGAAAGACGAAAACCTGGGTCTTGTGCAGCAACCGGCGGAATGGGGCGGAATGTATGATACGGTCGCGGTCGCGCTGGAACGGACTGCGCATCGGGCACTCCGGCTCCCAATGCTCCCGTCCCCGGCTTTCGACGGCGCTCGCGGCATATCTCCCAGGCGAACGCTCGCCCAGCCTCAATCCGCCACCGTAGTCTTCCAGGCTATCCATCTCGCTCAATAGATTGAGTGCGTTTGATCAAGTTTTCAGTCGGGGTTTGACACTGAGCCTGCCCGTCCTCATCTTTTGGGCACAGAATCGCGCTTCACCGCAAGCTGAACCGATCTGATCAACCAGTTCATGAGAATTTGCAGCATGACCCCGAACGTCGTCCTCACTGAAAGTGCCGCCCGCCGCATCACACAGATCGTGGCGGTAGAGCCGGCAAACAAGTTGTTGCGCGTCAGCGTCGAAGGCGGCGGCTGCTCGGGCTTCCAGTACAAATTCGACCTTGTCTCCGAAAAGGACACCGACGACATCGTCCTGGAGCGCGACGGCGCCACCGTTTTGATCGACCCTGTCTCGCTGGGTTTCCTTGAAGGTTCCGAAATCGACTTCGTCGACGAACTGATCGGTGCTTCCTTCCAGATCCGCAATCCCAACGCGACGGCTTCGTGCGGCTGCGGCACCAGCTTTTCGATGTGACCTTATCCATCAGCTCTGCTCTGCGCCGCGCATCGATTGACCGGCCAATCCCGAGATACAAAGCGACATTGTGCGGAGCCGATAAATGAAAATCGCCACCTGGAACATCAACGGCGTCAAGGCGCGATTCGAAACGACTTTGACCTGGCTGAAGGAGACTTCGCCTGACATAGCCTGTTTCCAGGAAATCAAATCGGTCGACGAGAACTTCCCCCGCGAAGCTTTCGAGGATGCCGGCTACCATCTGGAAACCCACGGTCAGAAAGGGTTCAACGGCGTCGCCATCCTTTCCAAGCGGCCTCTCGAAGATGTGACGCGCCGCCTGCCCGGCGACACCGCCGACGAACAGGCCCGCTACATCGAAGCAACCGTTTCGACCGATGGCGGCGCGGTCCGCGTCGCCTGCCTCTATCTGCCGAACGGCAACCCGATACAAACGGAGAAATTCGGCTACAAGCTTGCCTGGATGCAACGTCTCGAAGACCGCATCGGCGAACTCCTCGCCGACGAAATGCCGCTCGTCGTCGCCGGCGATTACAACGTAATCCCGGTGCCTCAGGACGCCAGGAATCCCGACGCTTGGAAGGATGACGCGCTGTTCCAGCCCGAAAGCCGCGCCGCCTTCCGCCGGCTCCTCAACCTCGGCCTGACCGACGCCATCCGCGCCACGCTGCCCGAACCCGACACCTACACGTTCTGGGATTATCAGGCCGGTGCATGGCAGAAGAACAACGGCATCCGCATCGATCACATGCTGCTGTCTCCGCAAGCCGCCGACCGCCTTGAACACGCGGGCATCGACAAGGAAACCCGCGGCTGGGAAAAGCCCTCCGACCATGTCCCGGTATGGATTGAACTTGCCGTCTGATTGGATAACCCGCCATGCCGGCAACAAATTCAATGGTCCTGGCAATCCGATCGATTGCCGCCTGTTTCCTTCTCACCGGCATGGCTTGCTACATCGTACCGGCGCCGGCGCATGCCGCCGACGAAGCCGCCCTCTGGCAGTCGCTCCGCTCCGGCGAAGCTTTCGCGATTCTGCGCCACGAACTCGCCCCCGGCACCGGCGACCCTGACAATTTCCAGATCGGCGATTGCTCGACCCAGCGCAATCTCAACGACACTGGAAAGAAACGGGCCCGAGCCACCGGTGACCGCTTCCGCGCCAACGGCATTGCCAGCGCCGAAGTCTATTCGAGCCAATGGTGCCGCTGCCGCGAAACCGCACAGCTCCTGGAATTGGGTGAGGTCAATGACCTTCCGGCCCTCAATTCTTTTTACGAAAACGACCAGGACGCGGCACCCCGGACCGGCCAATTGCAGGAATGGCTGTCAGCCCGTGACCCTGGCAAGCCGCTCGTCCTCGTCACGCATCAGGTCAATATCCGCGCGCTCACCGGGCAACCCGCCAGCTCGGGCCAGATCCTCGTCATCCGGCTGCCAACAGATGATAGGATCGAAGTCCTCGGCAAGTTGTAAGACCTCACGCCTCGCTTGGAGGAAGCCCGCATGGCCGAAAACAAAACCAGGCCCACGCGATCGGGCGTCAGTACCTTTATCGCGGCTGTGGAAAATGACCGCCGCCAGCAGGACAGCAAAGTTCTGCTGGAGATGATGAGCCGCATCACCGGCTTCAAACCGCAGATGTGGGGTGACGCGATCGTCGGCTACGGGCGCTACCGCTACAAATACGAATCCGGGCGCAGCGGCGAATATTTCCTGACCGGCTTCTCTCCGCGCAAATCGGCGATGACGATCTACATCATGCCGGGCTTCATGCAGTACGAAAAACAGCTGGCGAAATTGGGCAGGCACAGACACAGCGTCTCCTGCCTGTATGTTGCACGCCTCGATGCAATCGCACTCGACGTGCTGGAAGACATAATCGCCGACTCCGTTGAACGGATGAAATCGATCTACCCGGACTGGGCGCCGCGCTAAAACCGCCAGCGATCAGAGCTTCCGTCCGGCGAAACGCACCACGTGCGCCAGCCCGCGATGCCGTCCACCTTGATCGAGCCGCACCCGCCCTGAGAACGCTTCGACGATCTGCGCCTCCGGCAGGCACCCGTGGATCTCATCAAGGTCGTACATAAGTTCGGGCGAACCCGGCCCCAGCGCGCCATCGCCGGTCTCACCCGCCTGCGCCTTCGAAAATCCCTCGACCGCCAAAATCCCGCCGGTGCCAAGAGCCTCGAAGCCGCATCGCAACGCCGCCATCCTCACCGCCTGAGGCGCCTGCAGGTACATCACAAATACCGCGTCCCACGTCTCCGCCGGAGCCGGCTGCCATACCACCACATCCCCAACGATACGCTTCACGCTCACACCGGCGGCCGCGTCGAGCGCCTCACCGTTCGCGCAGCCGACCGGCGATAGATCGACCGCCGTCACCGCGATCCCCCGCAGCGCCAGAAAACGGCTGTTGCGCCCGTCTCCATCGGCAATGCACAACGCCGTCCGCGCGCGAAAATCGGAGCGGGCCGTAATCTGGCGCACGTACTCGTTCGGTGCGGAACCGAATAACCCTGTGGGCGCCGCGGCGTATTTCTCATCCCATTTCGAAAGCACCATGCCCCACCCTCACATGCCCCACCCTCACATGCCCCACCCTCACATGCCCCACCCTCACACGCCCCCATTCATCAGGTAGGCGCCGAGAACCCCGACGCCGTAGGCAATCGCGCCGGCAAGCGCGCCGATCGCCAGCATTTCGAGGCCCGCAGCATACCAGCGCCGGTCGATCAGCAGCGAACGGCTGGCGCCGACTGCAAACAACGTCCCCCCGGCGAGCAACACGGCATAAGTGAAGCGGTGATCTGCGTAAACCGGCACCAGGTAGGCGGCAAGCGGAATGAGGCCGGCAACCAGGAACCCGGCGAACGTCGCCGCGCCAAACGGCAGAGCTTCCGCCAGCGTCGGCCGGTTCGCATCGCGCGAGCGCAAGGAAAGCACGTTGCTGGCGCCCATCGAGACGCCATCGGCGAACAGGTTCGCAAACCCGAGTATCAGAATAATCTGCGCCGAAAGATTGGCGCCCTCGACGCCTGCCACCACCGCGAAAGTCGTCACGATGCCGTCGTTGGCGCCGTAGATCAGTTCGGGAAGGAAAAACCGCGCCCGCCGCGATAACGGCCCATCAGCCATCGATCCAACTCCGGGCCGGACGTCAAACCCATCGCCCAACGTCAATCAAACTTGACCAACTCCGCGATCGCGCTTCAGCGCTGCGCCATTCGACGGATATCGCTGAACGATACCAGCCGGCGCTGCTCGGAGTCCCAAAGCTTGAGCTTGACGTATTTGAAACTCTCTAGAAGTGTCACCCGCCGGATATCGGCCAGTTCGGGATTATCCCTCAGCACCTGCGGCAGGCGATAGAATGGGATGCGCGCATAGAGGTGATGGACATGATGGATACCGATGTTCGCCGTGAGCCATGCAAACACACCCGGTAGATCGTAGAATGAGCTGCCGTGAAGCGCGGCTTCCTGCTGCGACCAATCCTGAGCCTCTGCCCAATAGGTATCCTCGAACTGATGCTGGATGTAGAACAGCCACACGCCGATGGTTGCCGCCAGCACAACTATGGGCGCGTGGATCATGAAGAACTCGCCGGCCCCCACCAGCCACACCATCAGTAGGACGAGCGCCGCAATTCCGAAATTCGTACCCATCGCGCTGACCCACGGCCGCCATCCGCCATCCATCTGGCCGAACGGCAAGCGCTGCTGCAGCACGAACACATAGGCCGGACCGACGACGAACATAATCAACGGATGTCGATAGAAACGGTATTGCCATCGCCCCCACCAGGGCAGAGCGAGATATTCTTCGACGGTCAGCGTCTTGATATCCCCGATGCCTCGATGTTCCAGATTTCCCGAATGGGCGTGGTGGATTGCGTGCGACCGCTTCCAGACATCGTAAGGCGTGCATGTCAGCAGGCCGAGAGCCCGCCCGACCCAATCGTTCGTCAAACGCTTTTTGAAGAACGCTCCGTGGCCGCAATCGTGCTGAATGAGAAATAGTCTCACCAGGAATACGGCGGCAGGAACGATAAACACCAGGGCCAGCCAGTAACTGACCGAAAGCGATAGATAGGCCGCCACCCAGAGGGCTGCAAACGGTCCCGCTGTCACGACGATCTCAAGAATGCTGCGAACCGGATCTGGATGCCTGTAGCGTTGAGCTATTTCCAACCAGTTGCGTGAGTTAGCCGTTTCCGGCACCGCCGGCACGTGCGAATGATCCATCTGCGAAAACCCTTGAGAATTCCCCCCTCCGGCAGAACCGACCCCACCGATTCTGCCTCGTCACACCAGACCTTTACAGCACCTCAGCCATTTCGCAAGCGCTGAGCATTTGGGGCCGCAGAATCTGTGGGCAACATAGTCGCCCTGTGTCACGCTTTCCACGCTTATTCACCCACCATTGAGGCGCAGCAAAGCCAACCGACTTGCCAAAATTGTTGCACCGGGCAAATTGGCCGGTACAGATCAGCGCCAAGCCTCAAAGCCCCGCTCAACAACCCTAAGAGCCGATGTCCATAACCTCTGTGCCGAATGTCACCATTGCCGACGTCGAGGCCGCCGCCGAGGTTCTGGCCGGAGTCGCCATGCGCACACCGCTGGTCGAGAATTCCGCGCTGAACGAGCGCTCAGGTGGACGCGTTCTACTAAAGGCTGAAACCTTGCAGCGGACAGGCTCGTTCAAGTTTCGCGGAGCCTATAACAAGATAACGAGCCTACCTGCGCAACTGCGCACCCAAGGCATCCTGGCCTGGTCATCCGGTAATCACGCCCAAGGGGTCGCCGAGGCCGCAAGGCTTTTGGGGGCACCTGCGACCATCGTCATGCCGCGCGACGCCCCGGCAATTAAGATCGACAACACGCGCCGGCTTGGCGCGGAAGTCATTCTCTACGACCGTTATAACGAAAGCCGCGAGGAGATTGGCGCCCGCATCGCCCACGAACGCGGCCTTGCAATAGTCAAACCCTACGACGACCCGCTCGTTATCGCCGGCCAGGGGACGGTCGGCCTGGAGATCGATGAGCAGTGTCAGCGCATCGGCGCGGAGAACGACATCCTGCTGGTCAATTGCAGCGGCGGCGGACTGGCTGCCGGTTGCGCCACCGCCATTGCCGCCCGCAGTCCGGCCACCGAAATCTACGCGGTCGAACCTCAATACCACGACGACATGGCCCGCTCTCTTGCCGCCGGCGAGCGCCAAACGAACCCGCCCGATGCCCCACCGACACTCTGCGACGCCCTGATGGCTCGGGCTCCCGGCGAGATCACATTCCCGATTGCGCGCGAACTACTTTCCGGCGGCCTTTCGGTCAGCGATGCGGAAGTGAAGCATGCCGTGCGTTATGCCTATGAAGTCTTGAAACTTGTCGTCGAGCCAGGAGGCGCCGCTTCGCTCGCTGCTGTACTGAGCGGGCGCATCGAATGCCGCGGCAAGACTGTCTGCCTGATCCTTTCGGGCGGAAACATCTCTCCTGGGCTGCTATCCGAAATACTCGCAGACCCCTAATCCAAAGGCGTTTAGGCGACCCAACCAGCCTTCGGAAATCGACCGGCTTTACCGGCGCTCGCCGACCGGGTGCATCGAGGCCCCGCCATAGATGAAGCCGGGCGCAGCCTTACGTTCGATGACATCGGCGGGCCCATGTTCCACCGCGGCTGTCACACCCTCACCCGCCGGCTCGACGTCGAGCGGCAGCTCCCCCGAACGCATCGGCACCGGCCGTCCGTCGGCACAGGTCCGGTTGACGGCAATGTCGAAGCCGCCGAGACCGAGCCGGCCCGGCAGCTGCGGTTTTCGCCCATACCGCACGTCCCACTCGGCAACCATCCCAGTCGCCTGCTCGCGAACGCCCTGCGGCGCGCCGCAATATATGTTCTGGTAGATGTCGTCGATCCAGACCTGGTCGGCAACCGGCGCATTCTTCACGGCGACCGAGATGAGTGTCAAAGCCCGCACCGAATCCTTCGACACAAACTTTCCGCGCCAGTAGAGATCGGCCAGGAAAGCCTGCGCGCCGGCATGACCGTTTTCGGCCAGCACCGCCAGCCAGTGGCGCCCGCGCGCGACGTCCGGCGCCACGCCGTCACCATTGATCTGCATCTTGGAAAGTTCGAACTGGGCGTCCTCGTCATTGAAGTAGACGGCGGCGTGATTGAGATATTCAACTGCGAGCCTCGGGTTTGCAGAGATCCGCAGCGCCGGCAGTCCATCCCGGACGTATTTCGCCAGTGCGGTCAGCGATCGGGCGACGTAGGGCGCGCGACGGTCGTGGTCAGGATCCACGTCGGTGTGCTCGTTGGCGATCCGCTTGAACAGCATGTATGCCTTGCCGTGATCGGTATAGGCGGAGTTGCTGTCGGCATAGACGATGGCAAGATAATAGGTCGCAAGAAACAGGTTTTCAGCCGCGGCGAATTCCAGAGCCGGAATGGCGATCTCATGGTAGCCGCCATTAAAGGCACTGATTCCCTGGCGAAGCGCTTCTTCCGGGGATTTGAACCGCGGCGACGCCGATGCCGGCGCAGCGATCACCGCCAGCAGCAGGCTCGCCGTCAATGCAAATCCCGACACTGCCGAATGCTTTTTCTTCATATCAAATATCCGCATAGCAGGTGACTTCGGCCTTTCCGCCGGCATGGGTAACCGCACCCTTGCTCGCCGGACCGACTTGCTCGGCGTATTTTCGCAGCGCACCGCTCTGATAGGGGTTGGCTGGAGGCGACCATGCCTTGCGGCGGCGCTCCAATTCAGCCGCGTCAACTTCGATTTCGAGCGATCCTGTCGCCGCATCGATGGCAATCATGTCACCGTCCTGCACCAGCGCGATCGGTCCCCCGACTGCCGCTTCCGGACCGACATGACCGATACAGAACCCGCGCGTCGCACCCGAGAACCGCCCATCCGTGATGAGCGCCATCTGGTCGCCGACGCCCTGGCCGTAAAGCGCCGCCGTCGTCGACAGCATTTCGCGCATCCCCGGTCCGCCCTTGGGGCCTTCGTAGCGGATGACGATGACCTCGCCTTCCTTGTAGGCGCGGTCCTCGACGGCCTGGAAAGCATCTTCCTCGCAATCGAAACAGCGCGCCGGACCGCGGAACTGCAAATTCGTCATCCCGGCCACCTTCACAATCGCCCCATCCGGTGCAAGCGAGCCGCGCAGGCCGACAACGCCTCCGGTTTGGGTGATCGGATTGGAAACCGGATAGACCACTTTCTGGTCGGTGTTGAATTCGACACCGGCAAGGTTTTCCGCCATCGTCTTGCCGCTGACCGTGATGCAGTCCCCGTGCAGGAAGCCGCCATCGAGGAGCGCTCTTAGAATCTGCGGGACACCACCGATGTCGTAGACGTCCTTGGCGATGTACTTGCCGCCGGGCTTCAGGTCGGCGATGTAGGGCGTACGCTTGAAGATTTCGGCCACATCGAACAGGTCGAATTCCAGACCCATCTCGTGAGCCATCGCTGGCAGGTGCAGCGCCGCGTTGGTCGATCCGCCGGTAGCCGCGACAATCGTTGCGGCGTTCTCGAATGCCTTGCGCGTGCAGATGTCACGCGGACGGATATTCTCAGCGATAAGCCGCATCACCGCTTTGCCGCTCTCGACGCCATAGTGGTCGCGGCTTTCATACGGCGCCGGAGCACCCGCCGAACCCGGCAGTGCCAGCCCGATGGCTTCCGACACGCACGCCATGGTGTTGGCCGTGAATTGTCCTCCACACGACCCTGCCGACGGACATGCCACGCATTCGAGCGCGTGCAGTTCTTCTTCCGACATGCGCCCGGCGGAGTGCATGCCGACGCCTTCGAATACGTCTTGGACGGTGACGTCCTTGCCCTTGTAGGTGCCCGGCAGTATCGACCCGCCGTACATGAACACGCTCGGCACGTTGAGGCGCAGCATCGCCATCATGATGCCCGGCAGCGACTTGTCGCAGCCCGCCAGCCCGACCATCGCGTCGTAGCAGTGGCCGCGCATCGTCACTTCGATGGAATCGGCGATCACCTCGCGTGACACCAGCGACGACTTCATGCCCTGGTGACCCATGGCAATACCGTCGGTGACCGTGATGGTGCAGAATTCGCGCGGCGTCCCGCCGCCTTCGTCGACACCGGCCTTCGCCGACTGCGCCTGCCGCATCAACGCGATGTTGCACGGCGCGGCTTCGTTCCAGCAACTCACCACCCCGACGAACGGCCGGTGGATCTGTTCCTCGGTGAGCCCCATGGCGTAGTAATAGGAGCGATGCGGCGCCCTGCTCGGGCCCTCGGTCACATGCCGGCTTGGCAGCTTCGATTTATCGAACGGCTTGGCGCTCATTGTTCAGTCAATTCCTTCCCCGCTCCGGATTTCAAAAGTCACCTCCCGTGGTTGTGACCAAGACAACGCCGCAACGCCTCATCGAGCGCCGCGCCGTTTACTGAAAGCCGGTGTTTGTCCTGAGACTCCTAACGCAACGTATTGTCGGCACGGGCTTGATATGGCTGCGATTCGTCTCCGTGATCCATCCCGGATGGTGATCGGTGTTTGTGGCTCAAAGGTGGCGCCACGGCCTCATCAACGTGGCGATGAAGCAACACTTGCAAACTGTCTTAATCGCGGGAGGGGCGAAGGAGTTGTATCTCGACTTTCCCTCGCAGGCCCGCAATCTGAACGTCAGATGAATGGTATAGCCCGCGAGTAAGGCTGCTGAACGACCCTGAAGCGGCCAAAGCGGCCAAAGTCCAAGGCGAAAAAGTGTCCAAGTCGGCGCCACGCAATGCCGGCAGTCTCGACGCGCGCCAGCAAAAACCTCGATGCCTGTTCGAAAGCGCCAATCAGCGCTAAACAGTTGGCATTACACGGACTGAGACATAATTGAGTGGGGGATAGCCATGCAGACAAGTGCGACCGGTCCGGCCGTCCACCACCCCCCTCGGGGCGAACGCCTCGATCTGACGTGGCTGAAGCCGATAGGGATGATCGGCCTGTCGGTCTCCAACTTCATCTACCGCATCCTGACCCTTGGCATCTACGATTTCTGGGCGCGAACCGAAGTTCGCAAGCGGCTGTGGTCCGCGATCCGCCTCAACGGCGAACCGCTCGCCTATACCGGCACCGGCAAGGAACTGTTCCTCGGCTTCCTCATTGTCTTCGGCGTCGTGCTGCTGCCGATCCTCATCGTCTCGGTCGCCGCAATCCTGATTTTCGGACCGAATTCCCTCACCGCCAACCTCATCCAGGCCGCGATCTACATCGCCGTCTTCATGCTCGTCGGCGTCGCAATCTACCGTGCCCAGCGCTATCGCCTGTTGCGAACGAATTGGCGGGGCATCCGCGGCAATCTCCAAGGCAGTTCCACGCCCTATGCAATGACGTATTTCCTGACCCTATTTCTGATCCCTCTCACACTCGGCTGGATCGTTCCCTGGCGCGCGACGAAACTGCAATCGATGATCACCAACAACGTCAGGTTCGGAAGCATGCCGTTCGCCTTCCGCGGCAACTCCGGCCTGCTCTACGGCCCCTACGCGGTGTTATGGTTCGGCATCCTGGTGCTGTTCATTGTCGCCTCCGCCATCAGCGGCATGGTGATCGGCTCGATCCAGGGCGATCTCGGCCCCGGCCTGGAGCCACCCGATGACGTCAAGCAGCTCTACGGCTTGACGATCCTCGGTGTCTTCGCCCTCGCCTACCTGTTCTACCTTTTCATGAGCGCCTGGTACCGTGCCCGCACCATCAATCACTTCGCCCAATGCACACATTTCGACAGCGCCAGCTTCAACGGAACCGCAACCGGTATCGGCCTCTTGTGGATCGACATCACCAATCTCGCGATCCTAATCGCCGGAAGCCTTGTTGTCGTTGCCCTCCTTTCGGCGATCGCGGCCCTGATTTTCATGATCGTGCCTGCACTTGTGCCGGCCACCGCGATGTCTCCGGCGGAGATCCAGGCCTATGCGGCCGCGATGGCCGCCCCCGTTCTGGTTTTTATCGGCGCACTATCCTTCACGCTCCTGCTGCCCGTCACCCAGGCCCGCTCGATGGGCTACCTCATCGACCATCTAGCCCTTGAAGGCAGCGTCGACGTCAACAAGATAGCCCAGAGCACCGCCGACCCGATGGCGACCGGCGAGGGCTTGGCACAGGCATTTGACATCGATGCATTCTGACCTTTTCCACCAGCGCTTCGAGGCGCGCTACACCGACGGCAGAACCGCCGGCTCGCGCGACGTCATGGTCGAACTGACCGAGCGCGGCATCCTGATCCCCCAGGATGGATCGGCCGCCCCCCTTATCTGGCCCTTTGGCGCGTTGGCGACCGCCGAACCGCTCACCGACCACGCCATCGACGCGCTCGTCACCTATTCCTACCAGCCCGGCGCAACGCTGTTCGTTCCAGGTCCGCGTTTCGCCCGTGCGCTTGCCACGCTGGCCCCGCAACTCACTGCTTCTGCCGAACGCTGGCGCGCCGCCAGTCCCTGGCTGTGGGGCGCGGCCGCCACCGTCGCCATCGGCGTGTTCGTTTGGCTCGCAGGCCTGTCGCCCGCCCACACCATCGCCAACATGCTCCCCGACAAGGCCCGCACAGCAATGGGCCGCCAGGTCGTCAAGTCCATGACCGACGGACGGGCGGTTTGCAGAGATGACGCCGGCCTCAAGGCCCTTGAAAAATTGACCGGGCGTCTCGTTGCAGCAACCCATGACGGCAAAGCCTTCAACGTCGTCGTCATCGATTGGGGCCTCGTCAACGCCTTCGCCACGCCCGGCGAGAACGTGGTTCTAACCAGCGGCCTCCTTGATGCTGCCAACGGTCCCGATGAAGTCGCAGGCGTCCTTGCCCACGAGATGGGCCACGGCCTCGAACTGCACCCAGAAACCGGACTTGTTCGCGCCATGGGCCTTGCCGCCGCCACCGAACTCCTGATGGGAGGCAGCGGCACACTCAGCAACCTGGGCATCGTGCTGTTGCAGCTGTCCTATTCGCGTGACGCCGAAGGCGAAGCCGACGATCACGCCATCGCCATCCTGCGCGACGCGCGCATATCCTCCAAAGGGTTCGCTCGTTTCTTCGAGCGAATGAGCAAAACCGACGGCTCGGCCAAGAGGCTTGGCAAGGGAGGGTTGGGCGGCATGCTCTCCAGCCACCCCGATACCGACGAGCGCCTCGCCAAGGTACTGCGCAGCGGAGGTTATGCCGCAACTCCCGCACTGAGCGAACGCGAATGGGCGGCGCTGAAATCGATCTGCCGGACCTCGCTGCCCTCAGCGAAGGCTGGCCATAGCGAATGAGGTGTCACTCGGTCGCGGCCCAAACGACATTGCGTCCACTTCCAACCGGCAAGACTTCAAACCGGCAAGACTTCCAACCGGCAAGACTTCACAGTTTTTTCCACACGCGGGTAATATCGTCGCTTCCAGGCCCAATTTTGCCCGTTCCGTTGCACTATCCACCAATGGCGATTCGAAGCGGACGCCGTCTGGCGAGCAGGGGAACTGAATAGTGCGGCCAATTTCCATCGTGAACTTCGCGTGCCTCCTTGCGGGCGCCTATGTCTTCTGGCCGTTCCATACCGTTTGGTCGATCAAGGAAGCGGTCAAGAACGGCGACAGCACCTACCTGGCCGAGCACTTCGAGTGGCACCCGGTCAAGGAAACCTTGAAGGAATCGATGGGCGAAATGGTGTTCCAGCCCGTCGAGGAAACTTTGCAGGAAAAGCCTGAACGGCAGGGCCTGTGGAATTCCATCAAGACCTACTACGGCCGCACCATGGTCGATCAGATCGTCGAACGCTACGCCAATCCGACCGGTCTTCCCCGCCTGTTCAGCTACGGCCGCACCGTTCGCGAAGACGTGCTCGGCAAGCTCGACCCCGATGAGGGAAAACCGCTGCAAGTACGGATCGCCGACAGCTGGGCCCGCATCGACCGCGCCACCTTTGTCACGCCGACACGTTTTGAAATCGACATGCGCGACAAGTACAACCCCCGTCGTGTCTACGCCGGCGTCCTTGAACTGAAGAACTGGCGATGGACGGTTACCGAACTTCGCGTACATGAACGGACGCCCCGCCAACCCGCGCAACTCCCGCAAGCCAAACCAGTGCCGTCATCCGAAGTCTCCGGGGTGCGTTTCACCTCGGACATCGCAACGCGCTGATAACAACTCCTGCCTTGCTCGCCGTTCCCTAAATAACATCGGACTGCCTTCCCATCGTGCTACCCGTTCTGCGATTTGTCAGGAGGTAATTCCGATGTCACGCATACTCGATGTTGATTGCTGCGTTGCAGGCGGTGGCCCGGCCGGCGTTATGGCTGGACTGCTCTTCGCCAGGGCCGGGTGCAGCACGCTGGTGCTCGAAAAGCACGGCGATTTTCTGCGCGACTTCCGCGGCGATACCGTCCACCCCTCGACCCTCGAAGTCATGCACGAACTCGGCCTGCTCGATTCGTTCCTGCAGCGCCCCCACGACCGGCTGTCGACACTTTCGGGGATCTTCGGCGGTCAGCGCCTCGACATTACCGATTTCTCCTCGCTGAATGCGCGATGCAAATTCATCGCCTTCATGCCGCAGTGGCATTTCCTCGATTTCCTCACCGAGAAGGCAGGCACGCTACCCACGTTCAGTATCGAGATGCGCGCTCAAGTCACCGACCTCGTCGAAGACGGGACGGGCCGCATCTGCGGCGTCGAGGCCACCACGCCCGAAGGCCCGTTGACAGTTCGCTCCAAATTGGTCATCGGCGCCGACGGCCGACATTCGCTGGCCCGCAACAAGGCACGCTTGAAGGTCAAGGACATCGGCGCCCCGATCGACGTCCTGTGGTTCCGCATACCGCGCGAACAAACAGGTGGTGACGAGCCGCTGGCGAATACCGGCAAGGGACATGTCCTCATCACCATCAACAGGGGCGACTATTTCCAATGCGCCTACGTCATCCCGAAAGGCGCCACCGAACGCGTCAAAGCCGCCGGCATCGAAGCCTTCCGTGACACGGTTACCCACACAGCGCCCCGCCTTTCTCCCCATATCTCAAGCCTCAAGTCGTTCGACGAAATAAGCCCGCTCACCGTGACCATCGACCGGCTCGAACAGTGGTCGCGGCCCGGACTGGTGATGATCGGCGACGCCGCCCATGCCATGTCGCCGATTGGCGGGATCGGCATAAATCTAGCCGTTCAGGACGCCGTCGCGGCCGCAAATCTGCTTTCTGGCCCACTCGCCGAAGGCACGCTTGCGGACAGCGACCTCGACAAAGTCCAAAAGCGCCGGATGTGGCCGACAAAGGCCACGCAGTTCGCGCAAGTCGAGGCGCAAAATAACATCATCGCCCCGCTCATCAACGATCCGCAAAGACTTCCTGCGCCGCCCTTGCCGCTGCGTATCGTCGCCAAGGTCCCATGGCTGCAACGGCGCCTCGCCGCGCTCATTGGACTGGGTGTGCGCCCCGAGCACGTCACATCGCCGCAAAAGTATGCCATGCAGACTTGACGCGATGGATAACCCCGCCCTGTTGACCGCCTCCGCGACAAACCGATTGTCTTTGAAAGTCCCTGCGGCAATTGTAATAGGGCCACAACACCCTGCACCCGCCAGCCAGCAGCTTTGATGACACCACCCGATAGCGAACAGACGACGATCCGCCCATTTGATGCCGTCATGCTTGATGCCGGCGACGGACACTGGCTCTACGTGGAAGAGGTCGGTCGCAAGGACGGCGTGCCTGCCCTGTTCCTCCACGGCGGCCCCGGCAGCGGCTCCCAGCATGCCCACCGCCGGCTGTTCGACCCTGACCGGCATCACGCAGTCCTGTTCGATCAGCGCGGCTCAGGACGCTCCCATCCCTACTTGTCCAGAAACGCCAACACCACCGCGCACCAGATCGCAGACATCGAACGCATCCGGAAATTTTATGGAATCGAGAAATGGATCGTCACCGGCGGCTCGTGGGGATCGACCCTCGCGATCGCCTATGCGCAAGCTCATCGCGATCGCGTCACGGCCCTCGTCCTCAGAGCCATATTCCTCGGTACGTGCGAAGAGGTGCAATGGGCTTTTTGCGATGGACCGGAACGCTTCCGCCCGGAACTTCACCAGGCCTTCGTTGCAGCCCTTCCTGAAAGCGAACGCTGCGCACCGCTCGGCGCCTATTTGAAACGGATCAATGATCCCGATCCGAGTATCCACGCACCCGCAGCCAACATCTGGAACATCTATGAACGCGCACTCTCCGTCTTGGAGCCGGGCGCGACGGCGTTGCCGGATTTATCGGGAATGCCAGCCCGCCTGCCGCCGACCCCTTTCATGGAAGCCCACTACATCGCCAACGACTTCTTCCTCACTCCCGGTCAACTCCTCCAGCATGCAGACCGGCTCGCCGGCATCCCCGGCGTCATTGTCCAGGGCCGCTACGATCTGCTCTGCCCGCCGCAGGCTGCAATTGCCCTGCACCACCGCTGGCCGGACTCGCGGCTCGTCATGATCGAGAACGCCGGCCACGCCATCACCGAGCCCGGTGTGATGAACCAGCTCCGGGAAGCAGTGCTGTCCTTCAGTTGAGCATAGCCGGTGAGGCCTGCGAACCGGCCCCAGCCAGCATCGGTTAAGCGCCTGTTTAACAAGCTCCTGCTAGTGTTCCGGCTCAAACATTTGATTCCCGGGTGGAGGTCGTCAAATGTTTGTGAATCCAGAACACAATCAAAAGGTTGCCTAGTGTTCCGGGCTGACATTCAGGTTCCCGGCAGGGAACCATATTTCAGAGTCGGAGCACTAGTACCCGCTTTCAGAAGTTCGTGAGTCATTCGCGGCAACCACCTTGACGAACTTCTGAAAGCAGAGGGTACTAGTAAAATATTGAATCTAGTACCGCTTTTCGATCAGAAGTCCCTGAGAGCGGTTGACTGATGC
>JAHJSN010000047.1 GCA_018830445.1 Alphaproteobacteria bacterium | reverse complement strand
TGCCGCACAGGAGTTGTCAATTGAGGCGCGCTGAACGCCACACTAAGCCATTGTTTTGGCTAGTGGCCTTCATGTCTCGCCTAAATCGTCAGCGGTTGCGGCCAGCACACCGATTTAGGCGAGACAGGCCACTAGTGTTCCGGCTCCGACACTTGGGTTCCCCTTGCAGCACGCAATCGACCCAGTGTCGGAGCCATAAGGAACGCGACCAACACTATGATTCTGTTGTAGCTTTTGCACCAAATGTTTGGCACCGAGCCAAGCCCCAAGCGGGGACCAGACGTTAGGTGCGCAACACTGGTGCTCCGACTCTGACATATGGTTCCCTGCCGGGAACCTGAATGTCAGTCCGGAACACTTGGCAACCTACTGATTGTGTTCTGGATTCACAAACATTTGACGACCTCCACCCGGGAATCAAATGTTTGATCCAGAACACTAGTGACCGGAACGATTCAATGTCGCAACATTCGCCACCCGCATCGACCAACGTTCTCGACCTCTGGCTAAGCCTGCATCAACGGCTCGCATCAGGTAATGGCGCTTGCCTCGCAACCGTGATCGACGCGTGGGGCTCATCCCCTGTTCCGGTTGGAGGCCAGATGGCGGTGTTCGACACTGAGACGTTCCTGGGCTCGGTTTCCGGCGGGTGCATTGAAGCCGAAGTCATCGTGGCTGCAGAACACCAGATGACAACGATGAAAACCGAGCGGCACCATTTTGGCATATCTGACGAAATGGCATGGACTTCCGGCCTGCCCTGCGGCGGCAATCTGCAGATCCTTGTCGAGCCTCTCCGCGGCCCCGCCGATGCGCACCTCGCCGAAAGCATTCTTGCCGCCCGCAAGGCTCGTCGCACGGTACTCATCGAATCGAACCTCGCGACTGGAGAGCGGACGCTGCACCAGGACAAAGGCAGCCTCGAAGCTCCCTTTGTCGAAATGTTCGTTTCGGGGAAAAGCGGTCTCGTTCTGTCGCACGGCCAGGAGGTTTTCGCGCACGTTTTCGCCCCTGCCCCACGGTTATTGATCGTCGGCGCAACCCACATTGCCCAGGCACTGGTCGCAATCGCCGGAACTGTGGGTCTGACACCCACGGTCATCGACCCGCGGGAAAGTTTTGCTTCGCAGGCCCGTTTCCAGGGAACCGAAATCGTACACGGCTGGCCGCAGGAGGTGATGGCGGGACTCGGTCTCGATGAGCACACCGGCGTGATCGCCCTTGCCCACGTCGAGCACATCGACGACGAGGCGCTGGCTTGCGCGCTCTCCAGTCCGGCAGGCTACATTGGCGCCCTCGGTTCGACCCGCAATCACGCCAGACGCAAAGACCGCCTGATGGCGGCAGGCTTCACGCAAGCAGCCGTTGAGCGCATCCGCAGCCCCATCGGGCTGGACATCGGCGCGGTCACACCGCAGGAAATCGCGCTCGCCATCGCCGCCGAGGCGGTGCACGCCCGGCGCGGACCAAAACGGCCGACCCGACCATGCAAGTAGCGGCAATCATTCTGGCCGCCGGCAGCTCCCGGCGCTTCGGCGAACCCAACAAGCTGCTCGCCGGCTTTTCCGGAAGGCCCTTAATCAGGATTGCCGTGGATTGCGCCCTGCGCTCGGGGGCAACCGAAGTCTTGGTCGTCATAAGGCCCAATGACTCCGGCGTCGCCGCAGCCATTGCCGATCTGCCGGTGCGAGTGCTCGTCAATCCGCAACACGCCGAGGGCATCGGCGCTTCGATAGCGTGTGCCGTCTCCTGCCTGCCCCAGGCAATTGACGGAGCGCTCATCATGCCCGCTGACATGCCCTGGATGGAACCGGCACTCCTTGATGCGTTGATTGCCAGGTTCGACGAAGCAAAGGGCGATGCAATCGTCTACCCCGTGACCGCGGGCGGAAAGCAGCGCAACCCGGTGCTCTGGCCACGCCGCCATTTTCGCGACCTTTGGTCACTCGACCCGGGTCGCGGTGCCCGAACTCTGATATCCGCGAGCAATACCCTGAAAATCACCGTGAAAACCGGCAATGACCGCGTTTTCCGTGACATCGACAGTCCAGAAGACCTGCCGGGTTAACAATACTTTGCCAGCCGGCAATCGAAGGGAAACGTTTACCGTCTTTCCTTGAAATCGGCGCCAAACGTGCCCTCATTTGGAAGTCGCGCAATTGTGATAAGCCTACGCTGCCTTCAAACCGCATTCATATCGCATGCGGCAGGATCTTATTGCGTTGTCGGTTCGTAATCTGGAAGAAGGATCAGACAGCACGCCGGCGCGACGGACAAACGGCTCGAAGCAGCGTTGGCTGCTCCAGCACGTAAATTTCGTGGGCGTCGGGAATTGTTGGTGTCGGGAACAGAAAGAATGAGCGAATGACCGGTGCGGCGCCGAGTGGACGCAAAGTTTCCCTTCAGGAGGTCCCGCCTCCCGAAACGACGACGGCCGATACCAACGTCACGGTTCCGGTTCCGCCCAGCTCCAAGGATGGGAGTAACACCTCAAGGCCGCCGATGACGCCGGCCCGCCTGATTGCAGCGACGCTGCGCATCGGCCTCAAGACGCTGCTGCCGTTCGCGGTAATCGCTGCGGGATATTTCGGCTACAGGATGCTCCTCGCAACAAAGCCCGAAACACCAGTCCGCCCCAAGCAGGAATTGTCCTACTCGATCAAATCCCAGGTCATCAAATCCGGTTCATACCAGCCCATACTGACGCTGTTCGGCTCGACGGTCGCAGGCCGCCAGGTCGACATTCGTGCGCTCGTATCCGGCCAGATCATCCAAACCAGCGATGGACTTCGCGAAGGCGGCCAGATCGATGCAGGCGCGTTGTTGCTGAAGATCGATCCGATCGACTACCAGACCGCACTTGCCGAACTCAGAGCACAGCTCACCGAAACCCGCGCCAAGGTCGCCGAGTTCGAAAGTTCGCTTGCCGCAGGCCGGCAGTCCCTTGTTCACACGCGCAATCAAGTGAAACTCGCCGAAACCGATCTTGAGCGTGCCGAACCGCTTGCCAGGCGCGGCGCTGTCTCCGAACGCACTGTCGACGACCGCCGGCAGGTCCTTCTGCAACGCCAGCAGGCCGCCGATGAGATCGACAACAATCTCAACGTCTGGGAGGCCCGCATCTCGCAGCAGAAAGCAGCCGTTGCACGCCTGGAAAACGCGATCCGGCGCTCCGAGCGCCGCCTCGCAGAAACCGAACTTCGCGCGCCTTTCTCAGCCTACGTGACCGAAGTCGGCGCCCAGGTCGGGCGAATGGTCGGTGTCAACGACAAGGTCGCAACCCTCATCGACAAGGACTGGATCGAGGCCCGCTTCAACCTGACCGACGAGCAGTTCGGCCGGATCGTCGCCGGCGAAGGCAAACTTGCCGGGCGCGAAGTCACCGTCCGGTGGGTGCTCGGATCGAACACGTTCAATTATGCCGCCGTCATTGAACGCATCGGCGCCCGCATCACCTCGGCAACCGGCGGCGTTGAGGTCTTCGCCCGGGTCAGGCAACCCGAACACCCAGTCGCCCTGCGTCCCGGAGCGTTCATCGAAATCGACGTCCCCGACGTTCGCTATGATGACGTCTTCCGGCTCCCCTCTACGGCCCTATACGGCGGCGACCGTATCTATGTCATCGAGAACGACCGTCTTGTCACCCGCAAGGTACGTGTCGTCGGGGGCATGGAACAAGACCTTCTCCTTGCAGGCGCCCTGAAGAATGGCGACCGCGTGATGGTGACGCGAATTTCGACGCCGGGTGACGGCGTCAAGGTAAGCGAGGCGTCGGTGCAATGAACCCGCCGTTTCAGATACACCCGCACTCACCCGGTGGTGGTGGCCTCATCGGCGTGTTCGTTCGCCATCCGACGGCCCCCAACCTGCTGATGGCGATCATGATCCTCATCGGCGTCTTCTCGCTGATGCGCCTCAACCGGCAGTTTTTTCCCAACTTCGACGTCCCTTCGATAACCGTATCCGTGCCCTGGCCCGGCGCCAGCGCCGAAGATGTCGAAACCAACATCCTGGAAGTTCTCGAACCCGAACTGCGCTTCCTCGACGACATCGACGAAGTGACGTCGATCGCCCGTGAAGGCTCCGGCGTCGTCTCCATCGAGTTCAACAGCGGCGCCGACTTGCAGAAGGCGCAGTCCGACGTCGAACAGGCCGTCAGCCGGATCACGACGTTGCCCGAAGAATCCGAGCGCCCGGTCATCTCGCGCGCCGTCATCTTCGACGAAGTGGCCTCCCTCGCCGTCTCAGGCCCGTTTTCCGAGCAGGTGCTGAAGACTTTTGCCAAGCAGTTGCGCGATGAGCTTCTCGCTTCCGGCATCGACCGCGTCACCTTGAACGGTGCGCGCGAAGAGGAAATCTGGATCAAATTGCGCGAAGCCGATCTTCGCCGCCTCGGCCTCACCCTCCAGGCAATCTCCGAAAAGGTCCGCCAGAACACCCAGGACCTGCCCGCCGGCAAGCTTGAGGGCGACGCCGAAATCCAGCTGCGCGCGCGCGCCGAACGCAAGACGCCCGAAACGATCGGCGACATCGAAATCAAGTCCGGCCCAACGGGCGAGAAGGTATTTCTGAGAGACGTCGCCGAGATCGACACGCGTTTCGAGCGCGAAGGCAAGATCGGCCTCATGCGCGGCGCCCCGGCAATCGAAATGTCCGTCCAGCGCGCCCAGCACGCCGACACGCTGAAAACGATGGAAATCCTCAACCGGTATCTCGAACAGAAGCTGCCGAAACTCCCGCCGTCGCTGACCGTTTCGCTTTATGACGTCCGCGGCAAATTCGTCGTGCAGCGGCTCGGCATCCTGATCGAAAACGGATTGCAGGGCCTCGCCATTGTCTTGTTGTTCCTTTTCTTGTTCCTCAACGCCCGCGTCGCGTTCTGGGTCGCCGCCGGCATTCCCGTCGCACTGCTGGCGGCCCTCGGCGTCATGTACCTCACCGGCCAGTCGATCAACATGGTCTCCATGTTCGCGCTGATCATGATGACCGGCATCATCGTCGACGACGCCATCGTCGTCGGCGAGCAGACCGCGACGCTGGAAGAGCAGGGTTACTCCAGCCTGGCCGCAGCCCAGATGGGCGCAACCGGCATGCTGACCCCGGTGCTTGCCGCGATGGTCACCACGCTTTGCTCGTTCTTCCCGATCGTCGCCATCACCGGCCGCATGGGCGATATCCTGGTCGCGATTCCACTTGTCGTCGTCGCCGTGCTGATCGCCAGTGTCATCGAATGCTTTCTGATTCTTCCCGGCCACCTTCGCCACGGCGGCAATCGCAACAAGCCGCGCAACAGGATCCGCAAGGCCCTCGACAACGGCTTCGCCTGGCTGCGCGACGGGCCTGTCTATTGGATCGTGAAAACGGCCTACGCCTGGCGCTACACAACCGTATCCGTGCTGATCGCCAGCCTGTTCATCGCCATCGGATTGATCGCCGGCGGGCGCGTCGGCTTCCAGTTCTTCCCCTCGCCTGAATCGGAAAATCTCTCAGCTTCCGTAGAATTCGCTCCTGGCTTGCCCCGCGCCCAGCAGGTCGCCGCCCTGACGCAGGTGGAAGAAGCCCTCTACCGCGCCGAGAAGCAGATGCTCGCCGAGCGCAAGAAGAAGGCTGACGGCTCGCAAGACACCCCCGCCGTCGAAACAGATGCGACCCCAGGGCTCGACGAACTGCTCGGCACCGCGCGTCACTGGATCGGTCTTGATGCCACCCCGCGCAGTGCCGCCGACAACAATGAAATCCTCATCGAATCGGTCTTCACCACCGTCGGCAAGTCAGGCCGCATCCAGAACGACAACGTCGCCGAGGTGGCAGCCCAGCTGACCCCGAGCGAAGCCCGCGACATCCGAACCAGGACCGTTTCAGACGTCTGGCGCAAGGCCATCCCCCCGATCGCGGGCATCGAGCGCATCGCCATCAGCGAACGCCGCGCCGGTCCGCCCGGCCGCGACGTCGACGTGCGCCTCCAGTCGGCACCGATCGAAACCCTGAAGGCGGCGGCCGAGGAATTGAAGCAGGCCCTGACGAGCTTCCCCGGCGTCAAGGCGATTTCCGACGACCTCCCCTACGGCAAGCAGGAGTTCGTCTTCGCGGTGAACCCGCGCGGCACCGCCCTTGGCCTCACCGGACAGACCATCGGACTTCAGGTCCGCCGCGCCTTCGAAGGCGCAATCGCCACGAGGTTCGCACGCGGCGACGATGAGATAACAGTCAGGGTCATGCGCCGGCAGGCCGAAGGCGGCCGCCAGGACCTTGAAAACTTCTACGTGACGACCGCCGGCGGCGACCGGGTACCGTTGAAGGAAGTCGTCGATATCAGCGAACGCCGCTCGTTTTCCATCGTCCAGCGGCACGACGGCATCCGCTCGGTTGCCGTCACCGCCGACATCGACGCCGAGGTGACCTCCACCGAAAAGGTGATCGAGCGTCTCGACGCCGAGATCATGCCGAACCTGACTGCGAAATACGGCTTGAGCTACGTCTACAAGGGCCGCGACGAAGAACGTCGCGAATCCTTCCGCGACTTGAAGGCCGGCGCGATTCTCGCTTTCAGCCTCATGTACATCACGCTCGCCTGGGTGTTCGGCAGCTACTGGAAGCCGCTCACCGTGATGATGATCATCCCCTTCGGCCTCGTCGGCGCGATCGTCGGCCACTACGTCATGGGCTATTCACTGACCATTATCTCGATGATCGGCCTGCTCGGCCTGTCGGGCATTCTGGTCAATGACTCGATTGTGCTCGTCAGCCGCATCAACGAACGCCTCGCCGAGGGCGAGTCCTACGAGATGGCGGCGATCGGCGGCGCCAAGGACCGCTTCCGCGCTGTTCTCCTCACTTCGCTGACGACCATCGGCGGCCTCACGCCGCTGATGTTCGAGACGTCGCGGCAGGCGCAGTTCCTGATACCGATGGCGATCACGCTGGTGTTCGGGCTGGCCGCGGCGACCGTTCTCGTTCTCCTTCTCGTGCCCGCGCTGATCGGTATCGGCAGCGACGTCGGCCGCTTGGCGCAGAACTCCGGACGGCTGCTGAGTCCGGTCGTGCGTTTTCTGAGCCGCCCGCATCACACCGACCGGACGCCCCACGCTCCCGGCGAATGAAAAGACCGGCCGGAGCACCACGCCCCGGCCGGCCAAATCGCTTCGGCTTGCGGATCTCCGATCAGAACAGACCGTCGATCTGCCCCTTCTCGTTGATGCAGATCTTCTCGGATGCCGGAACGCGCGGCAGTCCCGGCATGCGCATGATGTCGCCGCACACCGCGACGATGAACTCGGCACCTGCGGCCAGGATCACTTCGCGGACTGGAATGGTGTGCCCGGTCGGTGCACCGCGCGCATTGGGATCCGTCGAGAAGGAGTACTGCGTTTTCGCCACACAGATCGGCAGATGGCCATAACCTGCCTCCTGCAGTTCCTTGACCTGATTGCGGACGGCGGCACTTCCCGACACCTCGTCGGCCCGGTAGATCTCGGATGCGATCGTCTTGATCTTGTCCCACAGCGGCATGTCATCGGGATAGATCGGCTTGAACGAAGCCTGACCCGAGTCGGCAAGCTCGACGACGTGATGGGCCAGTCCCTCGATGCCCGCACCGCCATCGGCCCAGTGCGACGCCATGAACGCCTTCGCGCCGACGGCTTCCGCCGCGGCCTTGACGGCTTCGACTTCCGCATCCGTATCGGAGATGAACTTGTTGATCGCCACCACCGGCGGAACTCCGAACTTGCGCAGGTTTTCCAGGTGCCTCTGCATGTTCGCGGCACCCTTCGTCACCGCCTCGACGTTCTCGTTCTTGAGGTCGTCCTTTGCCACCCCGCCGTGCATCTTCAGCGCGCGGATAGTGGCCACCAGTACGACGGCCTGCGGCTTGAGGCCTGCCATGCGGCATTTGATGTCGAAAAATTTCTCCGCTCCGAGATCGGCGCCGAACCCGGCTTCTGTGACGACGTAATCGCACAGTTTCAGCGCGGTCTTGGTCGCCAGAACCGAGTTGCAGCCATGCGCGATGTTGGCGAACGGTCCGCCGTGGATGAACACCGGATTGTTCTCGAGTGTTTGCACCAGGTTCGGCATGAGCGCGTCTTTCAACAGCACCGTCATCGCGCCGTCGGCCTTGAGGTCGCGCGCCAGCACCGGCTTCTTCTCGCGCGTGTAGCCGACGACGATATTGCCCAGTCGGCGTTCGAGGTCAGCCAGATCCTTGGCTAGGCACAGGATCGCCATCACTTCGGAAGCAACCGTGATGTCGAAGCCGTCGGTCCTCGGGAAACCGTTCGATACCCCGCCGAGCGAGTTGGTGATCTCGCGCAGCGCTCTGTCATTCATGTCGATCACCCGGCGCCATGCGACGCGCCGTGAATCGATGCCGAGCGAATTGCCCCAATAGATGTGGTTGTCGATCAGCGCCGCCAGCAGGTTGTTGGCCGAGGTGATGGCATGGAAGTCGCCCGTGAAATGCAGGTTGATGTCTTCCATCGGAACGACCTGGGCATAACCGCCGCCGGCGGCACCGCCCTTGACGCCGAAGCACGGACCCAGCGACGGTTCGCGCAAACAGCTCATGGCCCTCTTGCCGATCCGGTTGAGCCCGTCGCCGAGTCCGACCGTCGTCGTCGTCTTGCCCTCTCCGGCAGGCGTCGGGCTGATGGCGGTGACGAGTATCAGCTTGCCATCCGGCCGGTTCTGCAGACTATCGATGAACTCCGCCGAAATCTTCGCCTTGTAGGGCCCGTAGTTGTGCAGCGCCTCGGCCGGCACATCGATTTTCTTTGCCACGTCGACGATCGGCCGCATCGTGGCCTCACGTGCGATTTCGATATCGGACTTCACAGTCATCTTTCGTTCCTTTTCCATCCCTGGGTTGGCACGCGCTCAATTCAGACGCTTGTATTGTTGTCGGGGCTATTCTTCAACGCGCACGCAAACGTCACCGACCTTCACGCCCGCGCTTTCAGCCCATTCCCTTCCTGTAGCCTTCGCATCCTTTCCAGGACGCACGCGCTTCGCAAGCACCGCCTTGCCATCGCCCGCGGCAATGGCAATGCCCTCTTCCGTGATCGCCACAACTTCTCCAGGCTTGCCGCTGCCCTCGGTGACCGCCGCATCGAATATCGACAGCTGCGTTCCGTTGAGCGTCGTCCAGGACCCGGGCTGGGGATTGCCGGCGCGGATCCAGTTGTAGACTTCGGCGGCAGGCTTTGAGAAATCGAGCTGGGCAACTTTCTTATTGAACCAGCTTTCATATGAACCGGCTGCAAGATCCTGGGTGTGTTTGAGAATGACGCCGTCTTTGACGAGATCGAGGCACTCGATCATCGCCTCGACACCCATCGGGAACAGTTTCTTGAAATAGACGTCGCCGAGCGTTTCGTCGGGACCGATGTCGCAGGATTTCTGCATGAAGATCGGACCTTCATCGAGCCCGTCGTCGGGCCAGAAGATGGTCAGGCCGGTTTGCCTGCGGCCCATCGCGATCGGCCAGTTGATGCCCGACGGCCCCCGGTGCCAGGGGCACAGCGATGGGTGATACTGGAATGTGCCGAACCGCGGCGCATCGCGCACCGCCTGCGGCACGAACAACAAGACGTAGGCCATCATGCAAACATCGGCATTGAACGATTGCATCAACTCGAGTGCTTCCGGCGTCTTCCAGGACGCAGGCTGATGCACCGGCAGTCCCTTCTCCCGGGCGAATTCGACCAGCGGATCTTCCGGCTTTCCTTCCTTGGTCGGCGCGCAACACACCGCGACGACGTCTTCCCCGCGCTCCAGGAGTTTTTCCAGAACCGCCTTGCCGAAGGCCTGCTGGCCATGAACCACGATACGCATGCGTCCTCCTTTTCCGCCCGGACCGGCCGTTCGGAATGAATTGGAATTGTCAGTTCAGGGGAACCGGCACATACGGCCCCTCAGGTCTCAGAACTTTGGGACGCCGGTCTACTCGGCCGCCATCTTCTTGACCGGTGCGGTGACGCCCGCCTCCTTGAGGCTCTCGATCTCCTCGGCCGAATAACCGAGCACTTGCCCGAGGATTTCAGCGGTATGTTCGCCGAGCAACGGTGAACGGGTCACCTCGACGGGGCTATCCGACATCTTGATCGGGCATCCGACGGACAGGTACTTGCCGCGCTCGGGGTGATCGACTTCGACGATCGTGCCCGTTTCCCGTAGCGACATGTCTTCGGCCAATTCCTTCATCGACAGGATCGGCCCGACCGGGATGTCGAGCGGATTGCAGATTTCCATGACCTCGAACTTGGTCTTGGTCATCGTCCAGGCTTCGATCGTCGCGAAGA
Organism: Alphaproteobacteria bacterium; assembly: GCA_018830445.1. GTDB lineage: Bacteria > Pseudomonadota > Alphaproteobacteria > Rhizobiales > Hyphomicrobiaceae > Filomicrobium. The sequence goes on along the minus strand of JAHJSN010000047.1, from coordinate 5,852 downwards.
TCTGGCTCAGTTTGTTGAGGCGCGCCGGCGGCGTTGCGTACTCTGGATCTTCTTTCCATTCCGGCTTGCCGATCACGTCGCAGACCTTCTTCCACGCCGGGGCCTGCGTGATGAAATATGTGTAGGCGTTGGGATCGGTCTCCCAGCCTTTGCACTTGAGGATGCGCCCCGGCTGTCCGCCGCCCGAATCGTTGCCCGCGCGCGGCGTTGCTTCCCCGAACGGGATTCCCTCGCCGAACTGCGAGTATTCCTTCAAGGGCCCCTTTTCGAGGCGCTGCTGGTCGCGCAGCTTCACGCGGCACAGATTGAGGACGCCATCCTGCATCGGCGCCAGAACCTTCTGTCCCCGGCCGGTCTTCTCGCGCTGCAACAGTGCCGCCGTAATGCCCAGCGCCAAATGAAGACCCGTACCCGAGTCGCCGATCTGCGCCCCCGTCACCAGCGGCGGACCATCGAGGAAGCCGGTCGTCGAAGCCGAGCCGCCGGCGCACTGCGCCACGTTCTCGTAGACCTTGCAGTCCTCATAGGGACCAGGACCGAACCCTTTCACCGACGCCATGATCATGCGCGGGTTGAGTTCCTGGATGCGCTCCCAGGTGAAGCCCATGCGGTCAAGCGCGCCGGGTGCGAAGTTTTCGACGAGCACGTCGCAGGTCTTCACCAGGCGCTCAAGGACTTCCTTGCCCTTCGGGTCCTTCGTGTTGAGCGTGATCGAACGCTTGTTGTGATTGAGCATCGTGAAGTAGAGGCTGTCGGCACCCGGCACGTCGACGAGCTGCTTGCGCGTCGCATCGCCTTCGCCGGGCCGCTCGACCTTGATGACGTCGGCGCCGAACCACGCCAGAAGCTGCGTGCAGGTCGGCCCTGACTGGACGTGAGTGAAATCGAGGATCCTGACGCCTTCAAGCGCTTTCGTCATTTTCGTCGCCTCTTGCAATTGACTGACGGTCTCGGCCGTCTTCAGTTCATCGGGTTTGCGTGCCAGCTCTCGACAACTTTCTCTCGAACGGACACCAATGTCTCTCAGATAGCACCGCACCCCCGGAGTTCAAAACCCGGGGGTGCGGCGACGATCTGTCATTTGTACATCGTCTGGTTCTTGGTGCCGGGCGCATATTCCGTCGGGTCGACCCAGATATTGACGACCGCCGAGCGTCCGGTTTTCGCGATCTGCTCGCGGGCGCGAAGCAGTGCCGGCTGGATGTCCTCCGCTTTGTGGACTTCCTCGCCATATCCGCCGAGCATCTCTGCGAATTTCGAGAACGGGATATCGCCGAGCAGGTTGCCGACGTTGCCGCGCTGCTCGCCGTATTTGGAAATCTGGCCGTAGCGGATCTGGTTCATCGCCGAGTTGTTGCCGATGACCGCCAGATAGGGCGCGCCGAAGCGGTTGGCCGTTTCCATGTCGAACGCCGTCATGCCGAACGAGCCGTCGCCGTAATAGCACATCACTTCCTTGTTGGGATGCGCGAGCTTGGCGGCGAGCGCGAAGCCGGTCCCGACGCCGAGCGAACCGAGCGCGCCAGGATCCATCCACTGCCCTGGAGCCCGCGGCCGAACCGCCTGTGCCGAGATCGTCACGACATCGCCGCCGTCGCCGATATAGATCGTATCATCGCCGAGAAACTCGTTGATCTCCCAGGCAACGCGGAACGGATGGATCGGCGAGCGATCGGACGTGAACAGCGGCATCAGCTTTTCTAGCGCAGCCGCCTCGGCTTCCTGCAGCTTGCTCATCCACTGCTTGCGCGCCTGCCGCTTGCCGTTGTCGATTTTGGCCGACGCTGCATCGAGCACCGCCCCAAGGATCGCTCCTGGATGACCGACGAGGCCAAGCGAAATATCGCGGTTCTTGCCGACCGTCTTGTAGTCGAGATCGATCTGCACGAGTTTCACGTCTGACGAGATTCGCTTGCCGTAGCCCATGCGGAAGTCGAACGGTGTGCCGACGATGACGATCACGTCCGCGTTCTTGAATGCCAGCGAGCGGGTTCGGTCGAAGTGGTGTGGATCGTTCGGGGGCAGCATGCCGCGGCTGGCGCCGTTGAGATAGCCGGGAATGTCGAGGCCGCGCAGCAGCGCGATGGCTTCATCCTGTCCGCGCGCAGCGAAAACCTGCTGGCCGAACAGGATCGCCGGCCGCTCGGCATTGACGAGCAGGTCGGCAAGCTTTTCGATGTCCTTGGGATCGCCGATTCCCCTCACCGAAGCCCGATAGGCGCCCGGCTTTGGCACGACGGCGTTGTCGATGTGCACTTCGCGGTCGAGCACGTCGCGCGGAATTTCCAGATACGCCGGCCCATAGGCGCCCGCGAAGCATTCACGCGCAGCCATCGAGATCATGTCCGCAACGCGCTCTGTCGAGCGCACGCTGTCGGCGAATTTGGTGATCGGGCGCATCATGTCGACGTGCGGCAGATCCTGCAGCGAGCCCATGCGGTGCTGTGTCATGCCGCCCTGGCCGCCGATATGGAGGATCGGGCTTTCCGAGCGGAAAGCCGTGGCGACGCCGGTCACCGCGTTGGTGCAGCCGGGGCCGGCCGTGGTAACGACGCAGCCGAGCTTGCCGGTCTGGCGCGCATAACCGTCGGCGGCATGCGCGGCGACCTGCTCATGGCGCACGTCGATGATCCGAATGCCTTCGTCGATGCATCCGTCGTAGATATCGATGATATGTCCGCCGCACAGCGTGAAGATGGTGTCGACACCCTCGTTCTTCAGCGCCTTCGCGACAAGCCGGCCACCCGAAACGATGTTCGGATCGGAACTTTTCCGCGCGAGTGTGTCGTCGGCCGTGTTGGTCGCTGTTGTCGCCGCCATGAGCAGCCTCCCATGAGTTTGCGGGCGCTTGCCCGGTTACAGCCCAACACCGGCTTGCCGGGTGTTGGCTCGTGAAGCCCTACCAACACCGGCTTGCCGGGTGTTGGCCCCTTATCCCGGCCTCCTCCGCCTTATCCGGTGTTGGCCCAAAGATTTCCTCCAGCACGATCAAACGCCATACTGGCCTGCCAGATTATTCCCAGCACTCGGCACCCCGGGGCACTGCGAATTGTTGCGCCTCATTCGATATCGACATACCGCTCGACATGATCGCGCAGCCGCATCGTGTGATCGCAAACGAGCTTGCCGGCCCGTTCGCCGTCACGCGCCTCAAGAGCTTCGATGATGACCTTGTGGTCGCCAATCGACCGCTTCGCACGGTCGTCTTCGAAGATCGCCCGGTTGCGGATCGCTCGAACATGCACGAACAGCCCGTCCGTGATGTCCGAAATCAACTGGTTCTTGCCAAGTCCGATAATCGCCTGATGAAAGGTGATATTGGCATCCGAGTATTCGCCCATCCGGCGCGCCACGGCATCCTGGCTGAAGTCGTCGACAAGGTCGTGCAGCGCCGCGATTTCTTCATCCCCGGCAACCTTGCAGGCCAGCCTCGCAGCCATGCTTTCGAGCGCCGCCCAGACGGTGATCATTTCGGTGATCTCTTCTTTCGTCTTGCGCACGATGAAGATACCGCGCCGCGCGACGACCCGCACCAGCCCCTCCTGATCGAGCTGTGCAAGCGCCTCGCGCAACGGCGTCCTGGAGATGCCGAATTTCGCCGAAAGGTCGCGCTCGTCGAGACGCAATTCCACCTTGCTGTCGTAAATATTCATCTGGGTTATGGCAGCCTTGAGAGCCTTGTACGCACGAGCCTTCAAGCTCTGGCTTTCACCGATGGGCTCCAAGGATAGGCGGTTGGCGGACATCGCTAAGGCCTTCAGTCATGTTTATCGCCGAAAACCCACCCTGGGGGTCGAGCCAGCCACTGGCGCCCGGCGAACGACTTCTAGTGTCATCTGGTATACCATATACCAGCGCTGTTGAAATTGCTCAAGCGTTGTTGCGAACACATTTTGTTTTTGAGGATTTCTCACCTGAGCCAGGGGCTCGCGAAAAACTCCCGGAATTCCGATTATTCAAACAAAACCAACGAACTGCTCGCACGCTTGATACGCTTACGGCAGCCACGTCACCGTGCCTGCCGTATCGATCTCCAAAAATCAGGCGTTTTCGCTGAATTTCTTCTTTCCGCCGCCAGCAACCATTCTGTAGAGCGGCATCAGCGCCGGCAGGAACAGGAGTATCAAAGCGATGACCATGATCGGACCCGAATACGGGCGATAGAAGAAGGTCATCGGGTCGCCGCCACTGATCAGCAGCGACTGCCGCAGTGCCGGCTCCGTCAACGGCCCCAGCACGATCGCGAGCACCGCCGGCGCCACCGGATAATCGAGCTTGCGCATCAAGTACCCGACGATCCCGAACAGCAGCATCAGCCACACATCGTGCATGTCCTGGGTTGGAGCGTATCCACCGACGAGGCACAACGTCAGGATGATCGGCGCCAGGATGGTGAACGGCAGCTTCAGCACCCAGATGAACGCGGGAATGAACAGGATGTTGAGGATCAGCGCGAAGACGTTGGCGACATAGAGCGAGGCGATGAGCCCCCAGACGAAATCCGGGTTGGAGGTGAACAGCCGCGGACCCGGCTCCAGACCCCAGATCACCATGCCGCCGAGCAGGATCGCCGTCGTCGGTGAACCGGGAATGCCAAGCGTCATCATCGGCAACATCGAACCGGTGCTTGCCGCGTTGTTTGCAGCCTCGGGCGCAACAACGCCTTCGACGTTGCCCTTACCGAACGTTTCGGGGTGTTTCGACATCTGCTTGGCGAAACCGTAGGCCATCAGCGAACCGGGCGTCGCGCCGGCCGCCGGCAGAATTCCGACGAAGTATCCAAGCAACGAACCCATCAACGCGGTCTTCCACGTCGACATTAATTCGACGAGGTTGCTCTTGATCCGCGCGACCGTGATCACCGCTTCGGAGAGCATGCTCTTGCCGCCGGCCTTGGCGTTTTCTTCCACCGTCCACAACATCTCGCCGATGCCATAGATGCCGATCGCCAGCACCAGGAAGTTGATGCCGTGCATGAAGCCGGAAATGTCTCCGAAGATCAGCCGCGGCCGGCCGGTGATGATGTCGAGACCGACAGCCGCCAGCACCAGTCCGATGCAGATCGAGAAGATCGTCTTGGCGATGTCGTCCCCGCCGAGACCGACGAAGGTGGCGAACGCCAGCAGCATCAGGGCGAACGTTTCCTGCGAACCGAATGTCAGTGCAATGTGTGCCAACGGCGGAGCGAAGAAGGTGAACAGCACCACCGAGATCGAACCGCCGACGAATGAAGCGACCGCCGCCGCGGTCAACGCCTTGTCGGCAAGCCCCTGCTTTGCAAGCGGTCGCCCATCGAACGTTGTCGCCACCGCGGTCGATGCGCCGGGAATTCCCAGCATGATTGACGAAATGGCCCCGCCATACATCGCGCCGTAGTAGATCGCGCACAGGAAGATGATGGCCCCATCCGGCGGCACCAGGAATGTCAGCGGCAGAAGGATCGCCACGCCATTGACCGATCCCAGCCCCGGCATCGCGCCGATGAACAGACCCACCGCGCAACCGACGATAATCAAGACCAGATTAAGCGGTTGCAACGCCACGATGAAGCCGTGACCGAGCAGTGTGAAAATTTCCATCATGGCGCGATGCTCTTCTCTTTGCGGGTGCGGTTTCTTGTTTTGAGACCTGTTCGGGCCCCGTCCTCGATTTCTTGCGGTCGCCGTAGGGCCGGCGGGTATTCCAGCATTGCGATCCTCGATCCGCCCGGATCTAGTGTTCTGGATCAAACATTTGATTCCCGGGTGGAGGTCGTCAAATGTTTGTGAATCCAGAACACAATCAAAAGGTTGCCTAGTGTTCCGGGCTGACATTCAGGTTCCCGGCAGGGAACCATATGTCAGAGTCGGAGC
>JAHJSN010000046.1 GCA_018830445.1 Alphaproteobacteria bacterium | reverse complement strand
TGCCATCGATCTCAACACCGCGCATTGTGCGTCCGTTGCCGTCACTGGAGACTTGCCTGCCATGCTCCACCCCCCGAATCAGATGGAAACAGGGAATCACAATCGGGATTCGTTGGGAATCCCGCACCAACCTGCTTAGTGGCCTGTCTCGCCTAAATCGTTGTGCTGGCCGCAACCGCTGACGATTTCGGCGAGACATGAAGGCCACTAGCGAAAACAATGGCTTAGTGTGGCGTTCAGCGCGCCTCAATTGACAACTCCTGTGCGGCACCAACAGGTCAATTAAGGCGCGACGCCACACTAGTCGGGCCCAACCAGCAGGCGGCCGCGTCGATAACCCCAAGGAGCGACCCGGCTTTCACCGCTATTAATGAACAAGCCACCCCGGTTTCCCGGGATGGCCCAATCTGTGTCTTTAAGTAAAGGCGGTCGGATCAGAAGGCGATCAGAGCACCAAACTTGACGAGGTCGAACTCTTCGAGATCGTTGTTGCCCTCAGCAAGCCCGAAGCCCGCACAGCCAGCTCCAGTTACCCCATCCAGATTGCTGTCGCAGGTGACGTCACCCTCATAATGGCGCCAAGAGATCCACATCTGCATGGCGGCTGCATCGATGTTCTGCACGATGCCGACGCCGTACTGCTCAAGTTCCGAAGCGCTGACGCCAGCGTCGAACAGACCATTGCTCATCTTGTCGTCGTTGTTGCCGTACTCGCCGTAAATAGTCGTGCCGCCAAGGCTGTTCCACTTACCCTTGATACCCGCCTTGATGTACCAGTTCTCGCCATCCGGGTTGAGGCGACCTGCGCCACGCGACGATGCCGTCACTTCGTTGTCTTCGACGCCATAAGCACCATAAACGAACAAGCCTGTCTGGACGTGCTCGAGGTAAGCGCCGGTCTGCAGATGGGCAGCATCGAGGCCACCATTGGCCAACGCACCAGCGTTCGCGTTGGTAGCACCTGGCGAACCTTCATCGGTGTTCTGGACGTAAGCCACAGCCGCAGCGAGCTTAAAGCCTGCCATTTCGCCAGCATAACGGCCGGATACGGCCCATACGTCATCCTCACCCCAAGACGCCGAGGCCGAGAAACCTGCAAATGTTGGCGTGTCGTAGCGAACGACATTGCTTGGATAGCCGTCGCAGTCGGCAGCGACAGCAACTCCAACCGGATGACAGTTTGCAATTGCGCCCCAGCTGAAAGTGCCATCAACGCCAGTATTATAGGCGCCGCCTGATCGCGTCACAAACCCCTGCACGTCGTAAAGGACGTAGTTGGCCTGAACCAGCGAGCCGGAGCCGTCCGGCAGGATCGCCTGATTGTCCGCAGCCGACGACTGTTGACCAATGCTCAAGCGGCCCAGCGTGTTGCTCTTGAGATACCAATAAGCGCTCTCCAGGGCCAGCGGTCCGCTTCCGCCCTGAACGGCAGCGAAGACGTTGCCGCCCTCATCGGTATCCTGGTTGACTCCCAACGAGTCATTATTGATGGCTTCGATTTTGATCATGAAGCCGGCGCTGGTGTCAGGTGTGATCTGTGCCTGGCCGGAAAACGCGAAGTGCGTACCGATCGAAACCGAACCGGTGTCCGTCACATAGACGTTGCTCTCTTCACCATCATCCCAGGCCAGAACCTGCTGGGCGACGAAGCCGGAAAGCGTCAGGCTGACCTTGCGGTTGCCTTTGCGCGCGGTGGTGGCTTCAAGTTCTGCGACCCGCTCTTCGAGGTCTGCGCAGCAGTCCCCCCCGAGATCTGCGGCCATCGCTCCCTGCGCACCGAAACCAGCCAGCAGGCCGGCTGCGGCGAGGGCGTATAAACTGTTCTTTTTCATTCCCCTACTCCCGTCTACGGAACGGGCCGGAAGCTACAAACGACGCTTGACGCTTCACAACCCAACAAAATCATTCGATCGGCAGACCAGCACGCGAATGGACTAGTTTCGCCGATCTCCGCTGGCCATCTATGCAGAATTTTTCCGTCTTGGGTATCATTCGGTTGCGACGGCTGTCGCATTGCCCTTCCCTTGTGGCATGCATGCCACGCGCCCTGATTCGGCCACACTGTCGCTTAGCGTTTGTCCGACCCGCCCGTCCTCCAGACCCGCTTCACCAGTTCCGGCCTGAGATCTGGAAACGCCTGGTATATGATGTTTCGCGCGCGCGGCGGCTTGGCCTCGATGAACGGCAGCGGCCGGCAAATCGACAGCGCCGCGACCCCGAGGCGCGCCGTCAATGCCCCGTTGAACGCCCCTTCTCCGAGCTTTGAGGACACCCGTCTCAGCACGTCTTGACCGAAGAATTGCCCCCAAAGGTCGTCGGTGAGCGCAATTGCCCCAGTCGCCGCGATATGGCCGATAATCCAGGAAAACAGCCGCAAGCCACCGAAAAAGCCGGGCTGTCCGCCATAAGCACCCGCCAGCCGCCTCACCATCCGCAGGTTTTCCAGCAGCACGAATGTCATGACGATAAAGGTGATCGGCACCACCGCCGTCACCACCCCGACCCGCCGTGCGGATTGGTAGATGATCTCCCGGGCTTTGGCGTCGGGCTTTTCGAGCAGGACGCGGTCGGCAAGTCCGAGAAGAGACGCAGCGTCCCGCATGTGGCGTTCGTTCTCGCGAAACCGGTCGAGCGCCCAGCGCGCGTCCCGCTCTGCACCGACATGGCTTTTCAGGCGCCGCACCGCGCGCTGCGCCAACTTGAAGTCGTTATCGGTCTGGGCGCGGTTGGCCTCGCTTCTGAGCCGCCCCAGGCGGTTGAGGCGCAGATAGCCGAGCAATTCACGCAGGACGAAATAAGCCAGACCGGCCAATATGATGGCAGCGAAGCCACGGGCGATCCATCCGATCCAGTCGTCCCTGAGGACGGCCTCGGAAACGAAGCGCGTGTACCACAGCGACAACGCCAGTCCGGCAAGCCCGACGACGGCGGAAATGAACACGCCGAGCCCGCTAAATGAGCCGGTCCCTTCCGGCGGCTGTGCCGAAGCGCCCACTTCGGCACTTCCCAGCCCGTCGCTTTCTTCCGCCGCCTCGTGGCCCTTGCCTCGTTCCGTCGTCGCCGCCTGATCGGCTCCGGAGATGTCTGGATCCGGTCCCGGCGGCGGCTTGGAAACCCTCAGATCGGGGTCGTCGAACTCGAACGAGCGCGGCTTGCGGCCTTTGTTTTCAGGGCTCATGGCAAGTAATCCTCGATCAGGAACGCGATGGCCCGCTGCAGTCCGATATGCCGCCAGATTGGTTTGCCGTTCGGCTCGCTGATGGCCGGCGGCGGCCGGAAGCGGACGAAGCGATAGTCTTCCGGCGTCGCTTTGGCAGGATCGAAAGCATCGAGCGGATCGATGGGCAGATCTCCGGGAAAAACCACCGCCGGTCGCTTCCCGTCGAAAACCTGTCCGCCGACGCTTTCACCTTTTTCCGGAACGCCGCGGATGCAGTGATAGGTCTGCTCGCCGGCCGTTTTGTCGACATCCTCGGTGGTTCGCAAGGCAGCCAGAGCAACCGAGCGGAACCCCGCACCCGCCGTTTTTGCCCGTGTCGATGCCCTCGAAACGGCCTTATCCAGGATAGCTTCGAGCCGGTTGTGCGACGTGTGGTGAATGTGATCGGCTTTCGTTGCCGCGAACACAATCCGGTCGATGCGCCTTGGCAGCAGAAACGACAGCCATGAGTTCGATCCCGGCCGGAAAGCACTCATCACGCCATCAAGGCCCTGCTCGAGATTTGAGAGCGCTTCCGCGCCGCCATTGAGCGATGATAAGGCGTCGATCAGCACGATCTGCCTGTCGAGGCGGCTGAAATGTTTCTCGAAGAACGGCTGCACCACATTCTGCTTGTACTTCTCATACCGCCGCCGCAGCAGATCCCTGGTTGTGTGGCCGCCCGCGCCTCCGGCGCTGCGCTCCGGCCTCCGGGTCGGAAAGAAAGTCAGTTGCGGCGAACCTTCGAGATCGCCCGGCAGCAGGAACCGGCCCGGTCCGAGCGCGGCCCTTGAAGGTTCGGCCTTGCGTGCCCGCGAGATATAATCGGTGTAGATCCTGGCCCCCTCGATGGCGACCTGCTCATCCAGGCTGGCGGCGGTGTCCGTGCGCTCAAGGAACGCCAGAAAATCGCGTGAATAGATTTCAAGCCCCTTGCTTTGCGCAGTAAACAGGGCATCTGCCGACCATTGCTCGTAACTCTGCTCGATAAGACCCAGATCGATCAGCCATTCCCCCGGATAATCGATGATATCGATATGCAACCTTTGCGTCAGGCCGAACGCCTCGCGAACGCTATCCTGCGCAGGCCACTCCAAGGTCAGCCGCAGTTGACTGATTTTGCGCGTGCTTTCCGGCCATCGCGGCGTCTCGGCGAACAGCGCTTCGAGGTGATCCTCATAGGCAAAACGAGGAATGTCGTCGTCGGGCTGCGGTTCCAGATAGGCGCGAAACCCTGGAATGCGCGCGATCCGACGGAATGCCGGCTCGGCGCGGCCCTCGCAAAGACAATTGACCAGTGCAGTGATGAACACCGTCTTGCCGGCTCGCGAAAGCCCGGTCACCCCCAGCCGTACCGTCGGGGTCATCAAATCGCTGAGCGCCATCCCGATCTGCGAAAGGGCGGCCATGGGATCCGAAGACAACGTGGGCAGCTTCACTTGGATGGAACCTTCACCAGTACATCACCACCAGATGGCGAACGATCCGCCATGCTGCAACCCGGCGACCGCGGCTGCCCCGCTGCCTCCTCAGCGGTTCTCATCCGCGCGCCTGCGCGAGAGGAACGCCAGCCGCTCGAACAGCTGCACATCCTGCTCGTTCTTGATGAGCGCCCCGTGCAACGGCGGAATAAGCTTGCGCGGGTCCGTCTCCCGTAGTGTTTCCGGCTCGATATCCTCGTTCAGCAGCAGCTTGATCCAGTCGAGCAACTCCGAAGTTGACGGCCGTTTTTTCAGGCCCGGCACGTCGCGTAGTTCGTAGAAGACGCGCAGCGACTCGGCCACGAGGCGCTGTTTCAAGCCGGGGAAATGCACGTCGACGATGTCCTTCATCGTCTCCGGATCGGGAAACTTGATGAAGTGGAAGAAGCAGCGTCGCAGGAATGCGTCCGGCAGCTCCTTTTCATTGTTTGAAGTGATGATGACGATCGGCCTGTTTACCGCCTTGATGGTCTCGCCAGTCTCGTAGACGTGGAACTCCATGCGGTCGAGTTCCTGGAGCAGGTCGTTGGGGAATTCGATGTCCGCCTTGTCGATTTCGTCGATCAGCAGCACCGGCCGCCGGTCCATCTCGAAGGCTTCCCACAGCCTGCCCTTCTTGATGTAGTTCGAGATGTCTTCGACCCGCGAATCGCCGAGCTGGCTATCGCGCAGTCGCGACACGGCATCGTATTCGTACAAGCCCTGATGCGCTTTGGTCGTCGACTTGATGTGCCACTCGATCAGCGGAACGCCAAGCGACTTGGCGATTTCGATGGCCAGCACCGTTTTCCCGGTCCCCGGTTCGCCCTTCACCAGGAGCGGCCTTTCCAGCGTGATCGCGGCATTGACGGCAATCGAGAGGTCGTCTGTCGCGACATAGCGCGAGGTTCCCTGGAATTTCATCAAGTCCCCGTATCATCCGGTTAGCCTTCGGTCCGCAGGTGTTAGCATCGACGGCTATCTTGAAAAAGCCATGCTGTAAGGGGAGTGGCGGTGGGCCACATTGGGGTCGCGCTGCAAGCAGCCCGGCATCGCCGCCGTATTGGCACGAATGTGCTCAATTGAGGATTGCGAACCGCACGAAAGGCAGCTTACGGAAGGATTTCGGCGCTCGCTGGGCCGCCGATTTCACGAAATCGTCATCCCCGGGCAATAACGGGCGCGCGCAAGCGCCGGAGCCGGTCGAGATGCAACGTTTCCACGGGCTAGTTACCCGTAACTCTTGGAGTTTCTTGACATCAAGCCCGCCCCGCATACATACCCACCAGCAAACGGCATTGAGAGTTCATGCTTCGCACGATCCGCCCATTGCAGCGTGGCTCTTGGCGGCGAGGATCAACCAAGTCTTGGGATGCAGCGCCCGTGTTGAATTTGGCAGCGCCACCCCTTCGGAGGCATCGATGAGCAAGCGAACCGTTGTTCATAAGGCCGGTGACAAGAATACCGGCCCGGTCGGCCAAGGTGCTGCTGGTAATGGCGCTGCCGTGGTCGACGACGACTACCGTCCAAGCGACGACGAACCCTTCATGAACGACCGCCAGCGCGCCTATTTCCGGCGCAAGCTGCAGAACTGGAAGCAGGACATCATTGAAGAAACCCGCATGACGCTTGTGGAACTCAATGCCCAGTCCCAGCAACATGCCGATCTTGCCGACCGCGCCACTTCCGAGACCGACAGGGCGCTCGAACTTCGCGCCCGCGACCGCCAGCGAAAACTCGTAGCCAAGATCGACGCGGCGTTGGCCAGGATCGATGACGGCAGCTACGGATTTTGCGAGGATACCGGCGAGCCGATCGGGTTGAAGCGGCTCGACGCACGCCCGATCGCAACTTTGTCGCTCGAAGCGCAGGAGCGCCACGAACGCCGCGAAAAGGTCTACCGGGAAGACTGACGCTAAAGCTTGGCCAGCGCGACCAATGGGTCCTGATGGCCGATAAGCCCTGCCCCGTGTCCGGAAAAGACGCACGAATTAACCAAATATTAAGTCGACAGACATCATCCTAACCCGGTCGGGAACTCGCCTTTGGCGGCTCGGGTTTAGGAGGAAGGCGATGTCGAGTGCAGGTCTGGCAAAACTTGCGGGGTCACGCCGGGGCTTCTTTCGCGCGCTTCGCCTTTGGACCGGCGGGGGAGCACTTTTCGTCGCTCTGGGCCTGACATTGCTTGCAGGCTACCGGCCGATCGAACCGCGTTACCCGCTACAGGTCATGAACATCGCCGATCATGCCCCGGCCGCCGTTCCCGCAAGCGCGCTCGCCGACATCGAAACGGTTGTCGCCAGACCCGCCATCGACTTGAGGCCCACACATTCACCGAAGAATGCACCGGCCCCGGCCTCGGCCTCACGCACTCGCACCGCATATGACGGTTCGATGGCCGCAACCACCTATTAACCTGCCCTTCCCGCAGGGACGCTCACCCCCCCTGTGAAGAGCGGGTTATGCCCCCGGCCCGTCCGCGCACCGTGAAAGCGCCCCGAGCCAGGTCGCGGCCCATCACCCCCCCGTATAGTCCGAAGTCACCAGTTTCAGAAGTCGGGCGGCCTCCAGCACCCCATCTGAGATACTCCAGTCGGTTGCTGCCGACAGGATCAGCCAACCTATGAACGCGCAGGTCAGGATCGGCACGACGAACAGCTGCGCCTTGCGCACCAAGGTCAGTTGGTGACCGCGCTCGTGGCTGTCGCCGTCAGCCGTCTCGTGGATCTCGAAAATCGACAAAGCGATCATCGTCGATACGATCGCATAAGCGCTGACGAAGATCTTGTCGGACAGCGTCACGTCGTCCGAATTCGGCTGGTTGAGCGCGAAGTAGAGTGCGATCGCCGACAACAGCGCCGTCACCTGGATGGCGATGGTGGCGTTGAACTCGCGCCGCGGAATGTATGCTGCCAGATAGGCCACCACCAGAATGAAGCCCAACGGCACGATCACCCGAACCAGATAATCGAGGACCTCCCTCTGCATTTCCCAGGTGTAGTTGAAATTGTAGTACGGGATGACGTGCTCGCTGAGCCCGCCTCCGCGGACGGACGTGATGATGCGATCGGTTGTGCCGACGTAGTGGCCCAATAGTTTCCAGTCTTCGACCTCGAAACCCTTGTTGCGCAACTCTTCCCCCGGCGGCTGCAGGATAAAGATCGAGTCCTTGTCCGAAGGTTGGAAGGATATCGTCAGCAACTGCTGGTCGAAGGGGTATTTTGCCAGATCCGGATGGAACAGGAAGCGCCCCGTCACGTGGTAGATGCGCCGCGGGCCGAGTCCGTCGGCCATGTCGTCGTTGTAGGTTGCCACCAGCCGCGAACGGATCGGCTCGGAGAAGCTGTTCGTGCGAAACGCGTTTGTGAAATCGATCGCCTTGAGCGGCAGATCGACTTTGGACCGCAGCGTCAGATAGAATTCAGCATCGAACGTTCGCCGGTTGGTATCGACTTCGAACATGCGCACCATGTCGAGATGCAGGTAGAGAACCGGCACTTCCGTGATTTCGCCGTCGATACGGATAAACTGCGAGGGGTGCAGCACCGGAACGTCCTGGTCGGGCGTTCTCCACAACAGCGTCGAACGCTCGGAGGTTGCGCGGTCTTCATTGAACGACCAGTACTGCGCCCTTCCCTGCCAGTATCGCCTCCCCTCGCGCAGACTGGCAAGGCCGGCTGCAATGCGGACCCTCGCGGCGGCAATCGAGGCGTCCAGGCCTGCAATTGACTGCCCCGGCCGTACCTTCGGGTCGAGCCGTCCCGCGGCTGCATCGATGACGAGTTGCACCAGATCCGCATAGCGTGCCCCATAGCCGAGATCGCGGGCGGTATAAGGTGATGATGCGCCTCCCCGCGGTTCGAAACTGATCCCGAGGTCGCGAGCGAGCCGTCTGATTCGCTCGTTGTTGAGGTTCGCGACCCCGCCCGACGACAGTTCGTAAAGATTGCCCGAATAGGCTCCGGCCCAGTCCTTGCTGTCCATGACCTTCTGGATTGTGCCGTACGAGATGAACACCGGGAGCTTGATTTTTCGCTCCTGCATCCGGCCCAGGAACCTGGCTCCGCCTTCGGACCCGAGCGCCAGGACGATCAACTCCGCGCCGCTTTTGACGAACGCATCGATAGCCCGGTCGTAGTCCTCGAGAGTGGTTTCTTCAAACTCCCAGAACGTCGCGACGATCCCCGGGCCTTCCGGGGCGTCCACAAGGTGCCCGAAGTAGGCATTCGTGAACAGATCGTCGACGTAGCCGGCATACGCGATATGGCCGATGCGGTTCTTTTTCGCCAGCGCCAGGAACACATCGACTTCATCACGCACCGACTGTGCGAGAGAATAAATATTGGCGTGTTGCCGGAAGCGGGACTCATCCGACATTTCCGAGATGAACGGCACGCCGCTTCTGCCCATGTCGTCGACCACTTCGGAACCGCGTGACGAACTCCAAATGCCGAGTGATGCGATCAGGCGCGGATCGGCGAGTGTATCGTCTACGTTGCGTCGGGTCTGCGCGACTTCGTTCTCGTCGTCAAAAAAGCGAGCCTTGACGCGCCGGCCCAGAAGTCCGCCGGCGGCGTTGATTTCACGGATGCGCCGGTTGATGAAGCGTTCGATTGCCTGCGGTTCGGAATTGTCCTTGATGCCGCTGGTGTGGACAGCAATCGTGTAGTGCCCCCCTTCGAGGGAGGCAGGTTCCGCAACTTCCCCTTGCGCGGTCGGTTGGCCTGTTTGCGCACCGGCTCCGCTGGCCGCCAACATCACCTGGACGAGGACAATTGCCAACGACAGCGCAAAATCGCCCAAACCCCCACGGTGAATGTACTTCACGCCAATACGCGCCATGTCTCCCTCCAGCCGCTCGCACAATTCGCTTTGACGCGAAAGGATGCCGGCAACTGCCGCCGTTGATTGGTGCAGAGCACCATTCACGATCAAGCTAATCGCCGATGCGGTGCGGAAGATTGCCAGCTTGCAACCCGGCTGGCGAGGGGGCGTCTCAAGTCGGGCGGGTTCAGCCCTCCGCCGTGACGCAATTGCCTCTGCGCGCAGTGTCTGTATCGAGGCGAACGATCAGACCGTTCCGCCGCCGGATTGTCCTGGAAGGGGCGTCGTTGGCGCCACGGTCGGGCTTCCTGCCGCCGCTCCCCTGCGGTCTTCGAGAACCTGCAGCAGCGCCGCCTTCAGTCCATCGATATCGCGCACATTGAGATCCTGCTGCGGATAGGGGATGTCAATTCCTGCTTCGCGGAACTTCGCAATGATCGCCTTGCGCACCTGTGTCTGGGCCGAAAGAGAGGTCGATACGTCGGACACGAAGATGCGCAGCGAGAAGTCGAGCGAACTGGCGCCGAAGTTGTCGAACACCACGAATGCCGCAGGATGCCGTGCGACCAGTTGGCTTTCGCGAGCGCATTCGAGCAGCAGCCGCTGCACCTCTTCGGGATCGCTGTCGTAACTGACGCCGACAGGTATGGAGATCCGCCCCAGGGCATTTCGCAGCGTCAAGTTGATGACCGTCCCGCTGATCAACTCGGAGTTGGGGATAATGACGCTGGCCCGCTCGAACGTCTCGATCTCTGTCGATCGCACCGAGATTTTGCGCACGTGCCCCTGCAGTTCCCCGACCTTGATCCAGTCACCGACCTTGATAGGCCGTTCCACGAGAAGGATGAGACCGGATACGAAATTGTTGACGATCGATTGCAGGCCGAAACCGATACCCACCGACAGCGCACCGGCAACGATTGCGAGGTTTGTGATATCGAGCCCGGCGTAGGACAGGCCGGCGATTGCCGCGATCATGAAGCCCAGGTATCCGACCCCGGTACGGATCGAATTGCCGAGCCCCTGTTCTGTTCGGCTCGGGTGCAGAACGGTATCGCCGAGCCAGCGCTGAAGCATCCTCGAAGCGAATACTATCCCCGCGAACATGACAAGCGCCATGCCCACCCGGAACAGTGAGATTTCCACCCCGCCGACCTGGAATCCGAATACGGCCTGCTTCACCAGCGTCGAGATTTCCGGCCGGGAGAAACCGAGCGCGGTCAGCACAACGGGAACGGCGATCAAGAACAGCACGATGTCGAGAACGATCGACAGCGCGCGCGCAACCTTTCGCCGGATGTCGAGCGGCAGGCCGCCCGCGGTCCCTCCCAAATCCGACGACCCTTGCAGGTACTGGTCTGGTTCGCGGGCGATTGCGCGATTGGCGATATAGAAGATTGTGAGCAGGAAGAAGGCGGCAGCCAACACCAGAAGCCGCGTGGCGATCAGGTGACCGAGCGCCACGTAACCGGTCAGCACCGCAATCAGAATTGCCACGGCGGCAATCAGCAGCGGAACCTTGTGAACGTGGCCGCCGAGCAGCGCGAGCCGCGCGTTGCCTGCTTCCGGAACGGCCAGCTTGATGCGCGCCCCGGTGACAAAGATCGCGGCAAACGCCAGGGCAACCAGGGACGTCCATAGGATACTGGCTTGCAACGGCAGCGCCAATTCGTTGATGAACTGGCGGACCACCACGTCGATCGCAAAAACAAAAACACCGACCCGAACGACCCGCCGAGCGCGCCATGATGCTGGATCGCCAAGGTCGATAACCCGCCATTGCTTTCGGCCGGGCTGCAGGTAGGCGGTGGTGAAGGCGAGGCCTGTGGCAGCGATGGCGACGGCCTTGAAAACGGCACCAGCGATCCCTTCCATCTGCAGGTAAAGCAGGTCCGTCGAATAAAGGCCGAACAGCAGGATTGCCGCGAGAACGATCTTCGGCAGTCCGCGCATCAATGCCTCGAGGCTGGCCACCAGACTGCGCTGCGAAAATGTCGGTTGCGCCGTCCCTGCCGCTATTTGCTGCCGCAAACTCACGCGAGTGCGCCGCGACACAATCTGAAGTCCGCCGGCGATCAGGAGCGCAACTGCGATCCAACCCAAAAGAGTGGGGAGTTTGATTTCCGCTCGCCCCATCCACTCGCGGAAAACCGCATGCAACTGCGCCGCTGCCTTTGGCAGCAGTGCAAGACCGTCGCGCCAGACGGCGGGCGAAAGGACCGACGACGTCCTCTCGGACAGCCCGCTGCGGAAGTTTTCCAGAAGTATCTCCTGGATTCGTGTGATCAATTGCCGCCCGCGGACTTCGGTCAATTCGGACGACTTTATGGCTCCATCGATTTCCGCCGCGGTGGCATTGAGACGCTTGCGCTCAGCTGCGATTTCATCGGCTTCACTTGCGCCTTCGCCAGGCACAGGCCCCAGCTTCTCGATCTGCGAGCGGACATCGGCAAGTGCCGGCTGAAGCTTTGTTCCCGTCGCCTTGGCGCCTGCGATGAGCTTTTCGATTGATGGCAGCAGAACTGAAAGTTCTTCGTCACGGTCCTTGAGACGCTCGACCGATTTCGAAAGGGATTCGAGTTGCGAGCCGATGGACTTGCCTGCCTCCACGTCCTTTGCAACCTGGGCCTTCAGTTCAACCGGTACTGGTGTCGCAGTCTGGGCTGCTGCTGCTGCTGGCTGCGCTGCCTGCGGTTGCGGCGCGGGACCTGGAGCGGCTGCGCCTGCCTGGGGCGCGGGCGTTGCAACGGCTGCGCCGGCCTGCGCCGCTGGGGACTGCCCGGCCGGCTGCACGGCCACTGGAGCGGCAGCTGCCTCTGCGGGCGGCGGCGGCGATCGGGTCGCTTCTGATACGGTTGCCCCGTCGCCAACGGCAGGTGCCGCGACGGGCTCCGGCACTTTCGAAGAATCGCCTGCGCCGCCGTTGATGACTTCCGAGGTCCATGCAGAGGGCCAGTTGAGCCGCCTTTCGGACCCAGCTTTTCCAGCCGTGGTTGGTGGCGTAGCACTATCCGCCGTCGGCTGTTGCGCGACCAGCCCCGGCCCGAACACAGCCGTACCTACCAATGGAGATAGAGCAACGAGCCCGGCAGTCAGCGAAAGGAGTAGAGCGCTTCGTTGAAGAAACGACGGCATCCAAGATCCTCTATGAAGCGGAGGGCAGGTCTGACGAAGAAGGCTTCAGCTAGTGTTCCGGCTCTGACATATGGTTCCCTGCCGGGAACCTGAATGTCAGCCCGGAACACTAGTGGCCTGTCTCGCCTAAATCGGTGTGCTGGCCGCAACCGCTGACGATTTAGGCGAGACATGAAGGCCACTAGCGAAAACAATGGCTTAGTGTGGCGTTCATCGCGCCTCAATTGACAACTCCTGTGCGGCACCAACAGGTCAATTAAGGCGCGACGCCACACTA
>JAHJSN010000003.1 GCA_018830445.1 Alphaproteobacteria bacterium | reverse complement strand
AGCCGATTTGGTGCCTTGTGAGGGATCGGTTGAATTGAAGGGAAGGGTTTGGCGTTGCCGACGGGATCGCGAGTACGAGTTGGGACATCGCGGGCGCGGGTCGAGGTTACTGTGTGGTTGGCACCGCGGCAGGGTCGCAAGCAAGATGCGAGTTGGCTGGGCGCGGTTGGGTTGTGCGGATGTGATGAAATGGCGTGCGGGATCGGATTTCGTTTGGTGAAGGTGGTGTGATGCATACTGGTTATTACCGCAGGCGGCTTTCAGTCGATCTGCCGCGTTGGGTGGATGCGGGCTACGTCAAGCCCGATGGCATGCGCGCCATCCTTTCCGAGTTCGACCGCGATGCTGGCGGCAGCGCCTTCGGCATGTCGAGCCGGATGGTGGCGATGCTGTCGCTTGTGGGTGCGATCCTGATGGCTGCCGGGGCGCTCAGTTTCGTTGCGGCGAACTGGCAGGAGATGCCGCGCCTGATGCGTCTGGCGCTGCTGGGCGGCGGCATCTGGGCGACCTATGGCGCTGGTGCCTATCTGTTCCAGCGCGGGCTTGATGTGTTCGCGCACGCGGCGGTGTTTCTCGGCTCGGCGCTGTTCGGGGCGAGCGTGATGCTGGTCGCGCAGATGTACCATCTCTACGGCAATCCGGCGGACGCGGTGATCGTGTGGGCGGCCGGGGCAATGCTTGCCGGTCTGTTATTCCGGTCGGATGCATCGGCGCTGATGAGCCTTGCGCTCGTCTGCCTTTGGGGGAGTTGGGAGACCGAGCAGGCGCGCGGCGTATTCCTGCCTTTTCTGCCGGCCCTTGGCGCGGTGGCGGCGGTGCTGGCGCACAACACGTGCGGCTATGGCGTCAAGGCCGCCGTGGCGGCGCTGGGTGTGTGGATCGTGTCGCTGGGGTACTTGCTGAACCAGGGCCATGCGCATCTTCTGGTGCTGGCGATCGGGGCTGGCATCGTTGCTGGCGGCATCGCCGTGCAGCAGGGTGCGCCGCGTTTCGCGGAAGCCGGCCGGGTGATGCTGGTGCTCGGCTTCGCGGTCGCCACGATGGCGCTGTTCGGGATGCAGTTCGTCGACAGTCCGACGCTTCTGGCTCTGTTGCTGCTGGCGGCGGTGGCGATCCTGAGCGCCATTGCGGCAATTGCATGGGGACTCAAGACGCACGATCTCACCTTGAGCCGCACCGGTTATGCTGCGTTCTTCCTCGAAGTCGTCAGTCTGTTCGTCAAGACGGTCGGTACGTTGATCGGGTCGTCGCTGTTCTTCGTGGTCACGGGTGCGGGCGTCATCGGGCTTGCGGTGCTGGCCTATGTTCTCGACAAGCGCATGCGCCAGTTCCAGGCGACTGAAGGAGGCAAATCATGAAACGCTTCTTTGGATTGAATGTGTGGCTGGCGG
This sequence comes from Alphaproteobacteria bacterium, assembly GCA_018830445.1. Classification (GTDB taxonomy): domain Bacteria; phylum Pseudomonadota; class Alphaproteobacteria; order Rhizobiales; family Hyphomicrobiaceae; genus Filomicrobium. Next base: position 4,959 of record JAHJSN010000003.1, on the reverse strand, counting down.
CACTCATCGTGGCTGGGATACAATCGGCGGCGCTCGGCTACATGATCGTCGACCGGGCGGGGCTGTTGCAGGATGGGCGGGAGATCGTGCTCGACGTGAAGCCGGTCGATCCGCGCAGCCTGTTCCGCGGCGATTACGTGATCCTCAATTACGGGGCCTTGTCGCGGATCGAGGGCGCGCTGTTGAAGGACCTGCCCGACGGGACGCGCACGCTTTACGTGACGGCGCGCAAGGTTGCCGGGGAGCAGGGCGCGCCGGAGTGGAAGCCGGTGGCGGTGAGTGCGGCTTATCCTGTGAAGGCAGGCGATGGCGACGTCGTTTTGCGCGGCAGTGTGCCGGAGCATTTTGCGGCGCGCCTCAGCGCGATGGGATCGGCACCCGTCGATTACGGTATCGAGGCCTATTTCGTTCCCGAGGGCGAAGGCAAGCGGCTCGAAAAACTGATCGGCGAAGGCGAGATGCGGGTTGTCGCGGCGATCGGCACAGACGGGCGCGCGGCGATCAAGGGCATCGAGGCGAAGGGTGAGCGGGTCTATGAGGAAAGGATCTGGTGAGGGGAGAGCGGGTGCGATAGCGATGCGATGTATTGGATCGTCATTCCCGCGCAGGCGGGAACCCAAACAAATTGCAATTTTGCAGACGTGTTGTTTCCTGGAACGGCGAACGGCGCGCATATAAAATATCGAGGCCAACTGTAATGGCTTCCCGATGCTTGCTTGGGTCCCCAGCCAAGCTGGGGATGACGTGGTGGATGATACGACCTTTTCGTTCGCCGCGGCGGGTTTCGCTCTTTTGCCTAATGTTGGAATGAGCAGCCTAACCCGCCGCATGGCGTGCGTTTGTGGAGGCTCGGCTGGTGGATTACTGCTTCGCCTGATCCACCCTACAAGTTTCCTTTCCATCCACCCTATTTGCGGACCTCACCGCGCCCAGGCTGCTAGGTGCTTGGTCATGAAGGCTGCGGTTCGGGCGTTGGCGTCCTTGGCGGCGAGGTCGTCGGCGAAGGTGCGCACCGTCGGCGGGCGGAAGTCGAAGCCGCGTCCGACACCGGGGTAGACGATCAGCGTGACGTCGCGCCCCTTGGTCTTCATGGTTCCAACAGCGGTCTCGATCGAGCGGCGGCGCTGGTACTGCTCGTATTCGCCGATGAAGATCATTGCCGGCACCGTCAGATTTTCTGCTTCGGTAGCGAAGCGGTAGACTTGATCCGGCTCGGCGGCGTTCGGGTCCTGCCAGTGCGGATAGGAAGACACGTAACAGGCGATCTGCTTTTCCTGCTTGCCGTGCGTCACCGCCGCCTTCAGAGTGTAATAGCCGCCGCGCGTGTGGCTGACGACGCAGGCCTTGGACGTCGAGACTTCATCGAGCCCGAGCAGGTAGTCGAGACCGGCGGCGGTGTCGGTTTCGGTTTCGGGCATGTGAGCAATCGGAAAAATGTCGATGAAGCGTGCGGCGTAGACGTCGGGAGCGAGGACGATGAAGCCGCGCGCAGCCAATCTCTTTGCAAGCCGCTTGACGAGTTCGTCAAGCCCGCGCCGCCCGTGCTGGAACAGGACGGCGGGGTAACGTTTGTCGTCGGCCGGGCGGTAGACGATAGCCGGGACTTCGGTGCCGTCGGCGGGATTGACATAGGTGACGGAGCGTTCGGAGATCGCGTGGTTGGTTGGAACGTCAAGCGTGCCCTTGTCGTACCACTCATCCGACCACCAGAATTTCTGCGCGAGCGGGCGCAGGTTGACGGGAGCTTCGAGAGTGCGGCCAGAGGCGGTATCGGCCGGTGAGTTGTCATTCGCGCCGAGATTCTGAGCGTGCGCCTGCATCGGCACCGCCATCGCCGCGATCAGTGACAGCAGTTTGAATTTTCTCGAAGTCCGGATCATGTCGGTTAGTCCCTCCGCATTTTGCTCGTTTGGCGCTCGGTTTGTTCTATCAGCCTAAGTGGCATGCGGTTCTTCGGGCAAGGGTTTTGGCACCATCAGGGCAACTTCCGGCGGGGCATGGTCGAGAGTGGCCGCCGCGCTTCGTTGGAGTATCCCCCGATCCGAGTTCCTTATCGTCGCCAGGGTCGTGCAGCTCGCCATCGCGTCCAATTGACAGCGGCGGCTCCCGTCCTACAGTGCGGCGCAGCAAAATACCTGACCAGCACAAGGACGCCCGCCGCAAATGGATAACGCCAGCCGCACCCCCGCAAAGTTCTATTCGCCGCTCGCCATCGGGGCGCCGGAGCCTTATCGCGCGCTGCCTGTGCGGCTGGAGCGGATGATCCATTTTGTGCCGCCGCATAATGAGAAGATCCGCTCCAAGCTCGGCGGCATGATCAAGAAGGTCGACGTGATCCTCGGCAACCTGGAAGACGCCATTCCCGCCACCGAGAAGGAGCAGGCGCGGGCGGGTTTCATCTCGATGGCGCAGGAGCACGACTACGGCCAGACCGGGTTGTGGACGCGGATCAACTGCCTCAACTCGCCGTGGGCGCTCGACGACATCACCGAGATCGTGTCGAAGGTCGGCAACAAGGTCGATGTCATCATGCTGCCGAAGGTGGAGGGGCCGTGGGACGTCCATTACCTCGACCAGCTCCTGGCGCAGCTGGAGGCGGCCCACAAGGTCGAGCGGCCGATCCTCATTCACGCGATTTTGGAAACAGCTGAAGGCGTGAAAAACGTGGAAGCCATTGCGGCTGCCTCGCCGCGCATGCACGGCATGAGCCTCGGGCCGGCGGACCTTGCGGCTTCGCGCGGCATGAAGACGACGCGGGTCGGCGGCGGGCATCCCGATTACGCGGTGCTGGCCGATCCCGGCGCGGACGAGAAGGCGCCGCGCACCTCGTTCCAGCAGGACCTGTGGCACTACACGGTCGGCAAGATGGTGGATGCGTGCATGGCCTACGGGATCAAACCGTTCTACGGACCGTTCGGCGATTTTTCAGACCTAGCCGCCTGCGAAAGCCAGTTCCGCAACTCGTTCCTGCAGGGGTGCCTGGGGGCGTGGTCGCTGCATCCGACCCAGATCGAGATCGCCAAGCGGGTTTTCAGCCCGGATCCGGCCGAAGTGAAGTTTGCCCTGCGCATCCTCGAAGCGATGCCCGACGGGACGGGGGCGGTCATGCTCGACGGTAAAATGCAGGACGATGCAACCTGGAAGCAGGCCAAGGTGATCGTCGATCTGGCGAAAATCGTGGCTTCCAAGGATCCGGAGCGGGCCGAAGCCTACGGGCTTTGATTGCGCGCACGGCGATTTGTTGGACGGCTCTGACCGTGGCGGCAGCGCCCTGAGATTCAGGGCAGCCGTTTGAAGCCGTTGACAGAGTTGCGGTGATTTCGTCGAATACCCACGTGTGGAGGGGAGGCTGGCGTTGCGCCTCCTTGACAGCCTAGGAGCCTGTCCGAGTAGTCGTTTGCCTTGTCAAGGCGAGTCTGATTCTTCTGAGCGTTATGAGCAAGCATTTTCGCCCCTGGAAGATCGACCAGACGCAGCTGTTGCCGGCGTCGGTCGCAGACTATGTGCCGGCAGACCACCTGTCGCGGTTCATCGTGGCGCTGGTGCGCGAGAGCCTCGACCTGTCGGCGATCAAAGGCAGCTATCGAAGCGGTCTCGGCCAGCCGCCGTTTGATCCCGCGATGATGACCGCGCTTCTGCTCAACGGCTATGCAAGCGGCATCTATTCCTCGCGGCGCATTGCCAAAGCCTGCACCGAGCGGGCCGACTTCATGATGATCGTGGCCGGCGATCCGCCCGACTTCCGCACGATCTCGGACTTCCGCAAGCGACACTTGAAAGCGCTGGCGGAGCTGTTCGTGCAGGTCCTGCGGCTCGCCGAGACGGCTGGTCTCGTCAAGCTCGGCCACGTCGCGCTCGATGGCACGAAGATCAAGGCGAACGCATCGAAGCACAAAGCAATGAGTTATAGGCGCATGAAAAAGCGTGAGGCGGAGTTGAAGGCCGAGGTCGACCGCTGGCTGGCTGCCGCCGAGGCGGCGGATGCTGAGGAGGACACAATCCACGGCAACCGGCGCGGCGATGAGATGCCCGGCTGGGTTGCCGACAAACAGAAGCGGCTCGAGAAAATCCGTAAAGCCAAGGCGGCGCTTGAAGCCGAGGCCAAGGCCGCGGCCGAGGAGGAGCGGCGCCTGCGCGCGGAGGCCGAAGAGCAGCGACTGGCGGAAGGGCGCAAAAAGAATGGCAAGACGCCGAAGCCACCAAGCGATGAGCCCGAGGGGACGGCGCAGCGCAACTTCACCGATCCAGACAGCCGCATCCTCAAGACCAAGGACGGCTACATCCAGGGCTATAACGCGCAGGCCGCTGTGGACGCCCACGCCCAGATCGTCGTCGCCCACGCACTGACTCCGAGCATGAGCGATCACGGCCAGCTCGAGCCGCTGATCGACGAGATTGCGCTCAACCTGCACGCCTTTCCGAAAGAGGCCTCTGCCGACGCCGGCTATCTGTCGGAGGCCAACCTCGTGGCGATGGCCGCGCGCGGCATCAAAGCCTACGTCGCGACGGGGCGGGCGAGCCGGCCAGGCGATCCCGGCCGCGCCCGTGGCGGGCCGCTCACCCAGGCCATGCGACGAAAACTGAAACGGGCGGGATGGCGAAGTCGGTACAGGTTGAGGAAGCAGATCGTGGAACCGGTGTTCGGGCAAATCAAACAGGCAAGAGGGTTCAGGCAGTTCCTGTTACGCGGCGTTGAAAAAATTCGTGCAGAGTGGGCGCTGATCTGCACCGCCCACAACCTCACAAAGCTCGCCAGAGCGGCCTGAGCCCGCTATCGTCGCCGCAAATGCCCGGCGCAACCGCTATCTGGACGGGCTCCTAGGAAGCAAGGCGACCCGGCGCGAGCGCCGCCTGTCGGAGCGGCCCGCGCCCAAAGCGCGGATCTGCCGCGTGAGACATGAAAGTTGGCCCTTCGGGTGCCCAGTGCCAACCGGGCCATGACAATCCTCCGCAACGTTT
>JAHJSN010000045.1 GCA_018830445.1 Alphaproteobacteria bacterium | reverse complement strand
GGCCTCCCCGTTGCCGACAACTCATGAATCAGAGAAAAACTGATTTGGGAATCCCTGGACTGACGACGGCAACCCCGGCCGCGCACGAATTCTGTCGCGGCGTGGCACGACAGACTCGGCTCAACTGACGACAGGCCCTAGGCAACCTTTTGATTGTGTTCTGGATTCACAAACATTTGACGACCTCCACCCGGGAATCAAATGTTTGAGCCAGAACACTAGCGAGCGGTAGCCCTACGGGTACAGCCGCAGCTTCTGCCAGGGCGAGTGCGCATCCGGGCGGCGGAAAACGATGCGCTCATGCAGCCGGAACATGCGGTCGCACCAGAATTCGATCTCGACCGGCGTGATGCGGAAACCGGACCAGTGAGGCGGGCGGGGGATCGCGCCGATAGCGTAGCGAGCCGCGTATCCGGCGACGCTGGTTGCCAGTTCAGCGCGGCTCGACAGCGGACGCGACTGCGCGGAAGCCCACGCCCCGATGCGGCTGCCCCGGGCCCTTGAAGCGTAATAAGCGTCCGCCTCTGATTCCGTGACGCGCGAAACCGGCCCTCTGACGCGAACCTGCCGGCGAAGCGATTTCCAATGGAAGACGCAGGCCGCCTTCATGTTTTGGGAAAGCTCGTTTCCTTTCGCGCTTTCGACGTTGGTGTAGAAAACGAACCCGCGCTGCGCGTGGCCAGTTTCGTCGACGCCCTTCAACAAGACCATACGGACGTTCGGCAAGCCGTCCTGGTCGACGGTCGCCAGCGCCATGGCGTTGGGGTCGTTGAGCTCCGAAGCAGTCGCCTCGTCCAGCCAGTCGCCAAAAAGCGCGAAAGGATCGCCGGCGGCGGCGACTTGATCGTCGATATGCGCGGCAAGTGTCGCGGTATCGAGTTGGGGTTCGTCAGTCACTTCTGCTCCTTAGCCATGCGGGACCGGCAGATTTCGGTACGCCGCGAAAGACCGTCTTAATAACTCCATCGCATACTGGCGGCGCGGAGAGTGGCAGTTGCCGATACTCGCCGCCAGTATTCTTAGTGTTGTCAGCGTCGTACGTCAGTGAGTCAGCCAAATGCGTAGTTCTGTCGATATCGAGACGATATTCGCCACCATGGCGGTCGGCCTTGTCGCCGTAGCCTCAATCCTTATGACATCTGCGCCGCTCGGTGCTCAAGACGGCTCTCGCTCGAGGCCCGTATCGCTTGGCGCCGACGACCGGGCAGCGGCGCTCGAAAGCGTGCAGTTTGCCCTGGCGGAGCTTGGCGATGGGGCGAGCTATGTCTGGCATCGCGGACATGGGAAGCTTTCGGGGGTGGTCCAGCCGACCCAGTCTTTCGTCGATGGTAAAGGCCGTGTCTGCCGGCACGTCGTCGTGCTGTTGAGCGCCGGGGAGAAGTCGCGGAAGACCGAAGCGATCGCCTGCCGGCTGGAAAATGGCGTGTGGCGGTTCGACAGCTGACATCTAACCCACTGAAAATGCAGATTAACGCTGTCCCATGCGACGCTCGCGCCCATTGTCCAAATGGCGCATCTGGACCGCAATCGCCTTTCGTGTAGGATGCGGCGAACTCAGAGCGGTTCAGGGTTGGATGGAAGCAATTCTGTTTCGCAAACGGCTTGTTATGCCAGCATGCGGGCAACGCAGCGTGTAGCGGTGCTACAAGCAAGCTGGCCGACGCACGGGATCGCTGCCGTTTGGAAACCCGAAGGGCCGGGTGAATGTTCCCCGATTGCTTCGACTTCCGTCACACCCGTAGCACCGCTACGTATTTCGCCGGTCCGCTCGACCTCGGACCAAAGACACCACGGCCGAATGGTTCCTTGAAAGTCCTGAACCTTATTCAGCCGAACATCGAAGAAGAAGGGCATCCGAACGATGAGTGAAGCTGCGCCTGGTTCATCCGGGGCGACTGGCAATCTGATGGCAGGCAAGCGCGGGCTCATCATGGGCGTCGCCAATAACCGGTCCATCGCCTGGGGCATAGCCAAGGCTTGCGCCTCGCAAGGCGCCGAAGTTGCACTGACATACCAGGGTGAAGCGCTGAAGAAGCGCGTGGAGCCACTTGCCGCCGAACTGGGTGCGGGACTCGTCATTGCCTGCGACGTCACCGACGCCGCGTCGATAGACGATGTGTTCGCGACGCTGGAGAAAAGCTGGGGCAGGCTCGACTTTCTGGTGCACGCCATCGCGTTCTCCGACAAGGCCGAGCTCGATGGGCGCTATGTCGATACGTCCGAGAAGAACTTCACCCAGACGATGCTGGTATCCTGCTACTCGCTTACGGCGCTTGCAAAGCGTGCCGAAAAGCTGATGGGCGATGGCGGCTCGATTATCACGCTGACGTACTACGGTGCCGAAAAGGTCATGCCGCATTACAATGTGATGGGAGTGGCCAAGGCCGCGCTCGAAGCCAGCGTGCGCTATCTTGCCGCCGACCTTGGCAAGTCCGCGATCCGCGTGAATGCGATTTCGGCTGGACCGATCAAGACGCTCGCAGCGTCCGGCATTTCGGACTTCCGCTACATCCTCAAGTGGAACGAGTACAATTCACCGCTAAGGCGGACAGTGACTATCGAAGAGGTCGGCGGGGCTGGAGTTTATCTGCTCTCGGACCTGTCGCGCGGGGTCACCGGGGAGATCCACCACGTCGACGCTGGATACCACGTCCAGGGCATGAAGAACGAGGATGCACCGGACATCACAGTGACGAAGTCCGAGGGGGCCTAGCCGGCCCCGAATTCAGCGGCGTCCGGATTTGACAGGGCGACGCGATCGCAAAAAGGGGACCGGTTTTCCGTGAAGGACGGGATCACTGTCTATTGCGTCCGGCACGGCCAGACCGACTGGAATGCGCAATCGCGCTACCAAGGTCAGATGGATGTGCCGCTCAACGATTCCGGCCGCGAACAGGCACTACGTAACGGCCAGGCCCTGCGAGGGCTGCTACCGGCAATAGCGGACGTCCAATTCGTCTCCAGCCCGCTTTGGCGAGCGCGGGAGACGATGCAGATCGTCAGACGCGAACTTGGCCTGGAGCCGCTAGACTTCAGGACCGACGAGCGGCTGAAAGAGGTGAATTACGGCGCCTGGGAAGGCCAGCTGCTCGACACGCTGAAGAAAACAGAAGCCTCCGGGCTGGCGGCGCGAAAGGCGGACCCCTACAATTTCAGACCGCCTGACGGGGAAAGCTATGCCGATCTCATGAAGCGGATGGTGGATTGGCTCGATACTGTTGAAGCCGACACGATCGTTGCCACCCATGGCGGCATCAGCCGGACACTGCGCGCGCATCTGCTCGACCTCAATCCGAGCGGGATTCTGGATCTCGCCGTTCCGCAAGACCGCGTGCTGGTGATCCGGCGCGGCGAGATGCGTTGGATGTGACGGAAGCGGCGCGGCGAAAAAATCAGGGCGCTCGACCGCAGCAGGCTTCGCGGTGCGCAAATCCACCCATAAAACTAGAAAGGACCGGAGCAGCGGCGCTCCAGTCCTTTCAACGTCAATAGGGGACTGCTCGATGCCGGCTGCTCATTTCCGGCAGGAGCACTCCCTTCCTTTGTCGACTGCCTCCGCCGTAATTGGCTAGTCCCGACCAAGCAATTGGTGCGGTTACAGCGGAAATCGTCGTTGGTACGCTGAAAGGACGCACGCAACTTCGGCCGAAGCCTCCGATTGCGCTTGCTTGCACGCTCCAATTTCTCAAACCGCATTTTACGATTCATTGGGCTGGCACTGTGGCCGGAAGCCCCCATCGGCGTTGCGGAGAGTCTGGAAATCCCCAACTTTGGTCGGTCTTGGGTGACAAACCTTAGAGGAATCGCACATTAACTCATTCTTTTCATAATCTGCGTCGTACTGATTTGTCATCCTTCTTGGCTTGCAAGACTGATTTGAACGGGACGCGGGCCGGGCTTAAGATTTTTTTGCAACACTTTTAGGCCGCGCGCCCGCAAACCATGATAGTACAGCGGGCTCACTCTTTTTGCCCGTCAGCCCTCGGCCAACACCCATATCCAGGGCCTGTCGCCGCATCTTCCCGGCCTTGCAAAAAGGCCCTTCGCTCCTTGGAAAAGCATGTCTCACAACACCTTCGGCCACCTGTTCCGCATCACCACCTGGGGCGAAAGCCACGGCCCCGCCATCGGCTGCGTGGTTGACGGCTGCCCGCCGGGTATTCCCATCACAGCCGAAGAAATCCAGAGGGAGCTTGACAGGCGCCGGCCCGGTCAATCGCGCTTCACCACACAGCGCAAGGAGCCAGACAGCGTCGAGATTCAATCCGGAGTCTTCGATGGCGGCACCGGTCGGCAGGTCACGACCGGCACACCGATCGGCCTCGTCATCCGCAACGTCGACCAGCGGTCCAAGGACTACGGCGACATCGCCGCCAAGTACCGCCCCGGGCACGCCGACTTCACTTACGATGCAAAATACGGCTTTCGCGACTATCGCGGCGGCGGGCGGTCGTCGGCGCGAGAAACCGCGATGCGGGTTGCCGCCGGGGCCATCGCGCGCAAAATCCTGCCAGGCGTCAAGATCCGCGCCGGACTGGTGCAGCTGGGGCCACACAAAATCGATCGCAGCCGCCTCGACTGGGAGAGCGTCGACAGCAATGCATTGTTCTGCCCCGATCCCGGCAGTGTCGAGCCCTGGTCGGACTACCTCGACAAGATCCGCAAGGCCGGTTCGTCGATCGGCGCCGTCATTGAGATCGTGGCGGACGGCGTGGCTGCGGGCCTTGGTGCGCCGCTCTACGGCAAACTCGACCAGGATCTTGCCTCCGCAATGATGAGCATCAATGCCGTCAAGGCAGTGGAAATCGGAGAGGGGATGGCGGCGGCCGAGCTTACGGGTGAGGAAAACGCCGACGAGATCCGTATCGGAGCGGACGGAAAGCCGGTTTTCCTGTCGAACCATGCCGGCGGCATCCTCGGCGGTCTGTCGACGGGGCAGCAGATCGTGTGCCGGTTTTCGGTGAAGCCGACATCCTCGATACTTTCCCCGCGCAAGACCATCGACCGGGAAGGACACGAGACAGAAATCGTGACGAAAGGCCGTCATGACCCCTGCGTCGGCATCCGCGCGGTACCGGTCGGGGAAGCGATGATGGCGATCGTGCTTGCCGATCACTTTCTGCGCCACCGAGGCCAGTGCGGGTGAAGCCGTCTTTTCGCGTCGTGCAAAGAATTGCCTGCGAAGTGTTGCCAAGAGCGACGCGCGGCGCATAACCTGGATTCGCGCTGCACTGCAACATATGCGCGGGGTCAGAATGGTCGACGCTGCAACGAGCGGACTCAACGACGCTATTGTTCCGGCACAAGCATTTGCCCCCCTTTGCGGCACTCTGAAGAGCAAATGTTCGTGCAATGTGGAACACTGGCAAATGTGTGAATTCCAATGTTGCTTTTGCATTTGACGTTTGCTCGCTAGGCCGGCGGCAACCGGGAGGCAAACGCCACATGCACAACACTAGCGGCTACACCGTCCGTTACGGCAGGGACAAGGGCCAGTTCCGGGTTTTCATTCTGGCCGGCGCCGGCATCCTGTTTTGCGTTGCGGCCTTCTATCAGGGCAGCGAACTCCTGCTGGCGCTCGGCGTAGCGGCACTGGGGGCCGCCTATTATTTCTATCCACTGATCGAGACCGAACGGCCGCGGCTCGGCGCCAACCAGTACGGTATCTTCGTCGAGGGGCTCGGGCTCATCGGATGGCGGGCGGTGGAAAACATCGAGACCGTGCACATCGCGGTGCGGACCTTGATGACGCATGAGTTGCAGATCAAGCTTTCGCAACCGCTGGAACGGGCACTTGTCGCCGACTGGAGAAAGATGGCGTTCTACCGCTTGCTGATGCGGCTGCCCTGGAAGATGAGCCACAACAACACGGTGCGCATCAACCTGGAGCCGTTCGACGACACTCCCGACGAGATCGAGCGGACGCTGAAGCGGATGCAGCGCCACTATCGGAGCTGAATAACCGAAGGTCGAGAGCCAGCACTGCCGGCGCGGTCATAGCGGCAACGGAACGCCCGCTCTCGGAAAAGCTTCGAACTGGCGATCGGCGACGGTGTCGATGTCGAAATTCTCGATGGTCTCATTGAAGAGCCGATACCAATTCAGCTTGGCATCGAGGTGCAGGAAGACGCCGCCAAGCCCGATTGCCGCGCGATCCATGAAAACGAACTCGCGCGGCACCGTCACCGGCCCCTTTTCCTTCAATATCGTGCGAACGCGCATCATTTCGCTGCGGCCGTAATCACCCGGCTTCACTTCGTCGGCGATGGTGCGCTCGCGGTCGTCGAGCAAGGGCCCATAGATGAACCGCGCCCAGATCGTGAGCCCATCGATCAGTTCGTCGTTGAGGCCTTTGAAGCCCCATGCCTCGTAGGCTGCAACGACCCGGTCGCGGTCGTTGGCAAGGAGGCCTTGATAAAGATTGACGACGCCCTGGACGAAGCGGGGAGAAAACGTGCGGATGCAGCCGTAATCGAGGAGATTGATGCCGCGCGGGCGGCCGTCTGCGGAGAAGATCGTGTAATTGCCCAGGTGCGGGTCGCCATGGATGACGCCGAAGTGGCTGAAGGGGTGCCACCAGGCGCGGAACATGGCGCGGGCGATTTGATTTCGATCTTCAAGCGGGTCCTCCTTGAAGGTAAGGAGCGGTTCGCCCTCGAGCCATGTCATGGTGAGAAGGCGACCGGTCGATAATTCCGGCAGCACTTCAGGGACGCGAATAAGTGAATCGTCGCGGAAAATTCCGGCGTAAAGCGCGGTGTGACCTGCCTCCAGTTCGTAATCGAGTTCCTCACGCAGGCGGGAGGAAATCTCGACGAATATCTCCCTGGTGTCGACACCGGGGTCCATGCGCGCGTGAATTTGGAAGACCAGCTTGAGCTGGTTCAAGTCCGCTTCGACGGCCGACTGCATATCCGGGTACTGGAGTTTGCAAGCGAGCCTGCGGCCATCGGGGTGAATCGCGCGGTGGACCTGACCCAGCGATGCGGAAGCCGCCGATTGGTATTCGAAATTCTCGAACCTCGCCTGCCAGTCGCGGCCCAGTTCCGCAGACATGCGGCGACGGACGAACGCGGGGCCCATCGACGGCGCCTGGCTCTGCAGCTGAGACAGTTCGCGGGCGTATTCCTTGGGCAAGGCTTCAGGGATCGTCGAGAGAAGCTGAGCAACTTTCATGATCGGGCCCTTCAGTCCGCCAAGTGCAGCAGCCAACTCGCGTGCGGCCTCAGAGCGGTCCTGTTCGAGGCCCAGGAAGCGCTTGCCGGCGTAGCGCGCGGCAACGTTGCCCACATTGACCCCAACGCGGGCGTAGCGGGAGGCGCGGGCAGTGAACCGGTTGTCTTCGTTGCTCATCAATCGTGCGCTCTGGGAAGGGAGGGGCGGAACCAGCAAGGGGCGAACGTCACAGGAGACACTACGCAGCGTTGGCACCTTGGATCAAACACTGCGCTGCAACCATCCAAATCAATGGCAAAGGGCTGCGCCTTTCAGCGCAGCCCCTCTTTTCGCAGCGGCGGTTCGCAACCGGGATTGAGAGATCAGCGATTTTCTTCGCGAAGCAGTTCGAAGAACCGCTCCGGGCCGCCGGGGCGTGAGAGATCGACCTGACTGGCAAATATCGCCGGATCGCGGCGGCGGCGGTAGGAGCGCGTGTCGCGGCGGGAGTGGTGCTTGCGGCGCACTTGGCCGACAACGCGACCATCGCGATACTTCTGGACGCCGTGGGCGCTGGCACTGCCCGCGGAGGGTGCCGCAAGGACGGCATATATGAAGGTGGCGACGCAGAGGGTCACCAATGCTTTGATGGGGCTTACCTGGTTCAAGGAGGCCTCCTATGGGGAATTTCGAGTTAACGATACCCATCAAGATCGGGTCGCAGCCGTTGAACTTCAACGCACGCCTGCGTGATCGCGGGCACGCGTTGCGACGGCGGTCAATGATGCCAGCGATCTCCGATCAGATGCCCTGGCCTTCGGCCGCATGCTCCAATTCCCGCAAGCGTTGCTCGGCGTCAGGCCAGTAGGGATGGATCTCCATAAGCTGGCGGTGCGCGGCCAATGCGGCGGCCTTCTGCTCGGTTTCCTCGAACATCCGCGATAGGCCCTCGAGCGCCTTGTAATGGTTGGGATCGAGCGCCAGCACGCGGCGCAAATCCCCCAATGCGCGCCGGAAATCATTGCGCGTGTAGCTGACGACGGCACGCTGATGCCAGCCTTCGGTGTAGTCGGGGGCCAGCGAAACAACGGCATCGAGGAATTTCATGGCAAGTTCGTCGTTTTTCTCGGCGAGCGCCTTGGTGGCGCGCTGCATCAGCACGAAGACCGTATCGCCATGGCCGAACAACCAGAGGCGCTCAATCACGCCGGCGATTTCACCGGCGGTTTTCTCATCCTCGGCTGTGGCCAGAAGCGCATAGAGATTGGCAAGCGTCTCGGCGATCTTCATCGGCGACTTCGGCAGGTCGGCCAGGACCTCAAGATGGTAAGGTTTGGGATCGCCACTGCGCTTTGCGTGCAGCGTTCGCGTCTCGCCTTCGTCCTGCGGCGCTGGCGGACGGGCATCTGGGTCCTGAGGTGCGGGGACGGGCTCAACCGTGGCTGGCGGATCGGCCCGGTCGCGCTCCTGGGATGAAGCGTCTTGCGAGAATGAATAGCCGAATACGAACAGCGTAGCCGCTGCAAACAGGCTCTTCGTCAGGTTTGATGTGGTGCGCATGGCGTCAGGTTATGACGGGCCCGATGTGCCTGTCAAAGCAAACGTAGCGCTCATCAAGCCGCAGCCCTGACGGCTCGGCGGCGCAGCCGGACGCAGGCCGGCAGTCCGCCATGAGGACAGACCACATGCCAGCCGCTGGGCCGCTTCTTCAGCCCTGGCGCGCCTTGAAACGGCGCTGCGTCTTGTTGATCACGTAGAGCTTGCCGCGGCGGCGCACCAGGCGGTTGTCGCGGTGGCGCGAGCGCAGTGATTTGAGCGAATTGCGGACCTTCATGGCGGAACCCGTCGGTATATCTGGTTATCGGTGCGAGCCGGGTGGGAAAATAAAATCAGCGCGCCACGATTTCCCGTAGCCCGCCGTTTCCGTTCGCCCCGGTCAGGAGTTGGCGGAACTTATGGTTCAAAGGCAGAAAAGTCAACCTCCGGCAGGGAGGCTTGACCGGCCAAAGCACCCGAGCCGTTCGGACTCTGAGAATGTGGTGCCGCTTTACCAGGAGCAGCAGCGCGCGGACTGCAACCGCCAGCATTGGCGTCGGCGGCAACCGAGGGAGAGTGGTGGGCGATACTGGGATCGAACCAGTGACCCCTACGATGTCAACGTAGTGCTCTACCGCTGAGCTAATCGCCCTCTCCAAGGAAGTCTCCGCTTGCCGCGCGGGCCCCATCGTTGCGGTCATGGAGCCGAGGGGCCGGTCAAATCGACCGGCATTCGAAGCGGAGGTGATCGTTTACTCAACGTCACTCGATAAGGCAAGGGCGTTGTTTGATCCGCCGCAGGAAAGGCGCAACAGACCGCAGTTACAGATGCGCGACAAGGAAACGCGGCCGGGGAATTTCCGCCAGCCGCGCAGCTTCGTTGCAGTTCGTCGGATCTTCGGAAGGCCATCAGCCGCCCGAGGTCCTTGCCGAGGTGATCTGCTGATCGTTCTCATCGATGATCGGGATGTGATAGTCGAGCAGTATCTTGTCGATTTCGCCCTGGCGCTTTTGGATGATCTCGTTCAATTCGCGTTTCCAGGTGGCGTCGGACTGGCGCACACCCATGGTGATGCGAAACGTCATCGGCGGGAACTTGCCTTCCTTCAGCAGTGGCACGATCGATAGATCGTCCTTGCCACCGTCGGTGGCGAAGTAGCCAGCATTCGGCCCCCACATGACGCCCGCGGCGATTTCGCCGGATCGGATGTCTTCGATCATCCTTTCCATCGGCGAATCGTAACGGCGGTCAACGTGGAGATGGTAGGGCCTTGCGTTAGCCATCAGCCCGGCACGGGTTGCATAAGTCGCCGGAGGCGTTCCAGCGATAATGCCGATCGGCTTGCCCTTGAGGCGCTCGTCGGAAAGGCTGTCGACACCGTCCAACTCACCGCCCTTCTTATAGACGATCACATAGGCAGAGCGATAATAGTGGTTGGTATTCAGAACCATTTCGTCGCCCTGCGCATATCCGATGACAACATCGCAGGCCTTGGCGAACAGCGTCCGGCGGATGAAGCCGGTCGCCTGCGGGAACCATGTGTACTCGACTGGGATGTTGCCGAGCTCCTTGGCTATGACGTCGGCGATCTTGTTTTCAAACCCTGGCTTGTCGGGATCCTCGCTGGAGAACGGCACATTCGCCGGATCGGCGCAGACTCGAAGAACCTGACGGTTGACGAGGTCGGCGCGGTCACCTTCCGCAGCCTCGGCGGCAATGCCGCCGAGAAACAGAAACGCAAGCGCAGTGATCATGCGCTTTTTCATATTACTTGCCCCCGAGGCATGCATCTTCGGTTGCGCCAAGTCCTTCGGGCTTGGCTTCCTTGCCCTTCGGACGGCCACGGGCGAGAACGCCGTCGGAACGGGCCTTGAGATATGTGTAGATGCCATCGAGGTAGCACATGACGTTGACGTTATCTCCGAGGGCCGGCATCACGGATTCACCGCCGCCGGGCTGATGCACAACGCGACCGCTTGCGACAACACCAACGAAGTCGCCGTAGGCCATCGTCTTCAAGGAATCGATGAGGGCTGGTGCGTACGTCGAACCGACGCCTTCAGGCCCATGGCAGACGTGGCATTCGGAGTGATAGCGCTGGAAGCCGCGATAGGTGAGGAAGTCGAGCGTACCATCTTCCTTGATGCGATAGGTGGGATCGCCCGATTCCAGGAACCACTTGCCTGCGTCGGCGTCGAACTCGGCGCCCTTGCCGGCAGCAACCGAGCCGTCGTCCATCTTTGTTGCTTCGGCCGAAACCATGGTAGCGGTGCCGACTGCGACCCATCCGGCGACAAGTGCCGCGGCAGAGATTACCTTCCAAATTTTCGTCACGCGTTTCCCTCCATAGGAACCTTGTTTTCGAAAGCCCCAGCTTTCGACCGCCTCACACGCCCCCATCATCGTCCGGGGAAATGGCCATCAAATGGCGAGAGCCGGGAAGCATTGGCCTTCATATTGAAGAACCAGATAATTCCTTGAACGTAGTGGGGCAAGCCAAGGATCAATAGAAAACGCTCGTGCGAACGTCGAGAACTTCTTATCGCCATGGCCGGTCCAACCGGGTCTGTCGTCTCGCGGAGAGGGGAGAGCCGTCGTGGTAGCCCTGATCGTAAAAAAGGCCGGCGCAGGTTACCCCGCACCGGCCCATTTCGATCACGTATCGCTTATGGCAGCGAGAAGACCGTCAACGTGCCACCCAGGCGGGTGTAGCTGTTGAGGCCAGCGTAGCCACCCACTGCACCCAGACCATCGGTCGGGTTGGTGAGGCCAGCTGCCAGACCGATGCCGGCCCAGCCGCCAACGCCCGACAGGATGCCGACGTACTGCTTGCCACCATGCTCGTAGGTCATGACGTTGCCGATGATGCCCGACGGAGTGCGGAACTTGAACAGTTCGTCGCCCGTCTTCTCATCAACTGCCTTCAGGTAACCTTCCAGCGTACCGTAGAATACGATGCCGCCAGCGGTCGAGAGTGCACCCGACCATACCGAGAAGGGCTCAGGCTTCGACCAAACGATCTTGCCCTTGCCAGCATCCCAAGCGATGAAGTTACCCATGCCGCCGTGGCTGTTCGGAGCCGGGAACATGGACAGCGTGGCGCCAACGTAAGGCTGACCAGCGGTGTACGAAACCTTGAAGGGTTCGTAGTCCATGCAGACGTGGTTCGTCGGGACATAGAACAGGCCGGTGGTTGGCGAGAAGGAAGCAGGCTGCTGGTCCTTCGAGCCGAGAGCGGCCGGGCAGATGCCCTTCGAGTTCACGTCTTCACCGTTCTTCGCGGTCGAGTACTTGTCGACAACGTAGGGACGGCCATAGTTCGGCTTCGACTTGTCGAATTCCACGCCGGTCGTCCAGTTGACGGTCGGGTCGTAGACTTCAGCAACGAGCAGCTCACCAGTGACGCGGTCAAGGGTGTAGCCGTAGCCGTTACGGTCGAAGTGGACGAGAACCTTGCGCTTCTCACCTTTGACGTCGATGTCAGCGAGAATCATCTCGTTGATGCCGTCATAGTCCCACTCGTCGAACGGGGTCATCTGGTAGACCCACTTGGCAACACCGGTGTCGGCGTCACGTGCCCAAATGGTCATCGACCACTTGTTGTCGCCCGGGCGCTGTGCCGGGTTCCAGGTCGAGGGGTTACCCGAGCCGTAGTACACTAGGTTGGTTTCCGGATCGTAGGAATACCAGCCCCAGGTGGTGCCGCCACCGATCTTCCACTGATCGCCCTGCCAGGTCTTCAGCGAGGAATCCTTGCCGACCGGCTTGCCGAGCGACATGGTTTTTTCAGGATCCATCAGCATGTGATCGTCCGGACCGGAGGAGTGACCGCGCCAAACCATCTTGCCGGAGTTCATGTCGTAGGCGGTGACGTGGCCGAGAACGCCGAATTCACCACCGGAGATGCCGACGATGACCTTGTCGTTGACGGGGAGAACCGTCGCCGTGTTGGTTTCACCGCGCTTCGGATCACCGTTGACCGTCTTCCAGACTTCCTTACCGGACTTGGCGTCGAGTGCGACGACAGTGGTGTCAGCCTGATGGAGGAAGATCTTGCCGTCTGCGTAGGCGAGACCGCGGTTAACGGTGTCGCAGCACATTACGGGGATGACCGAGGGGTCCTGCTTGGGCTCGTATTTCCAAATGATGCGGCCGGGCTCGTTCAGGTCGAGCGCGAACACATTGTTCGGGAACGGAGTATGCAGGTACATGGTGTCGCCAATCACGAGAGGCGAACCTTCGTGACCACGCAGAACACCGGTCGAGAACGTCCAAGCGACCTTCAGGTCCTTGACGTTGCTTGCGTTGATCTGATCGAGTTTAGAATAACGCTGGTTCGTATAGTCACCAGTTTGTAGGACCCACTGTTTGGCGTCCGAAGTCTGCTTGATGACGTCCTTGTTAGCCAGAGCTGGCGAAACAACGACGGCAGCGAGCAGCGCACCAGTTAGTGCACTCTTGCGCATTGCGCTTCCTCCTTGTGAGATCTTGCCACGCTTGCAAGAGACAGCAACGTCAGCGTGTCACAGTCGTCGATCTCGCCGGATTGGCACCCGGTCTTGTGAGATGAGACTTTCGAAGCGAACACCAAAGAACAACCCTCGGCGCCTGAAGTCGTGCTGCCTGCGCGGAGTTTTGGCACTTTTCGTCGCACGACGCAAGTCTACATGAAGAATGGTTGAGCAATATCGGGAATTTTTCCCGGCAGCCTGTCTTTTTCCTTTTGTTTTCTGGAGCCCGGCGCAATCATTGCGGTTCTTTCACAACAATTTTTTCGTTCGAGACCGCCAAATCACCGCGTATGCATGGTCCAGGCAATGGAAGGAAGAACAGAATGTTCGATGACGGACCGGCTTGCGGAAAAAGCAATTCAACCTTGCTGCAACGAAAGCATCTGAACGCCGCGCATCCGACACGCCGAACGGCATGCCTGGGCCTTCTGTTCATGGGCGGAAGCGCTGGTTTTGCACGCTACTTCGGTGGGCTTCAAGCACGCGAAACCGAGGCGGCAAATTCTATTGAAATCGCCGATGGCGTGTTTGTGCATCAAGGCCAGATCGCCGACCAGGCGCCCGAGAACCACGGCGACATCTCAAACGCAGGATTCGTGATCGGAACCGACGCCGTGGCGGTGATCGACACTGGCGGCAGCTATCTCGCCGGAGCAGCACTGCGCGCAGCCGTCGCCGAGCGCACAAAAAACCCGATCAAATACGTCATCAACACCCATATGCACCCCGATCACGTGCTGGGAAACGCGGCGTTCAAAGCCGATGCCGCGGCGTTTGTTGCGCATCACAAGATGCCGCGCGCGCTTACCGCGCGGAGCGAACGCTATTTGCGCGTTGCCTCCGAAATGCTCGGGGCAGAAGCGTTTGCCGGAACGCAAATCGTTCTTCCAGATCAACTCGTCGAGACGTCATCCTCAATCGATCTGGGGGGCCGCAGCTTGCAGCTTTCAGCCCAGAACACGGCCCACACGGACAACGATCTGATCGTCACCGACGACAAAACCGGGGTCGCATTCATGGGGGACCTGATTTTTTCGGGGCACGTTCCATCGCTCGACGGATCGATCAAGGGATGGATCGAAACGCTTGAAAAAATAGGGAATTCACCGGCACAGAAGATCGTCCCGGGTCACGGACCGGCAGCGCTTTCATGGCCGGAGGCGTCGATGCCGATGCTGCGCTACCTGAATGCTGTGGCAAACGATGTTCGCGCGATCATCAAGCGGGGCGGAACGATCAGTGAAGCGGTCGACACCGCAGCGGGCGGCGAGGCGTCACAGTGGCAGCTGTTCGAGGATTTTCACAAACGCAACGTTTCGGCGGCCTTTGCCGAGCTCGAGTGGGAATAGCCTCTTGAGGCACCACAACTAGTAACGCAGTGTTGAGCGGATGGCCGGTTGATTGTTTCGGCCATTGACGGGACATGTTACATTAGAAAAACAAGATGTATCGAGTTCCGGGCCGGAGTTCATAATTGCCAATACGATCGGAGGACCGGCCAATGGCCAACAGATTCTGGACACTCGCCCTCGTTGCCGCTCTCGGCAGCGCGTTGTTCGTGTGGCAGAGCCCGATCGCAAAGGCCGATGAAGACGCCGAGTTGTGGCAAAGCATCCGCAACGACGTGTTCGGCGAAAACCGGCAAATCGCAGAAGGCGACGGCAAGCTCGCGCTCGATGCGCCCTACCGCGCGGAAGACGCGGCGATCGTGCCAATCACGGTCACCATCCCGGGCGGCATCGCCGCGAAGGTGCGCAAACTGACGCTGATCGTGGAAAAGAATCCGGCCCCGGTTGTCGCGGCATTTACCTTCGGCGAAGCCGCAGGGCTGGGGGAACGCAAGATCTCGACGCGGGTGCGCGTCGACATGTACTCGAATGTGCGCGCGGTGATCGAACTCGACGACGGCTCGCTTCATATGCAGACCAAATACGTCAAGGCGGCCGGCGGGTGCTCGGCACCGGCCTTGAAGGACATGGACGCGGCGCTGGCGAACATCGGGAAGATGAAGTTGCGGCCATTCGCAAGCAAGCCCGAGGGCGCGTCAAGCCCGACCGCCGAAGCGCAAGTGATGGTGCGGCATCCGAATTATTCGGGCATGCAAATGAACCAGGTCACCGGCCTCTATATCCCGGCGAAATTCGTGGAGCACATGGAGGTGCGCAAGGGCGACAAGGTGGTGTTCAACATGGACGGCGGCATTTCGCTTTCGGAGAACCCCAATATCCAGTTCACCTATGCCGTCGGCATCGAAGGTCCCTTGAGTGTCTCGGCGCGCGACACTGATGGGAAAGTGTTCACCACGTCTGCGGACGTGACAGGTTCGTAGAGCCGGATCAATCGTAAGTCGAAACAAAAATGGCCGGCAATGAGCCGGCCATTTTTACGTTCTGCATAGCGATCAGAAGCAGCGGATTTCCGCTTCCACCTGCGCCTTTTTCAAGCGATTGACCTTGTCCTGCAACGGCTTGTAGCGCAGCGCCGCAACCGACTCGCCACCCTTCTGGATGACCGACATGATCGTTTCGGCTTCCTCGTAGTCCTTGAAGGGGATCAGTTCCGCGATCTTGTCGATCGAGCAGGAACACTTGAACAGCGTCTCGCGCGATTGCCCGTTCACCTGCATGCAGGCGAAGACATAATCGGCGCGCGAGACCGTCGGATAATCGTTCGTCGGAAGTTCCGCCGCCGTTGCGGAGCCGCAGACGAATAGCGCGAGCGCTGCCGCAACCGATCTGCCGAAAAGCATTTCTCGCCGTCCCATTATTGCTTCTCACCTCGATCTGGCGCGACGCCGCCAACGCCGTCTTCGGGAATTGTCACGCCCTGGAGAACGATCGTTTCTTCAAGCGAGGGCGAGCCGGGCTTGGGGCTGCTGTAGTGGGATTTGAAGGCCGCAAAGTAGCCCGGCACGTCATCGCTCATCAGAAAATCAAACTGGGCGTTTTCATAGCCCTTCATCTTGTCGATGTTCTTGCGGTCGCCGGTGAAAGGCCGGACTGCCAGCCGGTAGCCTTCAACCTCTTTGCCATTGTAAGCGAATTTCACAGGAGCAAGGCCACCCTCGGTACGCAGCGCGAGGCGAAAGCGATTCTTGTGGTAGGCTTGGCTGCCGCCGGCAAGCAGCGAAAAGCCCGAGACGGCGCGATCCAGATAGAACACCATAACAGGATTGATGGTCAGTCCACCCATGTTGCGCGGTTCGCGTTCGTATTCTCCACGGAAAATCTGCACGGTGAGATCGCGGGTGCCGTCGTCGTTTAACTTGTCGACATTCACTTCGATGACGCTTTTCATGCCGGGTCCGAGCAACTTGGGTTCAGAGGGGCTGCGTTCAAAATCGTAAACGAGCTTGGTACCGGCCGACAGATCGTCGATGTGCTTCCGGTCGAAAAGTTCCGATTGGATCGTCGGGCTTTCGGCGGCAAGAACCGAGACAGAGCCGAGGACGATTGCGGCGGCGGCAAGACCCATACGTCGGATATTGGACAGCGCGAGCTGCATATAAGTTCCTCCACTTTGTTTAACGTCAGCGGCTGCCCGGCAGCCGAGCAAGGTCGATTTGGGCTTTAGTTACAATAGCAAAGCCTATCCGCACAAGGCGGCGATACTGCAAGCGTCAACGCAGAAAGTCGCCAAATGCCCTGGGCCCGTCCGGGACCTCGATACGGCCTGTGATTTCAAGGGTTTGGGCGTCGATCCGCTCCAGTGTGTTGTCTTCCCAGCAGGCCACGTAGACGAACCGGCCGTTGCGACCGGCGGCGATACCTTCTGGATAAGCACCAACCTTTACCGCCTTTACTACGGCCTTCTTATCCAAATCGATCACGCTGACCGTCTCTGAATACTGGTCGGTGACGAACGCCCGCCCGGCAGCCAAGGCCACGGCATAGGGCCGCTTTCCCACGGCGATCGTGGCAACCGTCCTACCGGCGGCGATGTCGATGATCGAGACGTCATTGCTCTTGACGTTGGCGGTATAGGCGAAACGGCCATCCGCATCGATGGTGATTCCAAACGGCCGTTCGCCGACCGGCACGGTTCCGATCACGGTGAGAGTCGCCGCATCGATGAGGGAGACCTGATGGCTGTCGCGATCCGCGCTCAACACAAGGCGACCGTCAGGTGTGATGGCAATGCCGGAAGGACTTTCTCCGACCGGAATGTAGGCTGTGACCGCACGGGTCGAAGGGTCAATGACCGCGATGCGGTGGTCGTACCAGTCGGCGACGAAGATGCGGCCGTCTTGCGGGTGGACGGCGACCCCGAGGGGGCCGTTGCCAACCGCCAGCCGATCAATGACCGTGCGGCTTTCAATGTCGATGACGGCCAGCACCCGGGCTTCCGGGGCCGTCACATAAGCCGTCTTGCGGTCCGGTGAAAGTGCAATACCGGCGGGCTTGCCGGGAATGGATACCTGTCCGGTAACCTGCATCGTATCGACGTTGACGAAGGTGACTGTCTCGGCGATCTGGCTCGTCACCAAAGCCTCGGCGGAACCTTGTTCAGCAACGGATGGCGGGGCCGCCAGGGCCGTGCAAAGGGCCGCCAATAGCGTGGCGGCGGCCAGTTGGGCCGCCGTCCGGGTCCGCAAGGCTTTCGTGCGAGGCCGCAGCAATCGTGCGCGCTCACCTTCAATGGAATGGCGAATGCGCACTAATTTTCTGTTTTGTCGCATGTTCGAAACGCAAAACCGCTCACTCTCTTGCTGAACATGCTCTATCCCGCACCCTCGATCTTCGCCTTGAGGCCGTCGAGACCGCCGCGATAGACGCCCTTGGCGGCATTGACGGCGGCTGCATCGTTCTGGTCAGCGGGGGGGTTATTGTTCATATAGCCGCGATAAAACGCACCTTTCCAGGTCACCTTCGATTTTCCGTCGCCGGCATCCTCAACCATCAATGTCGAGGTGTAGTTATTGACCGGCAGCACCTTCATGTCGGTTTTGCTGATGGAATACTTGAACTTGCGGCCGGCCTCGTCATAGCTCAACAGTTCTTCGTGAAGCTGGCCAGCGCCCTTGACGAACACAACGCGCTTGGCACCTTCCGCGTTACCGCCATCGCCTTCGGTCTTTTCAACGGCAGGGTGCCAGCTGAAATCATGGAAGTTCTTGATGACGCCCCAGACCTTGTCGGGAGACGCATTGATCTCGACGGTTTCGGTAACCTTCTGGCGCGTGGGACCGTGCGCATTTGCCGAACCAACCACGACGAGCGGCAGCATTAACAGTCCCAGTGCGAGCGTTCGCAACATTCCTATCCTCCCAAAGAAACACGGCATTTCCTTACCGGCCGCAGCTGACGACCGGACCGGCGCGCAAACTAGACATGGAAATCCGGCAGGGCAATGTCCGGGCGACAAATCGTTTCCAATGCAAAGCGATCAAGTGTTGTTTTCTACGAAAGTCCATGCTTCCTTCCTGCGCGAAGCAAGGGCTGGCCAGGAACCGTGACAACCGCAGAATTCCGAATTTTCCCGCCGCATTGCGGGATCCTTGAAACCTGCAAGCCGTTCTCGGACGGGCCGCGCTACGCACCGCCAGACACCATCAACGTGCCGGAGACAATCATGCGAGCAACCTGTCCGTTCGAGGTCATAGCGTGAGCGAGGGGAACGAAACCAACACCGCTGCACCGATCACGCGGAACGGCATCATCATCGACGACACGTTCGCCGAAGCCTTCGGCATGAGCGGAACCGGCATCATCATTACGGCAGACACCGCGAAATGGGCTCGCCAGTCGGCGGTAACCATGACTGGGTTCGGCACCTCGGTGATCGGCTGCGGCGCCGAGTGCGGCATCGACTACGAGGTCGCGGCTGACAAGACACCCGACGGACGGCCCGGCGTGCGTGTGCTGATATTCGGGTTCGCGCCCAACATGGTCGAGGACCAGCTCAAGAACCGCGTCGGACAGTGCGTCCTGACAAGCCCCGGCTCGGCCTGCTTCAACGGACTGGAAAGCTCCACCAGGATTTCGCTTTCCGGAGGACCGCGCTTCTTCGGCGACGGCTGGCAGACGGCCCGCAAACTCGGTGGAGTGCGCTACTGGCGGGTGCCGGTGATGGACGGAGAATTCGTCATCGAGGACAAGGCTGGCGTGACCACCGAGGCCGTCGGCGGCGGCAACTTCCTCGTCATCGGCAAGGATCGCGCCGGGGTTTTGCAGACCTGCGAGCGGGCGGTCGAGGCAATCGCGGACGTCGCGGACGTCATCACGCCGTTCCCCGGCGGCGTCGTGCGGTCGGGCTCGAAGGTCGGATCGAAATACGGCGCGCCGGCTTCCACCAACCAGGCATTCTGCCCGGTGTTGCGCGGCGCTGTAGATTCCGAACTCGGGCCGGACGACAAGTGCGTCCTTGAAATCGTCATCGACGGGCTAACTTCGCAAGCGGTCGGCGAAGCCATGCGGGCGGGCCTCAAGGCGGCACTGGAAGCCGGCCCGCAGCACGGTGTCACGCGCATCAGCGCCGGCAACTACGGCGGCAATCTCGGCCAGCATCACTACCATCTCAAGGACTACCTGCCATGAGCGCCCTGAAGTTGAAACTGCGGGCGGCGCCGCCGCGCCGGATCGATCTGGCTCAGCTTGTTCCAGGCAAGCTCGCTGGACTTTCGGTCGCCGAAATCGAAAAACTCGTCGTTGCGCAGGGCGCCGACAAACTCGTCGTCGGCGACTGCTTCGCGGTCAGCGGCGAAGCGGGCGACACGATCCATTTCGAGGGCGGCTCGGACAAGTTCGAAAGCGTCGGGGCGGAAAACGCCGGCGGATTGATTGTCGTCGACGGCCATGCCGGGGCCAATGCAGGCCGGCGCATGAAGTCAGGCCGTCTCGACATCCTGGGCAATGCCGGGGACTATCTTGCCTCCAACCTGCGCGGCGGCCTGATCGTCGTCGGTGGTTCGGCGGGAGCGCATCTTGGCGGTCCGCATTCGGGCGAAAAGGATGGCATGGCCGGTGGCAACGTCGTCGTCAAAGGCAACACGGGCGAGCTTTCCGGCGAGCGCATGCGGCGGGGGTCGATCATCGTCAAAGGCAGCATGGGCCGCGATGCCGGTGCGCGCATGATGGGCGGCACGATCTTCGGCGAACAGGGACTATCGGCCGGAGCAGGCGTGCAGATGCGTCGCGGAACGCTGATCGGGCCAACGCTTTACCCAGCATCGGCAACCTTCGTCGATTGCGGAACGCACGAACTTCTCATCCTCAAAATCATGGCCGCCTACTGGGCGAAAACGCTCGAAGATCTGGCACCGCCGCCGATGCCAGCGGCACCGCGCCGACTGATGGGCGACATGGCGAGCCTCGGCAAGGGCGAGATACTTTTGACCGCCGGGTAGCCGATATCACACGGATTTCAGCCAGGTCGCGGGCTTGTGAGAGCGTGTGATCGACGAAGCGTGCCATCACCTTGGACAGCGAGTCGTTGTTGGTTGCGCCGAGGAGGCTCAACAGGTGAAGGTTTTTCGCAGCGGCGTTTGTTCCGCTTTGCTTGGCGCCCTGGTGTCACTCTTCTGGGCGTCGGCCGGATTCGCGCAGGACATGATGCGGCACGTCGATCTGAGTTCGCCAGCTTTCACGCAGGCGGAGTTGAGCCGGGCCGATATCGAGCAAAAGCTTGCCGGCCTCAAGCAGGGCGAGACGCTCGACCTGGCCGCGAAAGCGCTCAATGGACTCGACTTGTCCGGGCTCGACCTGCGCCGGGTCAACCTGCAATCCGCGCGGCTCAACAAGGCCAACCTCAAGGGCGCCAATCTCGACGGGGTGGTGCTCGACCAGGCGTGGGCGCTCGATTCGGATTTCACGGGCGCGAGCCTGAAGCGGGCGAGCCTGTTCATGACACAGTTGATCGGCGCACATCTCGACGGCGCCAATTTCGAAGGCGCGCGGGTCGCCGCCGACATGTCGCGGGCGAGCCTCAAGAACGCGAACTTCAGAAACGCCAACCTGTCGGCCGACGAAACCAATCAGTCGATGGGACTGATGCGCGGGGTCTTCGCATCCGCCGATCTTTCAGGCGCAAGCTTCGAGGGTGCGAATCTCGCCCGCGTGCAGATGGAATTTGCTGATCTCAGCGGCGCAAATCTGGCCGGTTCGAACCTGCGCGGGAGCGAACTGGCGGGAGCGAATTTTACCGGAGCCAATATCGCCGGGGCGAACTTCGAGAAGGCGGACCTCAATTCGGCCAAGCTGTTGAAGCTGGGAAACGCCGACAAGGCGCTCAATTTCGACAACGCCATGAACCTCGAAAAGGCGTTCCGTGATTAATCCATATTTCTTCTAGCGAAGCGGCGGCCGGAATGATGTTCCCGGCCGCTGATTTCGACAATGAATTTCTGGCGGATGGCGCGGCCGAAATCCTCGAAGCCGTCGGCGGGAAGGACAAATGAACCCTGCCCGCCCTTGACGTTCTTGTCGTACCAGTCTTCGAGAGACGCGGCCTCCGCCCCTTCCAGGATCGG
This sequence comes from Alphaproteobacteria bacterium, assembly GCA_018830445.1. Taxonomy (GTDB): domain Bacteria; phylum Pseudomonadota; class Alphaproteobacteria; order Rhizobiales; family Hyphomicrobiaceae; genus Filomicrobium. The sequence continues at coordinate 77,691 of JAHJSN010000045.1, read as the reverse complement.
CAGGCCGTTGACGATCGTTCCATAACCGACGATCTCGTCACGAATTGCGGGCGTCGCAACGCTGGAATTGCAGTTGTCGGAGCCGTCACCGGAAACATCGACGACCTTGCGGATCGCTCTTGCCGGGACCGTCGGCAACACCTTGTCATTGAGATAGCGCAGCATTTCGGCAAGGCAGGTGAATTCGCCGGTGATACGTTCCAGGTGGCGGATCCTGTCGGCGACGGCGGCGGCGTCTTCCTGCGAGGATATCCGCATCCAATCCAAGGCAATGCGCGGCTTGTCGGACCAGGCGACGAGAGACACGAGGATCGCGCCCTGGGCGCCGTTGAGGATCGTTCCGACAACCGCGGGATCCTCGAGCGCGGCCGCAATACCGCTCATCTGCAGGCGATAGCGGCGTTGATCGACGGAATTCGAGACGTCGACGGCAATCACAAGGGCGGTATCGACCGGATCGAAGGCTGCACGGGCGCGCTCAGTAAACGGCGACCGGAAAATGCAGGCAGCAATCCAGATGCTCGAAACGATGGCGAGCAGACGCGCAAGTCTGCGCCTGCGACTGCCGGTGGCGGACTCGATTGCAAATCGTGGGGTTCGGTGATCGATATTCACGGGCGCTTCAACTCGGAATCTTCAGGGCGGACCGCGAGGCCCAGGCCCCTGGCGGCCTGCACGCCCTTGGCACCAGACAGTACTGCCTTTGCGACAGTCGCGCCGGAAAAATTCGCACCTGTGACGTCAGCCCCGGTGAAGTCCGCTCCGGTCAGGTCGGCACCGCGAAAGTCGACATCGCGCACGTCGGCGTTACGAAAGATGGCATATTCCAGTTTCACTTGTTCAAGATTGGCGCCGCGCAGAACGGCATCGGTGAAATCAGCCCCTGAGAGGATATTGAAGGGAACGACGGATATCGTATTGGCGCCAGACGACAGCGGGCTGAAATCGGCGTCGGTCAAATCGGCGGCACGGAAGCTGGCGCCGCCGAGGCGCGCGAAAATCCGAGTGCGGACCATCTTTGCGCCGGAGAAATTGGCTGCTTCCGAGCGGTCGAAACTGGTCGAGGAGAAGCCGGAAGGCCGCAACAAGGTCGCGTCGGTAAAATCGGCTCGGGAAAAGTCTGCACCAATAATGGTCGTGCGATCGAGGCGCGTCGAGGACAAATCCGTACCGGAGAGATTGGCGTGAGAAAGATCGCTTCCATAGAGGTCCGCGCCAACCAGCACAGCCTTTTTGAAGTCGAGGCCCGAGAGGTCCAGCAAAGTCAGGACCAGATCGGAAAAGTCGGCCCGTTCGCCTTCGGGGGTCTCGAAAATCCTCACGGTCACTTCGCGGGTGGTCATATCGTTTGCACTGGCGGGACCGGGCAGCAAAGACAGAACCACTGCGGCGAGGGCCGCGGTTGCTCGAAAAGTGGCGCTTTCAAACGTCATTCAGGCCTCGTTCGCTCCGCCGAAAAGTTTATTGATAAGCCTTCTGGCGGGACTATCCAGGATGCATTATCGATCATGGAGGATACGGCTACAAACCCCTCAAAGATCAATCTGGATTGCTGATCGGGTGAAGTCCAGATCACCCCCTCCCCCCGCCAAGGTCGGCAGGGCGCCCGGAAAACGCTGTAAAACCGCCTGCCGATAATGCGAAGGCGCGTTGCTGGCCCCGGCGGGCGCTGCTACAAGCACCGTCACCGAAAAGCAACGCGCAGCCGCACCAGCCGACCAGGGCCAGGCAGCAGCGCGCCGAAAAGGAGCACTGCCGCATGGCATCCGAGCATTCGACCCTCGCCGAGTACCTGAAGAATTGGAGCGGCGGCGATCCGACACGCGATGCCGTCGGGGCGACGCTCGGCGCGCTGGCTGAAACCGCGGGCCAGCTTTCGGCGCTAATTGCAGAAGGGCCTTTCGTGCGCGGTCTCGGCGCAACGGTGGGGGATGCCGGTGGCGGTGACATCAAGAAATTTCTCGATGTCGAAAGCCACAAAATGTTCAAATCGGCGTTCGCCACGGCCCCGGTTGCGGCGATGGGATCAGAAGAAGCCGACGACGCGGAAGTTCTCAACGAAGGCGCACCGCTGGTGGTGGCCATCGACCCACTCGACGGGTCTTCCAACATCGAAACCAACGTCTCGATCGGTACGATCTTTTCGATCCTGCCGGTGCCCGAAGGCATGGATGTGAACGCGGCACTGCTGCAACCTGGCAGTGCACAGCTCGCGGCCGGTTTTTTCGTCTACGGACCGCAGACAACGCTGGTTGTCACTGTGCGCGACGGCACGCACATCTTCACGATGGCGCCCGACGACCGCACCTTCCGGATGACGCGGGCCAACATCAAGATCAGCCTGGACAAGGCCGAGTATGCGATCAACGCGTCGAATGCGCGGCACTGGCCGGATGCGGTAAAGGCCTATATCCGCGATCTCCACGCCGGCAAGGACGGTCCGCGGGAAAGGGACTTCAACATGCGCTGGGTCGGTTCGCTGGTGGCGGAAGCCTACCGGATCCTGATCCGCGGCGGCATCTTCCTTTACCCCGGCGACTCGCGCAAAGGCTATGAAGAGGGCCGCCTGCGACTTGTCTATGAAGCCATTCCCATCGCGCTATTGATGAGCGAAGCAGGCGGCGCTGCCACCGACGGGCTGAGGCCGATCCTCGACATCAAACCGGACAACCTGCATCAGCGCGTGCCGCTGGTGTTCGGTCCGCCCGCGGAAGTGGAACGGATTTCCGGCTACAACGAAGCCCTGTCGGGCGGCGAAGCTTCGCCATTGTTTTCCGAACGTGGCTTGTTGCGGAGCTGACATAAAGCATGTCGATCAAGCATCCGATCATATCGGTTACCGGCTCTTCGGGCGCGGGCACGTCGACGGTGAAGCATACCTTCGAGCGCATCTTCCGTCGCGAGGGCGTGGACGCGGCACTCATCGGCGGAGACGCATTCCACCGCTTCAACCGGGCCGACATGGACGCCGCACAGGCGGCGGCGGAGGCGGCTGGAAATCTCCACTTCAGCCACTTCGGTCCGGAAGCCAATCTGTTCGAGGACCTGGAAAGGACCTTCAGGGTCTACTCGGAAAGCGGAACCGGTCGCATGCGCCACTACGTGCATACCGAGGAGGAAGCAAAGGAGCTCGGCGCGCCGGAAGGCCATTTCACCGAATGGGAGGACATTCCGGAGAACTCCGATCTCATGCTCTACGAAGGGCTGCATGGTGCTCTCGTGACGCAGAACGTAAACGTAGCGCGTTATGCCGATCTCAAGATCGGCGTTGTTCCAGTCATCAACCTCGAATGGATCCAGAAAATTCATCGCGACAAGGCCACGCGCGGATATACGACGGAAGCCGTCACGGACACGATCCTGCGGCGGATGCGAGACTACGTGACGTATATCTGCCCGCAGTTCACTTCGACCGACATAAACTTCCAGCGCGTGCCGACTGTGGACACCTCCAACCCGTTCGTTGCCCGCTGGATTCCAACCCTCGATGAATCGCTCGTCGTGATCCGCTTCAAGAACCCGCGCGGGATCGATTTTCCCTACCTCATCTCGATGATCCACGACAGCTTCATGTCGCGTGCGAATTCCATCGTCGTGCCGGGCAACAAGCTCGACCTTGCGATGCAGCTCATCCTCACACCACACATCATCCGCCTGGTCGAACGCAAGAAGCGCGCGGCCTGACCCAGACGCCGGAAGGAGCCACAAGATCCATGAGTGCCACTGAAACGAAAGCCGCTGCAGGAGGCGCGACCCACGACGAGATGGCCAACGCCATCCGCGCTCTTGCAATGGACGCCGTGCAGAAGGCCAATTCCGGCCACCCGGGAATGCCGATGGGGATGGCCGACGTCGCCACAGTGCTGTTTTCCAGGTTCCTGAAAATCGATCCGGCGCACCCGAAGTGGCCCGACCGCGACCGGTTCGTGCTGTCCGCCGGGCATGGCTCGATGCTGCAGTACGCACTGCAATATCTCGTCGGCTACGCGGATATGACGCTCGATCAGTTGAAGGACTTCCGCCAGCTCGGCAGCCGCACCGCCGGGCACCCGGAATTCGGACATGCCGACGGTATCGAGACGACCACGGGTCCGCTCGGCCAAGGGCTTGCGACGTCGGTCGGCATGGCGCTCGCCGAGCGCATGCTGAACGCGCGCTACGGGGACGATCTCGTCGACCACCATACCTATGTCATCGCCGGTGACGGATGCCTGATGGAAGGCATCAGCCACGAAGCGATCGACATGGCCGGCCACCTGAAGCTCAGCCGATTGATCGTTTTGTGGGACGACAACTCCATCTCGATCGACGGGTCGACCGACCTTTCCACCTCGACCGACCAGCTGGCAAGGTTCGCCGCATCCGGCTGGCACACCTCGCGTATCGACGGGCACGATCCGGAGGCCATCGCCAAGGCGATCGAAGCGGCAAGGGCCGACGGGCGGCCTTCGCTCATTGCTTGCAAGACGATCATCGGCAAGGGCGCACCCAACAAGCAGGGAACTGCGGCCACCCACGGCTCGCCGCTAGGGGATTCCGAAATCGCCGCGGCGCGCGAAGTTCTGAATTGGACCGCCGCACCGTTCGAAATTCCTGAGCAGATCCTGACAGCCTGGCGCACTTGCGGGCGGCGTCACGCATCGACGCGAGAAGCCTGGCAACAGCGGCTTGCGAAATCAGACAAACGCGCGCCGTTCGAAGCGGCCCAGTCGGGCGCGCTGCCGAGCGGGCTTGCGGCAACCCTCAACGACTACAAGGCCAAGCTTTCGAGCGAGGCGCCGAAGGTCGCGACGCGCAAGTCGAGCGAGATGGCGCTTGAGGTGATCAACGCCAACGTGCCGTTCATGGTCGGTGGATCGGCTGATCTCACCGGCTCCAACAACACCAAGACCAAGGGCATGGTGCCGGTCTCGGCGGGTAACTACGGCGGCGACTACATCTACTACGGGGTGCGCGAGTTCGGCATGGCGGCGACGATGAACGGGATCGCGCTGCACGGCGGACTGATCCCCTACGGCGGCACGTTCCTCGTCTTCACCGATTACGCGCGGCCTGCAATCCGGCTGTCGGCGCTGATGGGGCAGCGCGTCGTCTACGTCATGACGCACGATTCCATCGGCCTTGGCGAAGACGGACCGACGCATCAGCCGGTCGAACACGTCGCCAGCCTCAGGGCGATGCCCAACCTCAACGTGTTCCGGCCGTGCGATGCGGTGGAGACGGCCGAATGTTGGCTGGCCGCGCTGCAGGATACCTCGACGCCGTCTGTGCTGGCGTTGTCGCGGCAGAACCTGCCGACGCTGCGCACCGAGCACACCGACGACAACCTCTCGGCCAAGGGCGGCTACGTGCTGCGCGAGGCGGTGGGGACGCGCGACGTCTCGCTGCTGGCGACAGGATCGGAAGTGGAGATCGCGCTAAAGGCCGCAGAAGCTCTCGCAAGCGATGGCATCAAGGCGGCTGTCATATCGATACCGTGCTGGGAAAAGTTCGAGGCGCAGGATCGAGGCTACCGGGACGCCGTCATCGGCACCGCGCCGCGCATCGCCATCGAAGCCGGCGTCGGCTTCGGCTGGGAGAAATATACCGGGGGCCGCGGCCAGTTCATCGGCATGAACGGCTTCGGCGCGTCGGCTCCGGCAGATGAGCTCTACCGGCACTTCGGCATCACTTCGGAAGCAGTTGTGGAGGCTGCACGAAAGGTGCTGGGGCGTGCTTAACCAGCGCAAGCTACGAAACTTGAAACTTAATCACTATCGGCAGACGAACTGCCACGCTCGCACAGGTGACAAAGGAGGCTTCCAGCCATGGCACTGATCACACTTCGGCAGCTGCTCGACCACGCAGCAGAAAACGACTATGGCGTTCCGGCCTTCAACATCAACAATATGGAGCAGGGCCTCGCCATCATGGAAGCGGCCAAGGCGACGGATGCTCCGGTCATCATCCAGGCTTCGCGCGGCGCGCGCGGCTATGCCAACGACACGATGCTGGCCAAAATGATGGAGGCGCTCGCCGCCATCTATCCCGACATCCCGATCTGCGTGCACCAGGACCACGGCAACAACGTCGCGACCTGCCTGTCGGCGATCCGCAACGGCTTTACCTCCGTGATGATGGACGGCTCGCTGGGCGAAGACGCCAAGACGCCAATGGATTACGCCTACAACGCCGGAGTGACGAAGCAGGTTTCCGAACTCGCGCACATGATCGGGGCCTCCGTCGAAGGCGAACTCGGCTGCCTCGGATCGCTCGAAACCGGCGAAGGGGAAGCCGAGGACGGGCACGGTTTCGAGGGCAAGCTCGACAAGTCGCAACTACTGACCGACCCGGAAGAAGCGCGCAAGTTCGTCAACGAAACCAAGGTCGACGCGCTGGCGGTTGCGATCGGCACGTCGCACGGGGCCTACAAGTTCACGCGCAAGCCGACAGGCGACGTGCTCGCCATGGACGTGATCGAGAAGATCCACAAACTGTGCCCGAACACACACATCGTCATGCACGGCTCCTCATCGGTGCCGGAAGACTGGCAGGAAGTGTTCAACGAGTACGGCGGGCAGATGAAGGAAACCTACGGCGTGCCGGTCGAAGAAATCGTGCGCGGTATCAAGCACGGCGTGCGCAAGGTCAACATCGACACCGACCTCCGGCTGGCCGCCACCGCGACGATCCGCAAGATCCTGACCACGCAGAAATCCGAATTCGACCCGCGCAAGTATCTCGGCCCGGCGCGCGACGCGATGAAAAGCGTATGCAAGGAACGCCTTGAAGCGTTCGGCACGGCCGGACAGGCCGGCAAGATCAAGATCATCCCGATCGGCGATATGGCCAAGCGCTATGCCAGCGGCTCGCTCGATCCGAAGACGGCGTAAGCCTGCTCTTTCGAAATAGCTTTGAAGAAATCAAGGGCCGGGGCGCGCGACGAAGCGGGCTCCGGCCTTTCTCGTTTTAATTGGCCGCCTTTTGTTGTTCGCGAAAGCAACGCTTCAATAGTCCTTGTGCACCGGGTTTATGCTTTCTAAGTATTTTCAATCTATGGTTGCATTTGTTGCATTTGGTTAACCTATTGTGGAGTCTACCGTGACTGGCGAAAGCGCATCCCAAACTTATTGCAGGTCGAAGAAAGCCGGTGGACGCGGGGCTCGCCCCGACGCGGAAAACGGCAAATCCGAGAGTGCTGCCAAGACGTTCGAGATCTTCTGCCAGACCTTCGAGGACGGGCTGGCGATCATCGATGCCGATGGCGCCTACAGCTACATCAACGAGCCCTACCGGCAGTTGCACAAGGGTGTCGACGACCTCCTGAAAGCGGGCACACCCTACAATTTCGTTCTGGCGGAGGGGCTTTCCAACCGGATCTGGGATCTGCAGGGCGCGAGCGAAGAAGAGTGGGTGGCCGAGCATGCGCTGGCGACCAGGACACGGAAGCGGGAAAGCGTTCTGGCATTCGCGGACGGCCGCTGGATTCTGCGGCGGATCAACCGGCATTCTTCCGGGGCATGCGTCGAGATCTGCTCGGACCTGACGAAATGGAAGCAGAAGGAAGACAATCTCAACGCCGCGCTCAAGCGCGCTGCCGAGGCCGAAGAAAAATCCCGTCACGCACTGCATTCGGAAGGGGTACGCAAGCACGAGGAAGAGGTGCTGTCGCAGCTCAACCACTGGCTGCACTCGTGCAAGAAGCTGCCGGAGCTCAATTCGGTCGTGGAATCCTTTCTGGCGCGCCTGCTGCCGAACTCGCATGGCACCCTCTTCATCTATAACAACTCACGCGATGTCCTGGTGCCGGTATGCTCATGGAACGATGCAATCCCACCATCGGAGATGAAGGCCGACGACTGCTGGGGACTGAGGCAGGGCCGGGCCTATCACTACGGCCGCGACGGCTGGCGGTTCTGCTGCGATCACATGGCGCCGGGCGATGTGGCCGGGCGGACGGGTGACTACTACTGCATCCCAATTCTCGCGCACGGTGATACCGCTGGCATGCTGCACGTGCGCCCAAACGAGAGTTCGGCGCTTCCGTCCGACATCAGCCGGCACTGGTTCCGGCTTGCGTGCAAATGCGCCGAGCAGATCAGCCTTGCCATCGCCAACGTAAAGCTGAGCCAGGAGCTCAAGGACCAATCGACCCGCGACCCGCTGACCAGGCTGTTCAACCGACGCTATTTCGCCGAGCGATGCAGCCGGGAGATCGGACGATCGATACAAGGCGGCATCGCTTCATCGTTGATCTCGATCGATGTCGATCACTTCAAGAAATTCAACGACAGCTTCGGTCACGACGCCGGCGACATCGTCCTCAAGGCATTCTCCCGCGTTCTTTCTGATCACTTCCGCGATTCGGATATCGTCTGCCGGTTCGGCGGCGAGGAGTTTGCCGTGCTGCTGCCGAGTGCGCCGGAAAAAGTCGCGGTGATGCGCGCCAAGGAGCTGCTTCCGAAAGTGCGCCTGATGAAAGTGCGATATGGCAATGAAACTCTGCCGAGCATCACGGTTTCTGCCGGCGTGGTGGAGTTTCCCACGGCCGGCGATTGCCTGGAGGATATTCTCAAGGCTGCCGACAAGGCGCTCTATGCCGCAAAAGCCCAGGGCCGCGACCGGGTCGTGTGTCACGGGGATGAAGCGATCGTAGAATTGGCAGCCGAGTAATCCGGTCGATCGAGGCGGCGTCGCAATGTTGGGTGTCAGTGCCAGCGGCTCCGTCGGCCACGGCGGTCGCCGACTGGATCGGTCGCCGACTGGTTTCCCTTACGGGGGTTAGGCAGATCTTCGCCGATTGAAATCAGTTGCTTTAGCGACGGCGTCCGGGGCCGCTTGATGGTTGCCGCTTCACGGCAGGTCGAAATGCACTCGTGTTCCGGCTCCGACACTTGGTTCCCCTTGCAGCACGCTATCGACCAAGTGTCGAAGCCATAAGGAACACGAGAAACACTTAAGATTCTAGTGGAGCTTTTGCGCCAAACGTTTGGCATCGAGCCAAGCCGCAAGTGGGGACCAAACGTTAGGTGCGCACCACTAGCCCGGCTGCATTCGCGATTACGATTGCATCGGTGTTGCCGGCGTTGGGAACTTCGAGACCGCCCTTTTGCGCCGTCACCGTTACCTGTCCGTAGGGGAGTTCGCGGGCAACTGCATCGAGGTCCACTTTTTCCGGTTCGGGAACGCCGATCACGACCTTGATCTGCACGTCGTCGCGCGTCTTGCCAACGGCCCGGAACAGGCTGAGGCTGGAATGACGGATCGCATCGCTCACCGCCCGGCGCGCGGCCAGGGTGTAGTCGCGCCCATGCACGTCGACGCCCATTCCCATTTCAGTCACGCACCGTTCGAGTGCCATCATTCCCCCCGCCGTCGATGGTTGGCCGCAGGCTTTGTTGCTTTCAGCGGCTACTGGGTCAGCGTGTTGCGCAAAGTGCCGATGCCGTCGATCGTTACCTCGACGACGTTCGCGGCTTCCTTCATCGCTCCAACGCCCACCGACGTGCCGCAGGCGATGATATCGCCAGGAAGGAGCGTCATGTCCCTGGATAACGCGCTGACCAATGTCGCGGCCGGGAAGATCATATCGCTGATGGGATATTTCTGGCGTTCGGCGCCATTGAGAATGGTGCGCACAGTCAGACTGGCGGGGTCGAGGCCGGTGGCGATCGAGGGGCCGAAGATGCCGAAGGTGTCGAAGCTCTTGGCGCGTGCCCACTGCGGGAAGGTCTTGTCCTTGGAGATGATCTCGGCGGCGGTGACATCGTTGATGCAGGTGTATCCGAAGATCCCGGCGGCGGCCTCGGTCTCGCTGGCGTTCGAGCACTGCTTGCCGATGACGATACCAAGTTCGCCCTCGTAGACGATCTTGCCGTCGTAGGAGGCGGGCCGGCGGATCGGCTGATCGGGGCCCATGAAGGACGTCGGCGCTTTCAGAAGATAGAGCGGTTCGGCCGGCTCGGCGACGTCCAGCTTGGCGGCGAGAGCGTGGAAGTTGTTCCACAGGCAGATCATCTTGCTCGGCTGGCAGGGCATGAGAAAACGCACGCTGGCGGCGGGCAACGTCTCGCCGGTCGGCGATGGAGTGGCGAACATATTGCCGTCATGGACGCTGATTGTCGCGTCTTCCAGCGTGCCAAACCCTTCGCGGCCGTCCCCGGCAAACCTGACCCAAATCGCCATTCGACCTTTACTCCCCCGGGTGCGCGCAGTTTCTTTTGCCAAGACCGACGGCGCGCTCAGCCGGCGCCTTGCACTTCGATTGCCGGGCTCTTTACCGGCAGGCGCCCTTCATAGCCTCGACGCGGCTCGTTGGCCACCGGTTCGTCAGGGAATGGGTGCTACGCCAGGCCGTGGGCAAGGTGCGTCAACGCTGGCAGCTCTTTTCGAGCTTCTCCAGGGCCTGGCGAGTCCCACCAAGCTTGAACGAGCGAGCAGGCACCGTGCCGCCTTCGGCGCTGACGATGATGGACTTGCCGCCTTTCATCATCTCGATAGCTGGATGACCGAAGGGAAGATAAGCGGCAAAAGCACCATCGAGGCCTTCATAGGTGACGAATACAAGCCGATGGTATTGTTCGGTTTCAAAAATGAGATCACCCTTGAAATTGTTGTAGTCGCCATCGTCGCGAGGAACGAAGCGGATGTTGAGGCCGGGAGGAAAGCAGCGGGCCTCCAGGTAGGACAGACCGCCATCGTCATCCGAGCAGACGCTGGCCACCATTGCGCGGCCTTCTTCGAGTTCCTGCATGGAGGCATTCCAGGTGCCGCAATCTCGCGCGTTGGCCGGTGCACATGCGAGGCTGAGCATGGCGGAAATCGCGACCAGCGGGGCAGTGGCTCGCAGCATATTGTCGGCTTACTGCGATCGAACACCTAAGTATTTATCACAGCCAAGGACCCGACGAAGAGATGACGTACGCCTGTTATGAGTTGCATCTGCCTGCGGGTTACCGGTGAAGAGCCACGCGATATACCGGCTGTCCGCAGGGTGCGGCAATTGTGCCTGGCGCGGTGCAGGGGTTGCTCGTGCCGTCGGCGGCATGGCTGGTTTTGCTTCGTGGAGCACCTGTTAATGCCAGCTTGCGGTTGATCGGAGGATACGGGTGACGGCGGCGGCCCGAGAGTGCTAAGGTGACTCGATGCGATCGAAGCTGCGTGTGCCGATCGCTATCAAATGCCTCAGCACCGCAAAACACACCGGTGAGTGCCCGCGCCACGTCTGGCGAAGCGTTTCGGCGCGCGCACCATAGACTCCGGTCGGAGCTGAAGGAGCATTCATGCCCCATCCGGGCTTTTTCGAAAGGGCGGGACCGTTTTCGGTTTCGCAATTGGCCGATACCGTCGGCGCCACGCTCGATCGGAAAGACGACAGCAATCGAGAAATCAGCAACGTCAGCACACTGAAGGAAGCCGGCGCCGGCGACCTGACGTTCTTCGTCAACCGACGCTACATTTCGCAGCTCTACGAAACCGAGGCGGGGGCGTGCCTGATCGCCAAGCAGGACGCGAAACACGTGCCTGGGCATCTCTCCGCACTCGCTGTCGAGGACCCCTATCTTGCCTTCGCCAAGGTGATGGAGCTTTTCTATCCCGGCGCGATGCGAAGCCGCTCGGCTCATGCAGAGGCAAGCCAGTGCGGGACGCTGGTGCACCCGTCCGCGAATATCGAAGAAGGCGTCATCATCGAACCGGGCGCGGTCGTCGGGCGGGAAGCAAGCATCGGGGCGGGCACGATCGTTGCCGCCGGGGCCGTCGTCGGATACCGGTGTGTGCTGGGAAGGGACTGCTATATCGGCAGCGATGCCGTGGTGACGCACGCAATCGTCGGCGACGGGGTGATCATCCATGCCGGCGCGCGGATCGGCCAGGACGGCTTCGGGTTCGCGATGAGCGCCAAGGGACACGCGAAGATCCCGCAAATCGGCGCTGTCGTGATCGGCAATATGGTCGAGATCGGTGCCAACACCACGATCGACCGGGGAGCGGTGTCGGACACGATCATCGGCGAAGGCACCAAAATCGATAACCTCGTCCAGATCGCCCACAACGTCGTGATCGGGCGGCATTGCGTGATCGTCGCTCAAAGCGGTATCGCCGGATCGGCGGAGCTTGGAAACTTCGTCGTGATGGGTGCCCATTCGGGCGTGCTCGGCCACGTCAAGATCGGGGATGGCGCACAGATCGCCGGCATGGGCCATGTCAAGGATGACGTACCTGCCGGTGCGAGGATGGGCGGAACGCCCGCACGGCCGTTTCGTGAATGGGCACGCGAGATCGCAGCGGTCCGCGCCCTCGGCAGACGATTCGGCAAGTCCGGCGACGACTAGTGTGGCGTCGCGCCTTAATTGACCTGTTGGTGCCGCAGAGGAGTTGTCAATTGAGGCGCGCTGAACGCCACACTAAACTATTGTTTTCGCTAGTGGCCTTCATGTCTCGCCTAAATCGTCAGAGGTTGCGGCCAGCACAACGATTTAGGCGAGACAGGCCACTAGTGTGGCGTCGCGCCTTAATTGACCTGTTGGTGCCGCAGAGGAGTTGTCAATTGAGGCGCGCTGAACGACACACTAAGCCATTGTTTTCGCTAGTGGCCTTCATGTCTCGCATAAATCGTCAGCGGTTGCGGCCAGCACAACGATTTAGGCGAGACAGGCCACTAGCGTTCCGGCTCCGACACTTGGTTCCCCTTGCAGCACGCTAACAACCAAGTCTCGAAGCCATAAGGAACACGAGAAACACTTAAGATTCTCGTGTAGCTTTGCACCAAACGTTTGGCAACGAGCCAAGCCGCAGGTGGGGAGCAGACGTTAGGTGCGCGTCGCTAGCCGGCCAGTCCGATCGCGACCCAAAACCTAATCCCGACTTTCGCGCTACATTCGCATTCCTTTGTCACGGCTCATCGATCCGGCCCGCGCTTGCGCGGGGACGGCGAAAGCCAGAAAGATCCCTCATGAACGACGCCCCCCTTGTCACCAGGAACGCCCGCGGCACAAAACGCAGATGCCTGTCGTGCGAACTGCCTTTCTACGATCTTGCCCGCGACCCGATCATCTGCCCCAACTGCGCCGAAACATTCCAGCCGCCGGTCGTGCTGGAGCCGCGGATCAGCGAACCGCGGCCGGTTCCAAATACGCGACGGCCGGCTTGGACCCCGAAGAAGAGCGCGCCTGTTGCCGAAGCGGACGAGGAAATCGCCGCCAAGCCTGACGACGACCAGATCGATAACGTCGAAGAGATCGACGAAGACGAAATCGAGGCAGACGACGATACGCTTCTGGATCCAGAGGCCGAAGCCGACGACGACGAAGTCATCGTTGCACCTGCTGGCGACGACGACTGAGGCTTGGCGTCGCAAACGGCCAATCGACAGTCCGCGCGGCTTTGACAGTATGGCGGCGGGACCGTGTCGAACGGAGTGCGCTGAATGAAACCCATGTTTTTTTAGAGTATCAGCCATGCGGATTCGGGCGATGTACAAACCGAGTAAGCATCTCCAATTAGCGGGCTCAGAGACGGCCGCTTTTCGGGAGAACGGTTGCTCTGCCCGGTTCGAAACCGGGACGGTCGGGGGACAGGTCCTAGAGCTGCCCCCGGTCGGGAAACATCACCCCTCCCGCGAGCAAAACCCATGCGCAAGAGCGCTGTTGTTGCCACTTCACTACTCGCACTTTCCTCATTAGCCGTTACGCTTCCTGCCGCCGCGACAACGTATGAGGCGCTGACGGGCACGGTCAAATCGATCGACTCCGCCGGGCGCATTCAACTCGGCGACAACTCGACGATCATTCTCGACAAGACGGTCGCCGTCGAAGGCGAAGCCGTTGCCGGCTCCCAGCTCACGCTGACCTATTCTGCCGATGAAAACGGCTACGTTTTCAAGACGGCCAGATTCGTCGGCGCCTCTACCGGTTCCGCAAAGAACTAATCCACCGCACGTCCCGATTACTCAACGCGCCGCCGGTCATCCGTGCTTGACCGGCGGACAACGCAGGTGCGTGTGATGGCAAATATCGAACACCGAACTCCCAGGCCGGCTGCCGCAACGGCCGAGGCGCAAGCCTCGTGCGAAGTGCAGAACCGCGACGAGAATTACGAGCCCGAAGCGCAACCTTCCAATACGAGCGTCATGGTGCTCGCAGGCAGCTTTATTGCTGCGATGGTTGCCGTCGTCGCAGCGGAATTCGTGCGCCGCAGCCTATCTTAAAATCAAAGCGATCCAAGCGAGGCCGACGCGGCTCGATCGCGCAAGTGAAAGTCCAATGAGATGGAAATCATTCTGGGGTTGGGTCTGCTGGCACTGACCTACTACGCGTTGCGGAGGCTGAAACCGACCAACAACGTCGTGCATCCGTGGATGACGCGAGACATTCTTGCGACCTGCGCGGCGCTCGGTCTCGTCGCATCTTTGTCGTTCGGTTCAGCGATTCTGCTCCACGGGGCGGTAAAGTATCTCTGAGCCGAGCGGCAGCGTCGGTTCAAGCGGCTGCCGGTTTCAAGCGCCAGACGTCGGCCGGTTTGACGTCGCTGTCCTCGATGTCGCGACTTGTCGCGACGTCGTAGCGGGCGACGGTATCGAACAGGTCGAAGGGAAAATAGCTGCGCTTTGGATCGCCGACCAGGACCACCGCCCCGGCCGCCGCCATGCGGCCGATGAAGGCGAAAACGCGCTCGGACATGCCGCGCTCGTAGAACAAGTCGCCGACGAGGAGCACGTCGATGTCTACCGGCGTCGAGTCGAGCAGATCCGTCTCCGCGATGTCGATGATGACGACGTTGGCGTGTGCATTAAGCGACGCGGCAACCGAGGAATAGGCGTCGATATCGGCTGCGCAAGCGGTTGACGCACCGGCCTGCATCGCTGCAATCGCTACGATGCCGCTGCCGGAGCCCAGGTCGAGGACGCGCTTGCCGGCAACGAGTAGCGGGTTATCGAGGACGTAGCGCGCCAGCGCCTGCCCGCCGACCCAGGCGAAGGCCCAAAACGGCGGCGGCAGGTTCAATTCACCCAATTCGGCTTCGGTCTTTTCCCACATCGGCAGACTTTCATCGGCCAGATGCAGCTTGATTTCCGGCACGAGACCCGGGGCGAACAGGCGCGTGTTGGCGTGGATGAAATCGACTCGGGACTGGCGGTCGCGGCGGGAGTGGGGAGCGTTGTCCATCATTTGGCAATCGCTTTCGGGTCGAGGCCGCGCATCGTTTCGCTCGCGGCTGATCCGCCTCCGAACTGCGTTCGGCGACGGGCCTCCGCGCGGGCGGGGCTTGCCCCGCAGCCGCAGTCGCGGCTGGTCGCCTTGGTAGGGCTTGGCATCATTTGGCAATCGCTTTCGGGTCGAGGCCGCCCATCCGGCAGACTTCTTCCCATTCCTCGGCGAGGACGGGTTGCACGGACAAGCGCATCGAGGTGACGAGGGACATTTTTTCCAGTTTCGGATTGGCCTTAACGTCCGCCAGTTTCACGGGCGTCGGCATGTCGCAGACAGCGCGGACGTCGACGCACTCCCAGCGGTCGTCATCCGTCGTGGAGTCGGGGTGAGCCAGCCTGCATACCTCGCAGATGCCGACAACCTCCAGGCCGATGTTCGAATGGTAGAAGAAGCCGAGTTCGCCCAGTTCCATGGCGCGCATGTTGTTGCGCGCCAGGTAGTTGCGAACGCCGTCCCATTGCTCACCCTTCTTTCCCTTTTTCTTCAGGTCGTCAAAGGAAAAGGCATCGGGCTCGGACTTGAAGAGCCAAAAGGCGGGGCGCTGAAGCGGAGCTGCGGGGGCGGGGGATTGTCTTGCAGCGGGTTTCTTGGCTGGTGTTTTCTGCTTCGCGGTCTTCTTGACTGACGCCTTCTTCGTCGCTGCGTTCTTGGTTGATGGCTTCTCAGCTGGCGTTGCTTTCTTCATTTCGGCGCTTGTCCCTCCGTCCTTACCTGGATCTCAATCTTCGGCGCGCTGCGGGCGGGTCATCAGACCCTCGATGGCATCATCGACCGACAGGCGGTCTTCGACGATGCCGTGGACGGCAGCGCAAATGGGCAGGTCGATGTTCCTTTCGTCGGCGATCCTCATCACGGCGGCAGCAGTAAAGACGCCTTCGGTGACGGCGCGGCGCTCGCCCATGACTTCCTTGATCGTGCGGCCCTGGCCCAGCGCCCGGCCAAGCGACATGTTGCGCGATTGCGGACTGGAGCAGGTGAGGATGAGATCGCCAAGCCCTGACAGGCCCATCAGTGTTTCCGGGCGGGCGCCGAGCGATTCGCCCAGGCGGCGTAGTTCGGCAAAGCCTCGGGTGACGAGTGCGGCATGCGCGCTGGCGCCGAGTGCCTTGCCATCGACGATGCCTGCGGCGATGGCGAGAACATTCTTCACCGCGCCGCCAAGTTCGACGCCGATCGTGTCGGAGGTCCAGTAGATCCTGAAATTGCGGTAGCCAAGGCCGTCGGCCAGTTCACGCCCGGCGGCTTCGTTGGAGCAGGCCAATGTGACGGCGGCAGGCAGGCCGCGGGCGACATCGGCGGCGAAGCTGGGACCTGAGAGATCGGCATGCAGCGCGCGCGGCAACGCCTCGGCGACGACTTCACCCATCAGGCGTCCGGTCGCTTGTTCGATGCCCTTCGCACAGACGACGACGGGGCGGCCTTCGGGAATGTGCCCCGCCAGGTCGCTGGCGATGCGGCGCAGGTGCTGGGCGGGGGGGACAAGCAGGATAACGTCGCAGGCGGCGACTTCGGCAAGCTTGCCGGTGGCGATGACGTTTTTCTCGATTGTCACACCGGGGAGGAAAACGCGGTTGATGTGGTGCTCGTTGATCTCGCGGACGGTGTCATGTTCGTAGGCCCACAAGACGACGTCGCGGCCGGCGAGCGCCATGGTCTGGGCCAGTGCGGTGCCCCATGCGCCACCGCCGATCACACCTACGCTTTTGATAGCCATGTATGCTTTTCCCCTGCCGCAGAATCCAAGCAAACCTACCCGGTTTTGCCCGCGGGTTAAACGCGCTCACGCCTTGACGCCGGCGCCGCGCACCTTTTCGGCACTGCCGTCAAGCGGCCAGCGCGGATGAACCGGGGCGCCGAGTGGATCGGTGAGGCCTTTCGCCAGGCGCTCGGCACCGGCCCAGGCGATCATTGCGGCGTTGTCGCCGCAAAGGGCAAGCGGGGGTGCGTGAAAATCCATCCCTTCGCTTCGTGCAAGTTCGGTGAGCCCCTGGCGCAGCGCCGCATTGGCTGCGACACCTCCGGCGGCAACGAAGTGCCGGATCTCATTGCCGGTTCCTTCCCGGGCAATTGAAATAGCCTTTCGGCAGCGATCGAGAACTGTGTCGAGCACCGCCTGCTGGAAAGACGCGCACAGGTCGGCGATATCGGAATCCTTGAGCGGCGCGGCTTCGCGGGCGCGCTGGCGGACGGCGGTCTTCAAGCCGGCAAAAGAGAAATGCGGTTCGGCACGGCCCTTCATCGGCCGGGGCAGTTCGAAGCGGTCCGGATTGCCCGCAAGGGCGGCTTTCTCCACCGCCGGGCCGCCGGGCTGCGGCAGGCCCAGAAGCTTGGCGGTCTTGTCGAAGGCTTCGCCCAGCGCGTCATCGATGGTCGTCGAAATGCGGGTGTAGTCGGCGACACCGCGGACGAGCAGGACTTGGGTATGGCCGCCGGAAACCAGCAACATCAGATAGGGCGGCGGCAGGCCGTCGGTGAGGCCGACGGTCAGCGCGTGGGCTTCGAGGTGGTTGACGGCGATGAACGGCTTAGCCGTGGCAAGAGCTATCGCCTTGGCCGAAACCACCCCGACGATCAGCCCGCCGATCAGGCCCGGACCGGCGGCGGCGGCAACAGCATCGATGTCAGCGAGCGATACGTCCGCTTCCTTGAGCGCCAGGGCGATAATTTCGTCGAGGCACTCGGCGTGGGCGCGGGCGGCAATTTCAGGTACGACGCCGCCGAAGGCGCCGTGCTCCTCCCACTGCGCCCGGACAATCGACGACAGCAGGCGCGCGGAACCATCGGCCCCACGCGCGACGACGGCGGCGGCGGTTTCGTCGCAGCTCGTCTCAATGCCGAGGAGAAGCGCTTCACGCGGGTCGCTCGCGGCGGCTGCCAACTTCCAATCCCTCCAATTCACGGCTTTGGGTCCGCCCGCTATGCAAACGGATTTGCGTTCGCGGGCTCCAGACGGCATTAATGCCGCCTCAATCGAAGCGGCGGTCAGGCTCCCGCCCTACACCCGAGGACATCAGCTTGCAAGACACGGTCATCAGGATCGGAACCCGCGGATCGCCGCTGGCACTGGCACAGGCGCACGACGTTCGCCGCCGCTTGATGGAGGCTCACGGCAGGCGGGAGGACAACTTCGAGATCGTCGTCATCAAGACTTCGGGTGACCGAATCCAGGACAGGCCGCTGTCTGAGGTCGGCGGCAAGGGGCTGTTCACCAAAGAGATCGAGGAAGCCCTGATCGCCAAGGACATCGATCTGGCGGTGCACTCGATGAAGGATGTGGCGACCGAACTGCCGCCGGGACTGGGGCTGTCGGCGATCCTGCCGCGCGAAGACGTGCGGGATGCCTTCATCAGCCTCAACCATGCGTCGCTCGAAGAGATGCCGGCGGGGTCAAGAGTCGGCACCTCAAGCCTGAGACGGGCTGCGCAGGTGAAATTTCTGCGTCCCGACCTCGAAGTCGTGGGCTTTCGCGGCAACGTGCAAACCCGGCTTGAAAAGCTTGCCAGCGGAGTCGCTGATGCGACGTTTCTTGCCTGCGCTGGCCTCAACCGGCTCGGTTTGGCCGACCGCATCACCTCCGCCGTGGAGCCGACGACTATGGTCCCGGCCGTTGCGCAGGGTGCCGTCGGTATCGAAATCAGGGATGACGACGAAGCAATCCGCGACCTCCTGCAGCCGCTCAACGACGAGGCGACGGCGCTGTGCGTCACAGCGGAACGCGCGTTCCTGAAGACACTCGAAGGTTCGTGCCGGACGCCGATCGGGGGGCTTGCGGAACTTGCCGGCGGCCAGCTTACGATGGGCGGCGAGGTGCTGTCTCCTGACGGCAAAGAGCGCTATCGTGGAACGAGAACCGGACCGGCGGCGAGTGCCATCCGCATCGGTGAAGAACTTGCCGGTACGCTGCTCGACCAGGCCGGGCCCGAGTTCTTGACGAGGCTCAAGGCGTTCTAGTTCGCAGGCGCCGATAGTCATGAAATATACCGCCCGGATCGCTTCGGGCAGGCTAAATGAAGCACCGCGACTACCGGGTAACTTGATCATGCGTGTACTCGTCACAAGACCCGAACCCGATGCCAGCTCAACCAAGGCGGCGTTGGAGGCGGCGGGCCATTCGGCGGTGTTGTCGCCGCTGATGATCATCAGTTTCATGCCCGTTAACGATCTGGGGCCGGGCGGGGTGCAGGCGATCGTCGTGACCAGCCGAAACGCCGTACGTGCGCTGGCGCAGAGCCCCGTGTTGCAGAGCCTCGTCGAGCTGCCGGTATTCGCGGTCGGCAAGGGGACCGCCAGAGACGCCCACGAACTTGGTTTTCACGGCGTTATGGAGGGGCCGGGAAATGCCGCCGGGCTGGTCGACGTGATCACGGCGAATGCCAGTCCTGCCGGCGGGCGGCTGGTTCATTTCGCCGGATACAAACTCGCATTCGACCTGGAAGGAGCGCTTCGCACGCACGGTTTTGAAATCTTCACGGTCCGCTGCTATGAAGCGCAGGCGGCGGAAAAGTTGAGCGACGAAGCCCTTGCGGACATAGCAAAAGGCCATCTCGACGCCGTACTTTTGATGTCTCCTGAAGCGTCCCGAACCTACGTCCGGCTGATCGAGGCGGCCGGGATTGCCAAAGAGGCTGAAAAGATAGCCTGTGTATGCATCTCGCAGGCGACTGCGGATGCGCTAGCACCATTCAAACCCGCGCAAGTAAAAGTGTCTTCACGTCCGAATTCGGAAGAAGTCCTTGCGCTCATTAACCGGATGGCGGAACAATTCGGGTTATGACCCCGCTCACCCAGTAGATTACGCCCGGAACCGAGCCTATGAGGCTCAGGTGTAAAGCGGACTGATCGAACTCGCGTAGAGTCGTTGCGTAAAGGTTACCTGCTCCATGTCGCAAAAGAAATTCACCCCAGGCAAGAAACCGTCCAGCCCGCCGGATCAAGCCGGCGGCAAGAAGCCCCATGCAACGCTCGATCTGAAGGCGACGGAAGTCAAAAGCGCTTCAGCGGGCGACAGTTCCAAGGCAGCGCCGGAAACTTCAGGCAGCACGCCGGGCACCTATACCTCCGTGCCGAAGCCGGGCGTCAAGGCCGCCGAGATGAAAGCCGCAGAAGCCGCTTCGGCATCCGACAAGCCGGCCGAAGCTGCAAAGCCTGGCGATACCAAAACCGCAGACACAGCCGCGAAGGGCGCCGCGGCGTCTTCGCCCGCTGGTTCATCGACGTCGGCAAGACCGGCCGCCACCGCCACGGCTGCGCGCCAACGGTCCGGCTCGGGAATCGGTTCGTTCTTCAGCCATCTCGTCGCCGGTCTCGTCGGCGGCTTCCTGATGCTGCTTGGCGCGGACGCGTTGCAGCCGCAGATCGCGCAGTTGAAGACCGGTCTTGGACTTTCGCAAACAGCCTCGAAATCGGACACCGGCATTGCCAAGCTTAGCGAGCGGCTGGCGGCACTGGAGAGTGCGCAAGGCGCGCCGGGCAGCACGGATACAGAGGCGCTCGGCCAGAAGCTTGCCGACGCGGAAGCCAGACTCGCCGCACTCGAACCGATGCAGGAGTCGGTGGCCGCGCTGAAGGCAGCGCAGGAGGATCTTTCCCAGAAAGCCGCCGCACTTGGCGAAAGCGCAGGGCAGGCCGGCAACGTTCCAGAAGAGCGCTTGAGCAAACTGGAACAGCAGCTCGCAACAATGACGGCATTCGCGGAAAGCAACAAGAACAGCGGCGTGGTGCCGAGACTTGCCTCCCTGACCGGACGCATGGCCGATCTTGAAGAAACCCTGAAGAACCAGATCGCGGCGGTGCGCGCCGGTGTCGGCGAAGACATCGAAGCGCGTCTGTCGAAGGTGGCCGAGTCGAGCGAGGCGGCACGCTCGGGCACGCAACGGATGGACCGGCAGCTCTCGGGCGTCGCCAATGATACGGCACGACTGAGCCAGCAGCTTGAAACGGTCAAGGCCGACGCCGCGCGGATCGGAGACACCTTGCGCGTCGTGCAGGAAGAAACCGCAAAAATTTCAAGCCAGCTGACCGGCCTTGAAGGCGACGTCACCGCGAAGTTCGCAAAGCTTGCAAGTCCCGACGACGTCAACAAGGCGGTCAATCCGGTCGCCCAACAGGTCGCGACCCTCCAGGGCCAGGTGGAAAACGTCGTTTCGGCGGAGAAGAACCGTGCGCAGAATGCGAAGCGCATCGTGCTTGCCCTCGAACTTGGCGGGCTGACGCGTGCGATCGAACGCGGCGAGGGTTTTGCAGATGAGTTGGCGCAGGTGAAGCAGACTGCCGGCGGGATTCTCGATGTTGCAAAACTGGAGCCGTTCGAGTCATTGGGGGTTGCTTCCGTCGCCAAGCTGCAGTCGATGTTCAGCCCGGTTGCGGATGCGATCATTGAAGCCTCTTCGGCACCTGCCGGGGATTCGGTGCTCGACCAGCTGCTGGCCAATGCGCGCTCTGTCGTCAAGATCCGCAAGGTCAGCCACGACGCCGACGACAAGAGTTCGCAAGCAACGGTAGCGCGGATGGAATCCGCGCTTGCCGCAGGCCGGCTCGACGACGTCCTGAAACTTGCCGAAGAACTGCCTGCGGCAGGCAAGCAGGCCGCTGAAGGCTGGCTCAACAAAGTCCGCGACCGGCATAGTGTCGATCAGGCGCTGGCGGCGCTCGAAGAACAGCTGAAATCGTCGCTTGCCGGCACCAACTAGGGCGGAAAGAAAATCATGATCCGACTCATCATCTTCCTCGCCTTTATCGTCGCAGCTGCCAGCGGGCTTGCATGGCTTGCAGACCATCCCGGCCAGATCATCATGAACTGGGAAGGGTATGAACTGAAGATCAGCGTATTTCACGCCGTCGTCGCGCTGGCGCTCATGAGCGGCGCCGTGCTCGCCGCCTGGTCGCTGCTGCGGCACCTGTGGGAAAGCCCGGCTACCATCGGCAGCTATTTCAACAAGCGCCGGCAGAAGCGCGGGCTCGACGCACTTTCATCGGGCATGATCGCGATCGGGGCCGGCGACCGCTCGACAGCGACGAAGTATGCCATCCAGGCACGCAAGTCGATGCCGAACGAACCGCTGACGCATCTGTTGCGGGCGCAGGCGGCGCAACTGTCCGGCGACCGCGCAACCGCGCGGCGGATCTACGAATCGATGCTCGCCTCAACCGATACCGAACTGCTCGGAATGCGCGGGCTGTTTCTCGAAGCAGAGCGGGAAGGCGAAACCGAAGCCGCCAAACAGTTTGCCGAGCGCGCCATGGCGCTCAACCCGTCGTTGAGCTGGCCGGTAGATGCTTTGTTCGACTTGCAGTGCAAGCGCCACGACTGGGCCGGCGCGCTGCAGACACTCGCCGTCGCCAGAAAGAACGGTCATGTCGAAAAGGCAAGCGCGGAACGTCGCCGGGCGGTGCTTTTGACCGCGCAGGCGCAGGACCTCGAAGACAAGGATCCGGAACGCGCGCTCAATCTGGCCCTCGACGCACACAAGCTGGCGGCCGACCTGGTGCCCGCCGGCGCCATCGCGGGCAGGCTTCTTGCCTCGCGTGGATCGACGCCCAAGGCAACCAGGATCCTGCAGCAGACCTGGCAGAAGTCGCCGCATCCCGACCTTGCCACGGCATATGCCTACGCGCGACTCGGCGACAGTCCGCGCGACCGGCTCGACCGCGTGAAAAAGCTCGCACAACTCAATCCGCATTCGGCGGAAAGCGCCATCGCGGTGGCCAACGCGGCGATCGAGGCCAAGGACTATGCCGAGGCACGCAACGCACTCGCGCCGCTGATGGAGAGCCGGCTGACGCAGCGCGCCTGCACGCTGATGGCGCGCATCGAGGGCGAGGAGCACGGCGACAAGGGCCGGGTACGCGAATGGCTGGCGCGTGCCGTCAACGCGCCACGCGACCCGGCGTGGACGGCCGACAGCATCGTCTCCGAACAGTGGGCTGCGGTGTCGCCGGTGACCGGCGCGCTCGATGCCTTCGCCTGGCGCGTGCCGGTGGAAAGCATGGAAAAGACAGCCGACGAAATCGTTGCGCGCAAGCTTGAAGAACTGGTGGCGCTCGGGGCGCCTCTCGAAGTCGCCGCTGACGCCAAAGACGTGACGCCGCCGGAAGATAAATCCGGCGGACACGAAAAGGGCGCGGACGGCAAGCCTGCTTTCGCCAAAAACGTTCCGGCCAAACCGGTTGCGGCAGACGAAGTCGTCGATGCGGACGTCATCGAGGAACCAGCACCGGTTGCAGCGCAGCCCGCGGCCGAGAAGCCCAATTCAGAAGTCGCGGCGACGGCTCCGCCACCCAGAAACGACAATCAGGCGGAAGCCGCCGAGCGTCCTGCAAAAGCCAACGCGGGACACGGCGATGACCAATTACAGGCGTCTGCAACGCCGCTGGCGCTTGTCGGTGAGGCACAAACCGACAAATCCCGCAAAGGCAGTGCGACGCAAGTGGCCGCGAAGAGCGACGTTGTCGCCGAAACTCCTGTCACGGCGGCAACCGGCCCGGTGGAACCCGCAGGCTCGCCGGACGCAGGCAGAGCTACGGCAACGGCGGCAAAGCCGGACGGCTCACACCCGACGAGGGATGCGACAGCGCCAGCCGGTGGGCCGCAGAGGTCTGCCGCGGTGGCCGCGCGCGGGGCTCAGCCTAGTGGCGGCAAGCTCCAGCCGCAGAAAGCAGCCCGTTCCACGGCCGGGGAAGCGCGCATTTTCATTTCGCCGCGCGCGCCTGACGATCCGGGTCCGGAAGGCGAAGTCTCCGATGTGCCTACCGGCCCGATGAAACCGTTCCGGCACGGGGCGGCTTGACGTTCGCCGTATCAGCGCGGCGAATTGCTCGAAGCGGCGAAACGAGCCATTCAAAGAGGGGTTGCAATCGGGGTTCGCAGGCTATATTCCGGCGTCTTCGGTTGCGGTCGAGCCGGAGATCCGCTGGCCCTTGCGGTTTGACAAGGCGCTTTGACGGATCGCCGAACTGCGATAAACAACCCTCGAATCGCGTCTGGCACTGCCGGGCGGATATGAGTTGCTGAATACCAACACTTCCTTTGCTCAACACTGCGCAAGCTTGTGTTGACGGTCCAAGGTCGTGTTGGGTTGCCGCTTTAGCTCAGTTGGTAGAGCACGTCATTCGTAATGACGGGGTCGCGTGTTCGAGTCACGCAAGCGGCACCAATGTTTCCGGGGGTTTGCGAGGGTTTTGCGATTTCGTCAATTTGGCGCGGGTCGCACATGGGTCGCAGAACGGGGGCGACATAGCCCGCTGGGCTCTTCGGGTTCTTCGCCACCGCCAATTTTCTCTGGGGTCACACTGGGGTCACACGGCGGATTTCGCCGCGCGGGAATGTGCCTCCCCCTTATTCGCCATCCGAGCCTGCTTAATCCGCCGAAAGTTTCGGGCGTTCGATGCGGTAAAGTCCGACATCGAGTTCACCGGCCTGGAAACCCGCCACGCAGTACGTGAAATAGTAGGTCCACATGCGCTGGAAGCGCTCGTCGAAGCCGATGACCTGCAACTGTGGCCAGGCGGACAGGAACCTCGACTGCCATTCGGTCAACGTCCTGGCATATGACTGCCCGAAGTTTTCCATTGAAGCCAGCTCCAGGCCTGCGTTGGCGATTTGTTGTTTGAGGATGGGGACGGTCGGCAGCATGCCGCCGGGAAAAATGTAGCGCTGGATAAAATCCGGATCGCGGGCGTAGGCGTCAAAGCGATCCGGCCTGATCGTTATCACCTGCAGCACGGCAATTCCGCCAGGCACAAGCCGGTGCCGCAAGGTGTCGAAATAGAGCGGCCAGTAGCGTTGCCCGACGGCTTCCAGCATCTCGATGGACGCGATGCGCTCGTAGGCCCCCTCGACGTGCCGGTAGTCCTGCAGCCGCACGTCGGCGCGTCCGGCCTCATGTGCGCGCGCCAGTCGCCGGCGGGTGAATTCGAGCTGCCTCTGCGACAAGGTGAGTGCGGTGATACTTGCGACCGGCCGCGCGAGCAACCGCTCGGCAAGCGAACCCCACCCGCAGCCGATCTCTAGAACCCGCTCGCTGCCCTGCAGATCCAAGAGTTCAATAACGCGGTCGAGCTTTGCGGTCTGCGCGGCCTCCAGCGAGGCGTCATGATCGCAGGTGTAAAGCGCCGATGAATAGTTCATGCCGGCATCGAGCCACTTTTCGTAGAACTCATTGCCCAGGTCGTAATGCGCCGCGATGTTGCGACGGCTGCCGCGAGGCGTGTTGGCGTTCATCCGGTGCAGCTGGCGGGCAAGCCAACGCAGCAATGCGGAGCCCGATCCGAACCGTGAAACAACGCTGTCGTTGGCAAGCGCCCAGGCAAACAGACTGTGAAGATCGCCGCACGCGCAATCGCCATCGATGAAGGCCTGCGCGAAGCCGAGATTGCCGCCCAGCGCAATGCGCCGCAATCCACGCCAACGCCGAATATCGATATGCGCATGCGGACCTGGGTCAGGAGAGGCGCACACGATTTCATCATGCGAGGGCAGGCGAATTGTCAGCTGACCGGCGGTGCACCGCTGAGGCAGCAGATTCCTGAAAATTGCCGCCGGCCTGCCGGGCGCGAGGTGGACGGGGGATTGCGCTACCGTTGCTTGCGGTCGGTCGTATCGGGTCATTGTGTCGTTTGGCATTCTGCTGGGGTTGCTCGCTCGTTGGATGACATTACTGGCGTGCAGGCGATCGCCGGGCTGGGGCGCACGACCGTCACAGACTGGCGCGGCGGCGGCGGTTTGTGTCGCAGATCGATGCCCTTCAGCCAAAGCTTCAGGGCTTCCCAGTGAATTGCCGCGGTTACTTTCAGCGTTACGAAGGGCTGGCGAACCAGGATGCCGAGCAGGTTGGAATCGGTCATTTCGCGAGCCTTCCCGGACAATGCGGCGACCAGCAGCAGCCCCTGTTCGTCATTCGTGTTGATGACCACCGAGACGTCGTCACCTGGCCCGCTGACGCGGAAGGCATAGGTGAGCGGTTGGTCCAGGAAGGGGGAAACGAAGAACTCCTTGGCGCATTCCTGTTCGACGAGGCCGCTCGAATTTGCCGCCGCCTCGATGAGATAACTGTGGCGTTCCCCGAAGGTGTTATTGACCTCCCAGAGGATGGCGCGAAGTGCTGCATCCTGCCCGTAGCAAAAGAAAATACTGAGCGGATTGAACGCATAGCCTGCGACGCGGGGCATGCAGAGGAGCCGCACGGCGCCGCTGCCGATGTCGATCCCGGCGTCGGAAAGCCTGGCGTCGACGTAGCCGCGCAGATTATCGGGCCTGCCGTCGCCATGATCGGAGGCGTGAAAACTGATCGGCGCCAGGCGATTGTAGCCGAACAAACGCAACGAACGCCCGAGAGCGGGGAGTTCATCGAGATCGATCAGCGTCCAGAAGCAGCGATAGCGCAACGCGTGCCGGCGCGGCCTGAGACGGCGATGCATGACGTGGCCGACGTAGAGTCTTGAACGGCGGGTCATTCTGCTGCCTCGAGAATTTCCGAACGCAGTCCGGCGGGCGGGCCGAGGAAGATGCGGCCAGATTCACCGGCCACCTGCCAGGGCCTGCGCACACCGGCCAGCTGCTCTGCAACAGCCAGGCCCGATTGCAGTCCGTCTTCGTGGAATCCGGCTCCGAAATATGAGCCGCAGAACCAGGTGCGGCGAACACCCTGCAAGGACCAAAGCTGCTGTTGGGCCCGGTGTGCCGCTGCGTCGAACAAGGGATGCTCGTAGATTTCCTGGTGATGGATGAGCGCTGCTTTTGGCTGCGCTGGCGGATCTAGCGTCACGAACAGCCCTGCGTCGGTGTTGAGCGGCTGTAACCGGTTCATCCAATAGGTCACTGATGAGTGCGGCGCGTTGCTGCCGCTTTCCGTCGTCAGATAATTCCAACTTGCCCATGCGCGGCGGCGCCGTGGCATAAAGGCCGGATCGGAATGCAGCACGGCCCGATTGCGCGTATAGCGGAACGCGCCCAGCAACCGACGCTCGAACTCGTCAGCATCGCTCAGCATTTCGATTGCCTGATCGGCATGCGTCGCGATCACCGCGTGGTCGAAAGCTTCGGCCTCGGCTCCCGCCACCATCACGCTCACGCCAGCAGCAGTCCGCCGGATCCGGACCGCCTGCGAGCCGAGCCGCACGTCGCCGGAGAAATCATCCAAGATGCGGGAGACGTAGCGGCGGCTGCCGCCGACCACCGTTTGCCAAAGGGGGCGTCGCGCGAGGTTAAACAGTCCGTGGTTTTCGAAGAACCGCACGAACGAGAGCGCAGGGTAATCGAGCATTGCCGTTGCCGGAGCCGACCAGATTGCACCGGCCATCGGCAGGATGTGATCGTCGCGAAGGGCGTGGCCAAATCCACCTGCTTCGAGCAGGTCGCCAAGCGTCATGTCATGCGCCGCAGCGGTGCCGACCAAACCCGGTGCGGTCTTATAGAAGCGCACGATGTCGAGCAGCATGGACCAGTATCGCGAACGCAGAAGGTTTGCCGGCTGGGCCACCAGTCCGGAGAGCGTACCGCCAGCGTATTCGGTCCTGCCGCCGCCAAGCGAGACGGCAAAGCTCATGTCGGTGGCAGCGGTTGCCACCTCCAGATGCCGGAAGAATGCCGTCAGATTAGGGTAGGCCGGCTCGTTGAATACGATGAAACCAGTATCGACAGGGACAACATCATTTGCCAGCTTCACATCGACGGTGTTGGAGTGACCGCCAGGGCGATGGTCGCGCTCGAACAGAGTCACCTTGTGGCGCTTGCCGAGAAGCCACGCTGCCGACAGGCCGGAGATCCCCGATCCGATGACTGCAATTTTAAGAGGAGCACCTTCGCCCGATAGCATCTCACGCCCTTGTCAAAGCGCCGGCAACTGACTGATCCGGGCGCATCCTGGTCAAACCTACGCTGCCGGTCATGCCACTGGATCACAATGTAAACTGACTATTAACGCGGCAGTTCATGGGCGTTTGCGGATGATCGGGCCCGACAGTCGCGAACATGACACCTGCGCCCAGAAAAATGGCGAGCGAAATGATCCATCCATTGGTGGCGGTCGTTTCGGAATTCGAAAGCATCAGCCGCCAGAGACCGGACTTCAATGACGATTGGCCATCACCCCACGACCGCAACCCTCGTCGAGCTTGCCAACGGCAGCCTCGACCTCGGCCGGTCGATTGTCGTAGCCGCGCACATAGAGGTGTGCCCGGCCTGCCAAGCAGACCTGCACACTATGGAGACGGTCGGTGGATGCCTGCTTGAAACGATCAAGCCCGTGCCTGTCGACCCCGGGGCCGTGTCGCGGGCGCTTGCCCGGATCGCCTATGAAGGCGGCAGGCCCGTCGAATCGGCTCAAGCAACCGTGCCGGCTCCGACGGCTGTTCGGTTCCTGCCCCGGGCAGTCCGTTCTTATGCAATAGGTGACTGGCAATGGATCGGACCTGGGATCCATCGCCGGGATTTCGAGATCCCCGGCAACAGCGGTGCACGGGTGTTCCTCTTGAAGGCGCAGCCTGGAACCCGGATGC
The DNA here is from genome assembly GCA_018830445.1 of Alphaproteobacteria bacterium. GTDB lineage: Bacteria > Pseudomonadota > Alphaproteobacteria > Rhizobiales > Hyphomicrobiaceae > Filomicrobium. The sequence continues at coordinate 49,009 of JAHJSN010000045.1, read as the reverse complement.
CCGATCATACTCACACCGGTACGGAACTGACCCTGGTGCTGACCGGGGCCTATGTCCATGAGCATGGCCGCTTCCATCCCGGAGATATCGAAGAGGCCGACGGCAGCGTTGATCACCAGCCCGTGGTCGAAGATGGTGAAACCTGCATCTGTCTGGTGGCGTTGGAGGGCACCTTGAGCCTCAATGGTCTGTCTGGGAGACTGCTGCAGCCGTTCGTCCGGATATGATGCCAGAACGAGATCACGTGCTGGATGGAACTGGGTGTCGTCGTCACGGCACAGCGGCATGCTTTTGCCGCCGTCATTGCCTGAGCGCCGATCGCCCTGCAACGCACCGGCATTTCACCTGGTCGGCGGCGCTTCGGCCCAGACTTCTCCAATCCGTTATTCAAATCTGCCGCATCAATTAAAACGCGGCGAACGAAATACCGCGCCAATTATCTCGGCTGGCACCGCTGGATCGACCGCGCCGAGGCTGGCGGCGGCAGTGGCGGCGGCCTCACCCGCTTCGGCTGCCTCGCCGCCGCGATACCGGAACTTTCAACAGGATAGACGATCAGAGCCTAGTGGCCTGTCTCGCCTAAATCGGCGTGCTGGCCGCAACCGCTGACGATTTAGGCGAGACATGAAGGCCACTAGCGAAAACAATGGTTTAGTGTGGCGTTCAGCGCGCCTCAATTGACAACTCCTGTGCGGCACCAACAGGTCAATTAAGGCGCGACGCCACACTAGCTTAATTTTTTGTTTGCGTTCTGGATTCACAGACGTTGCTCCACTTGCCACCGGAGGCAAGCGTCTGATCCAGAACACTAGGAGTTTCCCCATCCCAGGCCGTTGAATCGCGCCTCCGCAGAGAGGTTCGGCCGCAACGCCTTGTACCCAAAGAGGTCGTTCACCATCACCCACAGTGTTGAATTGCCACATTTCAATTCAGACATAAAACGAACATTCGTTTTGCATATCGAGTGATCGATCAGTTCCTGGTCGCAGGGCGCGCGTGATGCCTGAACAAGCCAACCAACAACGAGTTGACCGCGAAAATGCCTAAACTGAAGCCGGAAACACTTGAGGCCCGCCGTGGGCACATCCTCGATGCTGCCGAGCGGTGCTTTGCCCAATCCGGGTTCCACCGCTGCACGATGGCCGACATTTGCGCCGAAGCCGGCATCAGCCCTGGCGCGCTGTACGTCCATTTCGAATCCAAGGAAGCCTTGATCGCCGGCATCGTGGAAAGAAATCGCGCCGAACTTACCACTCAGTTCGGCGAACTGGCCAATGCCCCCGACTTCACAGCCGCACTCGGCGCGCTCGGGGAGCACTATGCGGTCGACGAACCCCAATATAAGCGCATCCTCAACCTCGAGATCGCCGCCGAGGCGACCCGCAACGAGAAAATCGCCGAACTCTTCCTCGCCTGCGACCGCTTCGTCATCGAAAGCTTCACCGACCTGATTGACCGCGCCACCCGCGAAGGCCGGATTGCCCCGGTCGCCGAACCGAAGGTCATCGCCCAGACCCTTTGCATCATTGGTGAAGGCATGTTCTGGCGCCGTGCCGTTGATCCCGATTTCAACGGACGCGATCTGATGGCCACCGTTCTGAAGGCGGTGGGCGCACTCATCAATCCTCAGCAGGCCGGCGCCGCAGCAGATGCCACAGCGACATCACCTGCCAGGCTCCTGGAGGAGCAGTCATGAAGAAGTGGATCTTCCTGGCGGTGCTGATCGCTTTCGGGTCGTCTCTGGCCGCCCTGCACGCGACCGGCAAAATCGACCTGAACACCAAGTTCGATCAGCTGTCGGGCAAGGCGAAAGAGGTTGCCGCAAAGCTTGCGCACGATCAATCGGAGCCCGCGGGGCAAAGCAAAACCAACGGCACCGCACCTTTGGCGCCGGCGGTAACGGTGGCAACGGTTGCGCCGCGCTCATTCTCTGAACGCATTATGGTGACCGGAACGCTCGTTGCGCGCGAGGAGATACTGATCGCCCCCGAAGTCGAGGGGCTGCGCATTGTTTCCCTTCAAGCCGAAGCCGGCGACACGGTGCGCAAGGGGCAGGTGCTTGCAACCCTCGAAAAGGAAACGCTGGAGGCGCGCAGACAGCAGACGCTGGCCAACTTGCAGCGCACCGATGCAACCATCGCCCAGGCCAACAGCAACATTGCTCAGGCCGAGGCAACCCTTGAAGAAGCCGAAGCCCAGCTGGCCCGCGCCGAACCACTGCGCAAGAGCAAATATTTGTCCGAATCCGTTTTCGATCAGCGCCGGGCCGCTGCCCGTACTGCCCGCGCCGGGCTCTCGACCGCCCGCGACGGCGTCCTCGTCGCCGAAGCGGAAAAAGCCCAGATTGCAGCCCAACTGCGCGAACTGGATTGGAATCTGACCCGCACGGAAATCCGCGCACCGGCGACCGGACTGATTACGCGCCGCACCGCACGCATCGGCGATGTGGCCTATGGTACCAAATCGCCGATGTTCGTCCTCGCCCGCGATGGCGAGATCGAACTTGAAGCCGCCGTCACCGAACCTAAACTCGCGCGCATTACCGCCGGCCAGAGCTCCCAGGTCGAGGTTGCAGGCGCCGGCATCGTCGAAGGCAAGGTCCGCCTCGTCTCGCCCGAAATCGATGCCTCGACCCGCCTCGGTAGCGTCCGGATCTTTCTCGGCAACGCCCCGCAACTGAAAGTCGGCGCCTTCGGCCGCGCATCGATCCTCGCCGCAACCAGCACCGGCCTCGCCATTCCGACCTCAGCTGTCCTGTTCGACAACGGCGAAGCATTCGTGCAGGTGGTCCGCGACGGAAAAGTCAAGACCACCCGCGTGGTTTGCGGTCTGACATCCGATGGCGAGGTGGAAATCAGCGAAGGCGTCGCCGAAGGCGATATCGTCGTTGCCCGCGCCGGGACATTCCTGCGTGATGGCGATGCCGTTCGTACGCTCACCTCGCCGCCCCGGCTGAGCGAGGCCGGCAAATGAATATTTCAGCATGGGCGATACGCCAGCCGATTCCCTCCCTCGTCCTGTTCCTCGTACTCATGGTGCTCGGCTGGTCGAGCTTCAATAACCTCTCCGTCCGCCGCTTCCCGAACATCGACGTCCCTATCGTACAGATCCTCGTGACGCAGTCGGGTGCCGCACCCGAAGAACTCGAGACCCAGGTTGCAAAGAAGATCGAGGACGCCGTCGCCGGTGTCACCGGCGTCAAGCACCAGACCTCGACCCTGACCGAAGGCTCCTCCGTCACCATGGTCGAGTTTCAGCTCGACGTGGATTCCGATCGCGCCCTGAACGACATCAAGGACGCGGTCGCACGCATCCGTACCGACCTGCCGCGCACCATTGACGAGCCGGTCATCCAGCGCATCGAGATCGAGGGCCTGCCGATCGTCACCTATTCGGTGCGCGCCCCCTCGATGACGATTGAGGAACTGTCCTGGTTCGTCGATGACACCATCAACCGCCGGCTGCAAAGCGTGGCGGGGGTCTCCGCCGTCGACCGCATCGGCGGCGTGCTGCGCGAAATCCACGTCACCCTCGACCCCGACCGGCTCCTTTCGCTCGGCATCACCGCCGGCGACGTCAACGCGCAGCTCCGCGCAACCAATATCGACCTCGCTGGCGGACGCGGCGAGATCGCCGAACGCGAACAGGCGATCCGCACGCTGGCCGGCAAGAAGTCGGTCGCCGATCTCGCCGCCACCGCGATCGCACTGCCGGGCGGACGTAACATCCGCCTCGATGAAATCGGCACCGTCACCGATAGCTGGGAAGAACCGCGCACGTTCGCCGTGTTGGACGGACGCTCGGTCGTGGCGTTCGCCGTCTCGCGCGGCAAGGGCGCCAGCGACCTGACCGTCTCGCAAGCAGTCTCCAAGGAAATCGAGGCGCTCAGGGCCGATTACGCCGCCATCGAAATCGAACGCATCGACAACACCGTCGACAATACCGTCGGCACCTATGAAGCGACCATGAAGACGCTGCTCGAAGGCGCAGCCCTCGCCGTTTTCGTTGTCTTCCTTTTTCTGCGCGACCTGCGCGCCACCGTCATCGCCGCGATCGCTTTGCCGATGTCGATCATCCCCGCCTTCTGGGCGATGAGCGCGGCCGGATTCTCGCTGAACCTCGTTTCCCTGCTGGCCATCACCATCGTCACCGGCATCCTCGTCGACGACGCCATTGTCGAGATCGAGAACATCGTCCGCCACACCCGCATGGGCAAATCCGCCTATCGCGCCGCGCTCGAAGCCGCCGACGAGATCGGCCTGGCGGTGATCGCCATCACCGTGACCATCATTGCGGTGTTCGTGCCGGTCAGCTTCATGGGCGGCATCGCCGGTCAGTACTTCAAGCAGTTCGGTCTCACCGTCGCATTCGCGGTGTTCTTTTCCCTTCTGGTGGCGCGCCTTATCACGCCGCTTCTGGCGGCCTATTTCATGCGCCCGGCGGAGCCCGAGCAAAAGGAAGGCTGGATGATCAAGGTCTACACCAAGATCGTCGGCTGGACCGTTCGCCACCGCATCGTTTCCGTCCTGATCGGCCTGATGATCTTTGCTGGTTCGGTCGGCTCGTTCTACCTGCTGCCTTCCGGCTTCCTGCCGACCGAGGACGTCGGCCGCGCCTTGCTTGGCGTCGAACTGCCGCCCGGTTCACGGATCGAGGATACCCGCGAAGTCACCGCCCGGATGACCGAACGCATCAAGAAGAACCCCAACGTCAGAAGCGTGTTCGTCAACGGCGGCACGATTCTCGGCTCCGGCGCCGAAGTCCGCAAGGCAACGCTCATCATCAACCTGACCGACAAGAGCAAGCGCGAAATATCCCAGGCGGCGATCCAGGAGCAGATCGGCCGTGACCTCGCCGAGGTTCCCGACATCCGTTACTGGTTCATGCAGGACAACGGCCAGCGCCAGTTCCAACTGGTCGTCAGCGGTTCCAACACCGCAGAAGTGGAACGTGTCGGCGCGGAACTGACCAGCCAGGCAAAGCGCATCCCAACTCTTCTCAACGTCGTCTCGACTGCCGAACTCGACCGGCCTGAATTGCGCATCTACCCGCGCACCGACGTCGCAGCCGATCTCGGCGTTTCCACCCAGGCGATTTCCGAAGCCATCCGCGTCGCCACCATCGGCGACATCGCCGCCAACCTCGCCAAATTCGACGTCGGCGACCGCCAGGTGCCGATCCGCGTCAAGCTGCCCGACGATGCGCGCGCCGATCGGGGGCTACTCGAAAACCTGAATGTTCCAACCGCCTCGGGCGGCTCGGTACCGCTTGCCACCGTTGCACGATTTGAACTTTCCCAGGGGCCGACGGCAATTGATCGCTACGACCGCAACAGGCGCATTCTACTCGGCGCCGACCTCGTCGGTGCATCGCCCCTTGGCGACGCCGTCGAGGCCGTGATGAACCTGCCGGTCGCAAAGAACCTGCCCGAAGGTGTCGTCGTCAAGCAGTTCGGCGATGCCGAGATCATGGTCGAGGTGTTCGAGGGATTCGCCAAGGCCATGGGCGCCGGACTGATGATGGTCTACGCCGTCCTCGTCCTGCTGTTTTCGAGTTTTCTGCAACCGGTAACGATCCTCTTCTCGTTGCCGCTGTCGATCGGCGGCGCCATCGTCGCGCTGGCCATCACCGGCAATCCGATCAGCCTTCCCGTCGTCATCGGCATCCTCATGCTGATGGGGATCGTCACCAAGAACGCCATCATGCTGGTCGATTTCGCCGTCGAGCAGGTGAAACACGGTGTCGCCCGCAACGACGCCATCATCGACGCCGGCCGCAAGCGCGCCCGCCCGATCGTCATGACTACCATTGCCATGGTCGGCGGCATGGTTCCCTCGGCACTGGCGCTAGACGCCGGCGGCGAATTCCGCGCCCCGATGGCAATCGCGGTCATCGGCGGCCTCATCTCCTCGACCGTCCTGTCGCTGCTGTTCGTTCCTGCTGTTTACGTCCTCATGGACGACATCGGCAGACTGCTGTGGAGATTGGTTTCCCCTTACGTCGGCAAGACCGACGAGCCCGCCGATGAAACCTTCGCGGCGAGCAAAGCCGCGCTACCTGACACGGCTGTCCGCGAACCGGCCGAATAGCGGCCAAAACAGAAATTCATCGGGCGCGCACCGAAGGCAATCATTCTTGCTGGCGCCCCATTGGCGTCCTAGTGTGGCGTCGCGCCTTAATTGACCTGTTGGTGCCGCACAGGAGTTGTCAATTGAGGCGCGCTGAACGTCACACTAAGCCATTGTTTTCGCTAGTGGCCTTCATGTCTCGCCGAAATCGTCAGCGGTTGCGGCCAGCACACCGATTTAGGCGAGACAGGCCACTAGTGTTGTGGACCGGACGCTGGCCTACGGGCGAAGGTCGGCAAGCGTCTGTGCAACGAGAGCACAAACAAATACTTGCCCAGTGTTCCAGCGTAGACACTTCGAGTACCAAGTGTCGGAGTCGGAACACTTGTGGTGCTACCTCTCATCAAGACCTCGGAGACGAAAGCCATGTTTGACGCAAAGTCCATCCTCGAATCCCTCGTGACAGGAGGCCAGCGCGGTGGCGCATCCGCCTCCGGCCGGCAGGGCGATCCTTTAAGTGACCTCCTCGGCGGCAACAATGGCGGTGGTCTCGGCGACCTGCTGCGAAACATGGTGCCCTCCAAGGACGGCGCTGATACCAGCGGCCCCCAGGGCGGCCCCCAGGGCGACCCTCTGCGCGACCTGCTCGGCAAGCTCGGCGGCGGCCAGTCCGGCGAGACCGGTTCGAACAGCGGCGGCGCCGGTTTCAACCTCGACGACCTGCTCGGCAAGCTCGGCCAGCCGGGCTCCAGCGGCAGCGGACCCTCGACGGGCGGTGGCAGTATTATCGATGTCCTTGGCAACATCCTCAAGCAGGCGACCGAAGGCACCAAGGAGGGCGCTCAGAAGCTCGACAAGGCAACCGGCGCCAGCGATGCGGTCGGTGACCTCGCCCGCCAGCTTTCCGGCAAATCCCCTGACGAACTGATCAAGACCCTGCAGGATCTCATCGCCAATAATAAGCTCGGCGCCGGTGCCGCCCTCGGCGGACTTGGAGCACTGATCCTCGGCACTCAGACCGGCCGCTCGGCCGCCGTCACCGCGGCCAAGCTCGGCGCTCTCGCGCTCATTGGCGGCCTCGCCTACAAGGCCTACCAGAATTACCAGAACGGCAACGCCGCCGCTGCGTCCGCTTCCGGCGGCATCGAGGCGCCGCCATCCGGCTCGGGCTTCGAAGCAGATGCCGTAACCAACGACGACGCCATCTTGATGCTGCGCGCCATGATCGCCGCCTCCGCCGCCGACGGCCGCATCGACGGCACCGAGCAGCAGCGCATTCTCGACAGCCTCCAGCAAGGCGGCGGCGAACTCGGCGCCGGCGCCGAGGAATTCCTTGCCGGCGAACTGAATTCGCCAGCTTCCCCCTCGACGATCGCGGCGGCAGTCTCCTCCAAAGAGCAGGCTGCAAGAATCTACTCTGCCGCCCGCATCGCAGTAGACCCCGACACCCGCGGCGAACAGGACTTCCTCAACGAGCTTGCGCGCCGTCTCGGCATCGACCAGGACCTAGCCCGCCACATCGACGCGGCCGCCCGCAACGCCTGACCCCATGCCGCATCCGGGCATCGCAGCCCGTCAACACAAAAGCCCCGGACAGCGCTGTCCGGGGCTTTTGTCTGTTCATCAGCGACCCGCGTTCGGGCCGATCGGCTGCGGACTTTTGGTTCAGACCTTGGAGGCCAGCGAAGCCGACTTGCGCGCCTCCGCTTCCTGGCGGTGGAAGAATACGTCGACCCGCATACCCGTCAGCAGCGGCGGCACGCCATCGAGTTCGACGATGACTTCAAGAACGTCGACGTCGTTCGGACGACGCGGACCGCGAGAAGCAATCCGCGGGCTGCCGAGCGCCCCGGAAATTTCCTTGACCACGCCATCGAACTGCTGATCGGGGAACGCATCCGCCTTCACCACGACCTTCTGGCCGACTTGTACCTTCGCGACATCGCGCTCTTCGACTTCGGCGCGAACACGCATCTTGCTGAGATCGCCGAATACCACCAAGGGAGCTTCCGGGCCCGGAGCAGCCGTCTCACCGATTCTTGCAAAGACATTAAGAACGCTTCCCTCAAACGGCGCACGAATGCGTGTCTTCTCGAAAGCTTCTTCGGCAAGCGCCAGATCTGCGCGAGCAATCGTCAACGATGTGTCGAGCCTGCCGGGCAGCGGCAGATCTTCTTGGGCGTTGACCCGGACCAGTTCGGCCAGGGCATCCTTGAGGCGCTGTTCGGACTTGTCCACGGCCTCGCGGGCGGCTGTCACATCGCTCTCGCGTGCCTCTCCGCTGCGCTTCAGCTCGACCGTATCATCAAGCGCCCGCCAAGCCGCGAACCGCTCGCGGCGCGCTGCGGCGACCTCATCTTCCGCCTCACGCCGTTCGAGGGCCAACCCGGTCACTTCCTCGTCGGCACGCTCCAGCTTGCGGACATCGGCTTCCGCCCGCGCCGCCACGATGCGCTGCAGGGCCTCCTCGTCGTCCAGCTGAACCAGCACGTCCCCCTTGGCAACCAGGTCGCCGATGGCAACGGCCACATTCGTGATCCGGCCGCCAACCAGCGAAGCGACATTGACCGCACCCGACTGCGGCTCGACGCGTCCCGTTGCAGACGCCGCCCAGCGCGGTCGCGATGCCCCGTTGGCGTTCTGTGCATTGACGGAATTCCCGACCAGCAGCGGATAATCCGCCTTTTGCCTGTTATTGCCGTCGAGCGAGCTGAACAGAAGTCCACCCGCAATCAGCACGGCAATGACAAACGTTGAAAATGTGTTTTCGATCTTAGGCATGCGCTTTTCGCCTCTTGGTGAGATCGGTGATTTCCGGCGCGTCGAGGCCTTCCGGCCTACGTTCTTCGCCAACGATAAGCCCGTCTTCGATCCGCACGACACGGTCCGCGTAGGGCAAGGTTCTCGGGTCATGGGTCACGGCCAGTACGCTGCGATCCTGCTCGTGCGCGATCCGCGCGAGGAGTTCCATGACTGCATTGCCGTTTTCGCCGTCGAGCGCCGCGGTGGGTTCGTCGGCCAGCACGATCGATGGCGAGGATACGATCGCTCGTGCGACCGCGACGCGCTGCTGTTCACCACCCGAAAGATTGCCGGGATAGTTGCGCAGTCTGTGACCCAGACCGACTTCGCGCAGCACTTCTTCGCATCGCCGCGCGGCCTCGTAGCCCTTCTGTCCCCTCACGTCGAGCGCGATGCGCACGTTTTCAAGGGCCGACAAGGTCGGAAACAGATTGTAGGACTGAAAAATGAAACCGATGTGGTCGCGCCTGAGAATCGCCAGTTCATCCGGTGACAACCCGGCGGTCTTCGTCCCAGCGACCGTAAGTTCTCCCGACGTCGGGGTCATGATGCAGCCGAGGATCGACAACAGCGTGGTCTTGCCGCTGCCCGAGGGCCCCATCAGCAACGTCAACTCACCAGGAATGAGTTGCAGGTCGACGCCCTTCAGCGCCATCACGGTACCCGCACCCCGCCCAAGCTCCTTGACGATCGACGTCGCCGACAGGACCGGCTCAGGGCTTTGCTTTCGCGCGGCGGTTGCCGCCTGTTTTTTTCGCGTCATCGGCTGAACACCGTTGCTGGATCGATCTTCGTGACCTTGACGATCGCGGAGACCGCCGAGATCGCACACATCAATACAGTGACCGTGAACAGTCCGGCTGCAAGCTGCGGCGTCATCACGATAGGTAACGGCGTCGATTGACTTGCCACCACGATCAGCAGCGCCAGCACCATGCCGAGCACGTATCCGATCACCGCGCTGAGTCCGGCCTGCGTCAGGATCACCTTGTGAATGTAACCCGATGAGGAACCAAGCGCGCGCAGCGTCGCGAATTCGTTGATATGGTCCTTGGTGCTCGAATAAAGCGTCTGCGCGACGATCACTGTCCCAACCAGAATGCCGAGCAGCGCGCCGCCGATAAGTGCAACTCCGGCGCCCGTCCTGAACAGCCACTGGCGCAGGCTGCGATCGCGGAACTCCTGCTTGGTGAGGACTTCGGCGCCTTCGAGCCGGCTCAGGAGATTTGCACGGACCTGTTCGACATCCTGGTCCGCGAACACCTTGACGAGATGGAACGTCGCCAGGTCGGAACCCTCCGCACCGACGAGCGCCCGGGCCCGCGACAGCGGCGTATAAACGTAAGGCGATTGCGTGAACGACCGCACTCCCGACGTCAGCGCGCCGATCTTCACCCGGCCAGGACCGATTTGCGCCGTATCTCCGATTTTGTCGACGCCGAGATCCTTCAGATAGGTTTCGTCGACCGCAATGGCGTCAGGCGCCTTGATGTCTTCCCACGTACCGTTCTTCAGCGAAAGCGGCTTCACCGCACCCTCTTCGGCATCGCTGCCGACCACCACGACACGCGTCGATCCGCCGGCAGGCTTGCGCCATTCCGAAAAACGCACCACGATCGGCGTCACCTGCTCGACCCCCGGCGTTGCCAGGGCCTGATGCCGCTCCCGCGAACCCATCAGCAAACCGCCGTCTTCGAAGCTCTTGGCCCCGAACGGCATCACCCACAGGTCGGCGTCGGCGTGATCGATGTTTGCCGTTATCATCCGGCTGGCGCCAAGGTATAGTCCGAGCTGGACCGCCACCAGGACGATCGAGAACAAAATGCCAACCAGCGTCACCGCCAACCGGATCCGGTCATGAAAAAGGTTTCTGAAGGCAAGCGTAAAGATCATTCGTCGACCTGACTGTTTACCGGCAACCCGATGCGGCTGGCCAAATAAGGCGGCCGGTATAAGCTGCGTTTAGGTAAGTAATAACCCAATGTCTTCCCGGGAAGCCCCCGCGCCGTGAAGCGGGCATACACCACAACCGCTCAAACGAGTACATGAGGCGTTCTATCACAAGCCTGCTTTTGTAAGGTTAATAATAAGCCAACAGTATGTTTTTTTGGAGCATTTCATGAAGCTGCGTCATTATGAAGTCAACTTTCGGTGTCGCATTCGACGAATGGCGATTAAGCCATGAAGCACCCGATTTGTGCCCATTTGATGGTTCATCCCAATATACCGATGCCAATACACCGATCAAAGACAACCACTTAATTGAGGAATCCACGCCGATGCCGGTTTTCCCAAACAGACGTCGTCCCAGCCCCCGCCTTTCTGCATTTCTGGGCACCCTCCTGTGTGCATTCGCTCCGTCATATTCCGCTGGAGCCAACGAGATAGGGCTCTGGTACGACGACAGCGGTCGCGGCGCCGTTCTGGTCGCCCCTTGCGGCGACAAGATCTGCGGCCACATCGTCTGGCTTGAGGATAATCGCGGCTCTGATGGCAAACCCTTGCACGACGCCTACAATCCTGAACCCAGTCTGCGCTCACGGCCGGTTTGCGGAATTCAGGTCATCGGTAATCTGTCTCCGCAAGGCGACGGAACATTGGGCGACGGATGGATCTATGATCCGAAAGTCGGAAAGAGCTATAATGTCGAAATCAGTCTGGCAAAGCCCGACGTCCTGCACGTTTACGGCTTCCTCGGCCTGAAACTCATGGGGCGGTCAATTTATTGGAAACGCGCGCCCGATGACCTGCCGCGATGCGATGACAAATCCTCTTCGCAAAAAGCCTCGCAATAAGCGTCGGTTGATTGCCCTGCGTAATAAAAGCGGCCGGGAAGAGCAAATGAGCTTTTCCCGGCCGTTTCTTGTTTCACATATGTCAGCTGCCAGCTGATCGTTGACGCCAGCAGATCGACTGTTGGACTTCGGCGAACCTTGACCCGCCTTGCCGAGTGACCCTCACCGGCGCGATGACGACGCGCATCCCTGTGAGAAATGCGGGTTAGATCCTGTTCCCGAACCCATGGCAGGACCAAACCCGGTTGCTGCCTCAGCCTGTGATTTCGACGACTTCCGCGGTCCGCTTCGGAGCTGCGGTCTTGCGCTCCTGTGCGATACGCTCGACGAGCCGCCCCGTGAAATCGAGCGCCCGTTCGAGAACGAGGTCGCGTTGCCGGTCGAGCGTCACGATGTGATAGCTGTCGTCGAGCACGATGGCTTCCACCGGCCCGCCAAGCTTCGCCTGGAGCGTCAAGGCGTTGCGCAGATGCGATTGGTCGTCGTGTCGTGGATGCGCGATAAGTGTCGGCGCCGTGATGCCGGGCAGCTCTTTGCGCACCCGCCTCACCAGCCGGCCGAACTCCAGCACCATGACCCCGGGACGCGAATAGACCTGCTCAAGCGTGCGGTTTTCCGATTTGAACGCCTCGACCATGAAGTTGCGGATACGCTCGTCCTTGATCCCGTATGGCGCCCTCTGGCTGAACCGGAACAAACGTGCAAACCAACGCGCATGCACCAACCTGTAGAAGTTGAATGTCCACGGCACGGCCCAGCCGTTCGGCCACAACGTCGGCGCGAAAGCCAGCACTCCGGCCACTTCTGACGGCCGGTCCTTGGCAAGCTTCAACGCCAGGATGGATCCTGCCGAAAGCCCGCCGACGACAACCGTGTCGCATTTCTCGCGCAAAGCATCAAAGGCCCGCTCGACTTCCTTGTACCAGTCCTGCCAGCGGGACAGGCTGAGCACGTCCGTACCGTTCGTCATGCCCGGAAGCAGCGGGCACTCGACCGAATAACCCTCGCGAGCAAACCCTTGCGCGACGTATTTCAGTTCGAGCGGCGTCCCGCCGAGGCTATGGATCAGGAGCACGCCAACTCGGCCGCCATCGTAAGAGAGGCTGCTCAACAAGGGCAATTTGTTAGTTTTTCTTTTCATCGCCTTACCCGAACTCGCCGATTACCAGCTGCCATTACTATGACATCATCACAACACGTGCAAACACGATGCCGTAACCAACTGGATAGGCTTGGTTAACTTCCTGTGTTTCGGCTGCTCCCGATCCGGATGGATCCGGGCCTGCCCGCAGCGGCGCCACACCGCTTGTCCCGTTCTTCAATGGCCTTGCGCCGGTCGGCGGCGGATCTTGGCTGGAGACCGCTTTGCCTCGGCATGTCCAGCAGGTTTAAATCCTCGACCCTGCCTAGAATGCGATGAGGCATGCCGCCGCAAGCTTTCGCTCGACGCCTTTGTGCGGCGCACAAAAGGCCCTTTTCCTGGGAAATTCGCAACCCTACACCCACAATAATTGATCTTTGTTACAGCGTCGTAACTCGCTTGGCTAACATGAGGCTGAATACCGCAGCGCACAATCTTGCCGGACGATACGCGCTCGCCGGCGTCTCGGTTCCCGAATGCGGTGAACCCGCGTCGATGTGAGATTTAAGCGGAAACTGATTAAGCGTCTGTCGCCTGCGGAACAGTTGGCCAAAAAAAATGCTTCTCAACAATCAATTGAAAACAATGAGTTAGCATGGCTCGAACAGAACCATTAGCACGAAGTCGCGCTAACCTAATGCTCGAAAGCGGATCTTGGTGCTGGCCGACCGCTCATGGTCAGCACCGCGTGGAACTGGCGCGATTTTGAAACAGTTCCTGTTCTCAACGACCCTGCGGCACTATTCCTGACACGATGAAAAGGCATAGACTTGGTCACCAACGATCGATGCGGCATGTTGGCCCGCCCATGACGGGCTCGGCGGATTTTGCACATTAGGTTGACCAGGAGCTGGCCCAATCAAGGGAGCATCGCGAGCTTTGGCACGCATCATGAGATCTGCGGCACGCATCATGAGATCAGTGTTCTCCGGCCTGCTGTCCATCACGCTGGCCGTCACACCCGTATTGCAGGCCCATGCTCAACGCGTAACCCGTGCCGACATTGAAGCATGCAAGTCGCAGGATGAGGCCGAATTCCAGCGGGCCGTGGCCGATGTCACCATTTATTCCCTTGAAACCAGCATTGCTTCGATCGACTACAAGGCGCTCGTTGCAGACGAGTGGCGCAAGGGCGACGTCGGGGCCATCATCGATACCCGCGTCGACATCGCCATCAAGGAAATCCGCGCTGAGACAAGCTGGGGCGCATTATTGAAAACCCTCGCCTACCGCGAGGAGGCCCAGAAACTGGCGACCGACGTCGCCGAGCGAGTCTACCGCTCGGATGCCGTTTCCAAGGCAATCGAATCCCTGGCAAGCAACGTTGGTGAAGCCGTCGGCAAGCGCATCGAGTTTGCCGCCAAGGATGCAAGCGGACCCGCGCTCCAGTGTCTTCAGGCTTATTTGGGCCCGCGTTACGGAACCACGGTTTCAAGCCTCGTCCGCGATGACGCGCAAAAGGATTTCGCCGTTTCCGCCGATGAAGGCACTGCCCAGGTCTCCCCGGGCACCGTATTGCGCCAGGCAGGTGGCGGCGCCACAGGGGTCGCAATACTCATCGTCCGTCGCCAGCTTGCAAACCTTGCCCGAACCGTCGGCCAGCGCATCGTCGGCAGCATCCTTGCCCGGCTGGTCTCGGTGGTGGCGGGGGGCGTCGGCCTTGTGCTGATCGCCAAGGATATCTGGGATTTCTCGAAGGGTGTGCTTCCCATCATTGAAACGGAGATGAAATCCGAAGAAACGAAGGAGAAGGTTCGCGAAGTCCTTGCCGAGACGATCGCCGGCCAGATTTCGGCCCACGTCACGCAGATCGGAAATGCTTCCGCCGAACGCGTCGTCGAAGTCTGGCGGCAATTCCGGCGTGCCCACCTCAAGGCGCTCGAATTGGCCGAACGCAACCAGACCTTCCGCAACTTCCTCGACACAATCGCCGCCGACCGCATGGGGCGTCTCGATGAAGTCGTCGGCCTCGTACTTGCCGAAGAGGGCGAACAAGGCATCGTCAACCGGCTTGCAGACGGTACGCTCAACGAAGCCGTTTCCCGCCTCCCCGATTCTGCGATTCAGATCGCCCGCGCGACGCGATCGCTGGAAACCGGGCTGATGTGGCATGGCGTCGCCGCAGCCGACATCGATGCGGTCTTTGAAGAAGGCATCTACCGCGAAACCCAACCCGGCACCTTCACCCCCCACACGCTCCGCCGATTGATCGCACTCGATGACCGCGTCGCGATCCTGCGGCTGGCCGGGCTGCCCGCGGAGGCAAGAACGAGCCTTCTCGACCTGGAACCCGATGCATTGAAAGGGCTTGCCCGCAGCCTCGACAAAGGCGAACTGACCGAACTGACCGGTTATCTGATCGGCCTTGGACAAGCCCCCCGCGAACAAGTCCTGCGCGCCGTCGCCAAGGCCCCCGCCAAGCTCAAGCTGCTGGCCCGCGCCCGCGTCCGCCAGGCCGTCCTGTCAAGTTCCGACCAGTCGGCTGCCGTCGAGATGATGCTGCGCACCGACACCGGATTTTCTCCATCGGCCACATGGGAAGACGTGCAGATGGTCATCGACGGCCGGGTCAGCCCGATACTGCTGGTCGACCGGCACCCGATTGCCTTGGCAGCCGCAGCTTTTGCGCTGCTACTCTTCATATTCATGCTGCGCCGGCTGTTCACAGCGCCGCGCCGGGCTGCTTCGAAAAATGTGTAGCTCGAATATTATCGTCCGCTCACGACAACCTCAACACGCCAGACAGTCTCCACCGCATCGCACAAGTTTTTACCGCACCGCAGCATCAAACAGCGCTGGGGCAATCGTTGCGCCAGTCTGTCGCGCGTCATTGCGTGGGATGGCCTCGGACAGTTGAAGAAGCCAATCTTTTGGTACGAATTTCCTCGACCAATTCCATGGGCTTTGCATGTTTCGATTGATTAGAAGCAGCCGTCTCAATCGCTATCGTTACGAGATCGCTGCCGCGGTGGTATTGACCATTGCTGCGATCGGCTTGCTGGCTGCCGCTGCCCTCAGCGATGAGAGTGGCGCAAGCGTTGTAACTCGCGACGGTAGAACGGGCCCCTCGCTGAAAAACTGATTGCGAATAGCCTTCCGCTCGACGACCGTGCGTTAGCCCGTCTTTGCGTTATTGCCGAGCGGTTCGGCACGCACAAGCCCCCGAACCGAATTGCCCAGGTAGCAGTTTTCCGCCATTGCAAGATCTTCAAGCCCGAGCCGCCCCTCGACCGCACGGCCGCTTGCAATGAGTTCCGCCCTCAATGTTCCAGGCAGCAGCCCTGCAGATAGCGGCGGCGTTATGAGAGTGCCGTCACGCTCCACGAAGATCGAGGTTCGGCTGCCTTCGGCGAGATCACCATCTTCATTGAGATAGATGACCTCGTCGGCACCGGCTTCGTCATGATACTTCTGCCATTCCTCGTCGTAGAGTTCGCGCCGCGTGGTCTTGTGGTAGAGGAACGGGTTGGCGCTGTTGAGCCGCGTCGGCGACACGACGAAACGCATCACTTCCATTTTGGAATCCGCACCGAGCACCGTGACCGTCACCGTCGGCGTGCCGTCTTCGGCAAGCGTCAACCTCACCCGAAGCGTTTCGTCTTTGTGAGGTTCGATGCCGGCACCAACCGCCGAACGCACGCGTTCCACATCGAGCGCATAGGCGTAATACGCCGCAGACGCCCTGAGCCGGTCAAAGTGGCGTTGCTCCAGAAAGATACCCCTGCCCGGTTCATAAAGCATCGTTTCGATCAACTGGAACGGTCTTGGCGGATCGGTCAGGAACTTCATTTTGAGCAGGCACTCTTCGTACTCGCTGCCGCCGCCGGAATCGTAGACCACACCGGAGCCGATTCCCATCTCGCCCTGCCCCCCGCGCCGGACCACCGGCGTGCGTATCGCAACGTTGAACAGTGCGCGGCCCTGCGGCGAAATGTGACCGATGGCGCCGCAGTAGACACCGCGCGGTTCGGTCTCGAGTTCCGCGATAAGTTCCATCGCGCGGATCTTGGGCGCACCCGTGATCGACCCGGGCGGATAGATGCCCTTCAGCATTTCCCTTAGCCCGACACCTTCGTTCAGCGTAGCGGTAACACCTGATGTCATCTGATGCAGCGTCTTGAACGTCTCGACAGTGAACAGGTCGTCCACGCGCACACTGCCGATCTCCGAAATGCGCCCCAGATCGTTGCGCATCAGATCGACGATCATCAGGTTCTCGGCGCGCTGCTTGTCATCGCTGGCCAGCACCCGCCGCTGCCGCGCATCCGCTTCGATTGCCCCGAGCCGGGCAGCCGTCCCCTTCATCGGGCGAGTGTGTATCTTGCGTCCGTCCAGCTCGATGAAAAGCTCAGGCGACGCCGAAAGAACCGTGACGTCACCGGTATCGACCACCGCCCCGTAGGCGACCGGCTGTTTCGCCCGCAAATCGCGGTAGAACGTCAGCGGTGAACCGGAGAGCCTGAACCTCGCCTTGAACGTCAGGTTCAACTGATAGATGTCGCCGGCCCGGATCATTTCCAGTGCCTTGTCGAACCGCTGCTCATACTCTTCGCGAGTCCAGGCAAGTTCGACGTCGCTGAATTCGTGACTGGCGCTGCGCGTCGTCTCGTTGAGCCATTCGAGCACGCCCGGCCCGGTCATCTGCCGCGACGTTTCGTAAAGGCCGAACCACAACAACGGCATGTCACGGTTGTCCGGCATCAGACGCGCGATTCTGGGCTCCATCGCGTAACCGAGCTCATAGGAGAAGAAGCCCGCCGCATGGAGGCCGCCGCCAACCGCCTTTTCGATCCGCGCTATCGCCGCCTCGACTTCGCCGGGGATATCCGCGCGCACGATTTCGATCGGGTCGGTGAACAACAGCGAAGGAGAATGCGTACCCGAGCTGTTGTCGAGAAGGACAAACGCCTCCGACAAACCGCTGTCCGCATCCGCGCCGGCTGCCAGCGCCACACCTTTATTGTGTCTTTCGCTCATTCGCCCTTGTAGCCCGAAAGTCGAAAGTACGTCACGCGCCGTGTCGCATTTACGCCCGCCGCAACCGTCGCTTCTCCCGTCTTTTCTGCGCTGGAGAATTGCGCCGGCACTTGGGTAGCATCTCCCCCCAGGGTTGCCAGCAGCACTGGCCCCTTAACAGCCGCGTTGTAGGGCCGCACCATCTCGAAATGGTCGCGGGGCTTGGCGGTTTCCCGCCATGCATACACCGGCGTCTTGGAGCCGCGCATATAGTAGAGCAGTTCGGCTGTCATCGGCCGGTCGTCGCTGAGCACCGCCGCATAGGGTTCGCCGCGCGCTTGCGCCGCCTCTACTTCGGCCCTGACCGCGTCGGCAACGTTTTCCCACCCGAGCGTCCGAGCGAACGGAGCCACTCCGAACGGCAGCTTGATGAGACCGGCAGTCGCCATCCCGGCAAAGAACAACACGACGACTGCCGCATGGATGCCGGCCGACGCCCTGAACCACGCCCATGCCACATCCCGGATCATCGTCGCAGTCACCAGCACGGTCGCCGCGACGTAGGCAACGGCTGCCCAGTTCGCATGCGCCCGCGAGAGGAACGCCTGCACGAGGATGGCCGCGATGACCGGCACCGAAAAAGCCAGCAGCAACCGGTCGGCCTCCGGTAGTTTCTGTCGCATCGCCCGCCAGCAGACGATCAACAGCGCGCCGAACAGTATCGGGCCAAAAACGCCGAATTGGGCCCCGAAGAATTCAAGCGCCTTTTCGGGATGCAGAAGCGCTCCGCCCCATTTGGCGTTGTCCGCTGTATGCGAAAAGGTCGCGAACTTGTTCTGCTGGTTCCACCACAGATTGGGCAGGATCATCGCTGTGCCGATCAGCAACGCGGTATATAGCCTAGCCTCACGCACCAGATACCGCCGCTCCGGCGTCGCCGCCAGATACACCGCAACACAGGCGACAAACCAGGCCATGGCATATTTTGCGTTGAGGCCCGCCCCGAACGCCAGCCCCATCAGCAGCGCCGGCCACCAGTCCCGCGTCTCCAGCATCCGGGCGAAAGCAAACAGCGCGATTGCCCAGAACACCAACAGCGGTACGTCCGTCGAAATGATGCCAGCCGACAGCGACACCGCCGGAAGCGTCGCGAAGACGAGCGCTGCAAGCACGCCGGTTCGCGTGTCGTAGAGCTGCCGTCCGATCAGGAAGACGCCCAGCGCCGTTGCCGTGTGCAGGAACGGCGACGGCAACCGCACGCAGAACTCGCTGACCCCGCAGACCCCTGTCGACAGGCCGATGATCCAGGCAATCAGCGGCGGCTTGGAATAATATCCGAACGCTGGCTCCAGGCTCCAGAACCAGTATTGCGCCTCGTCGAAGAACAGGTCGGTGCGGTTGAGCGCCAAAGCCACCAGCCGCAAGACGAGCAGCCCGATAAGGCCGCCTCCCAGAATCCGCAGCCACTGGCGGTCGTCGAGGCGGGCGGAACTGTGTTGCATATCGTTCAAATGATTACCGGCCTCATCCGACAGACTACCCCTTACCATCCGGCTTCAACTCCCGGCCCTGTCCACAACCCCCGCCGCAGTCCTGAAGCCAAAAGGGAGCCTATCCCTTCGGCGAATGCAAGGCGGCGTCAAAGTGCCCGGTTATCCACTGCGCACAACGCCTTGGTACAGCCGCGACTCGTGGTGTATGTCAATTCCTCGTTTCCAAGACCGGCATCCAGCGCTCGACGGGTCGCCCGGCAAACAGCCTCAGCGGCCCGCCGAATGCGGCCCGCGAAATTAGGAGCCGATATGCGCATAACCGTGGTCATTCCCGCGCTGAACGAAGCCGGGAACATCGGCCGCCTCGTCGCCGAGACCTACGAGCATGTGCCGGCTTCCGTCCTGGCCGAAGTCATCGTGGTCGACGACGGCAGCGATGATACCACGCCCGACGAAGTCAGGGCGCTGATCGCCGATGGTCGTCATCCTGGCCTGCGGCTGCTGCGCCACAAGAACCGCAGCGGTCAGTCGGTCGCGCTCCGCACCGGGATCACGGCCGCAACGAGCCCGGTGATCGCCACTATGGACGGCGACGGTCAGAACGACCCACGCGATATCCCCAGGCTCCTCGAACACCTTGCCGCCCCGGGCACCAGGGGCCCGGCCCTCGTCAACGGCTGGCGCCAGACCCGCAAGGACACCGGCTCGAAACGCTTGGCGTCCCGCGCCGCCAACAAGATCCGCGACTGGGTCTTGCGCGACAATTGCCCCGACACCGGCTGCGGCATCAAGGTCTACTGGCGTGAAGCCTTCCTGCGCATTCCTTTTTTCACCAGCGTGCACCGCTACCTGCCGGCCATGTTCCAGACCTACGGCCATGAGGTCGCCTACGTCCCGGTCAACGACCGCCTGCGCCAGGCCGGGCAGTCGAAGTACTCCAACTTCACCCGCGCGATCGTCGGCCTTTACGATCTCATCGGAGTGAGCTGGCTTCGCTTGCGCACCCGCGTTCCCGTCATCCTGGAAGCCGTCCCGGATTACCAGCCTGCCGCCGTGAGTGGCCGCGCGTCCACAAACGATCCTTCCGGTAGCCAATCCGGCGCGGCCGGTAGCAGCAAAGATTGAAATCGCAAGCCGGCAACTCGCAACTGGCGGCTGACAAGCACCAATGAGCGCCGGCCAAGGCGATCAGGAAACGACCCCGATGACCATGGACCTCGAACCGTTCGGCGAAAAAAAACAACGCATGGCTCGCCTGCGCGCGATCCTCAAGGGGCGCGACAAGGAGAGCCTGCGCAACATCGGTTTATTGATCTTCACCGTCATCACGGTCTCGCTCGGCTTCTGGCTCACCGCCAACATCATCGGGCTTGACGAGAACGGCATCCTGGCGCGCACCTTCAAGAGCTTTGCGGGCAGCCCCTGGGCTCTACCCGTCGTCGCACTCGGCTACACCGCCGCATCGTTCATCGGCGCCCCGCAATTCCTGCTGTTCGCAATAACGGTGGCAGCTTTCGGCCCGCTCTACGGCTTCGCCTATTCGGTCGCAGCAACCCTGATCAGCGCCGCCGTCAACTTTCTGATGGCCCGTTACCTGGGCGCCGACTGGCTTCGCCGGCGCGGCTGGCAAGGCATCGGCAGCCTGTCCGACATGGTCGGGCGCAACGGTTTCATGTCCTCCCTTTTGGTTCGCATCATCCCCTCGGCGCCATTCATTGTCGTCAACATGGGCCTCGGCCTGACGCGCACCAGCTTTGCGGCGTTCATGGGCGGCACCGCCATCGGCATCCTGCCCAAGGCCGCGCTGATCGCCCTTCTGGGCAAAGTCCTCGAACGCGCCCAGGCCGGCGACATCGAGGCGATCGAATACCTCATCCTCGCCACCCTCGGCTGGATCGCCCTGGCCTTCCTGGCCAAATGGATCGTCCGCCGCCGCGAGGCGCACAAGGCCGGCGCGCAGGTTCAGCCCTAGCCCCTGGTGACCCCGCCGTTAACGCGTAGTGTGCCGAAAGCTGCCCTCGCCCCTTTCGATTGACCAAACTCGCTCCGCGTTCACGAAACCGTGCACCCGACATATTTCCGCTGCCTGACCGGGATTTGCACGCTACAAGCCGGACAGTCGTGCACAATCAATTCCAAGGAGCTTCAAATGGCCTTCATGACAAACCTGTTTCGCTCGGGACTCTTCGCCGCCGCGGCAGCCGTGGCACTGATCCCGGCAGCCCGCGCCGACGACCATATGGTCGTCAAGGAAAGCGAGCGCGGCGTAATCGAAACGATCGACACGCTGCAGGCCGCGTTGGAGGAAAAGGGCATCTCGATTGTCGCCCGCGTTGACCATCAGGCAAACGCCAAGAAGGCCGGCCTCGATCTGCCGCCGACTTTGCTTCTGATCTTTGGCAACCCCAAGCTCGGCACCCCGTTGATGCTCTCGAACCGCCAGGTCGGCGTCGACCTGCCTATGAAGGCGCTCGCTTGGGAAGCCGACGGCAAGGTGTATCTCGGCTATACCCACCCCGAACAGCTGAAAGAGCGCTACGACATCGACGACAAGGACGAGGTGTTCGGCAAGATGACCAAGGCCCTCGATGGCATGACCGACAAGGCAACCAAGAAATAGCTCGATCATCGACCAAGGCCGGCATGGCGTTATGCCTGCCGTTCCTTTGTCGAACAGTGTCCGTCATGCGGCGCGAATTTACTTGATTCACGCGCCTGCCTGGACTGGCAATGCCCCCGCGTCAAAACGCACATGACGAAAACCCTTCGGCAAGCAACTCAAGGCTTCACATTCTCCACGACACTTGCTATAGGTCCGCTCTCCGATGCTATAGGCATTGGAAAAGCGGTGCGGGGGCTCGCGATGGCGGGCCCGTTTTATTGACGCACCGTGTATCCGGACAGCCCCGGGCGCTAGCGCAGCGGTCTTGCTTTACGGCTTGGCCGGCGGGGACATTGGTGACGCGGGGTGGAGCAGCCCGGTAGCTCGTCAGGCTCATAACCTGAAGGTCGTTGGTTCAAATCCAGCCCCCGCAACCATCGATACAGCCACCCCTGTTCCGGGGGTGTTCTCGACCAGAAGCGCGGCCAAGTTGCCGACCACCTGCAGTTCAACCGGCGCGGGCCTTTCCGTCGGCGTGACCACGATATGGTCGATCAGGTCCCGTAGGATCGTGATGGCTTCGAGCGAGGCTGCGTCTCCTTTGGTCAGCGCCTCGTGAATCTGGCCGACCTTGGCGCGATAGCGCTCCGAGGCACTCGGATGCAGCGAGACCGGCGTCGTATTATCCCCCTCAGCCAACTCCGCTTCGAGCCGCTTCTGCTCGGTCTGCAACTCGACGATCTGCTGGACGATGGCCTTTCGATCGATGTGATCCTCGTTCATGATCACCTCGAGCACGCGCTTCAGCTTGCGCTCGACCGTCGCCAGATCGCGCGTCAACCCGCTGCGCCGCTTGCGATGGTCGTTCAGAAGCCGCTCCCGCTCGATGCGGTAGGCCTCGACCGCCTCGGCCACGACGTCGGGCGCCAGCAGGTGATTGCGAAGAGCGGCCAGAACGCGGGCTTCAACCTCATCGGTCTTCACCGTCCGGGTGTTGGTGCAGGCACCGGAATTCTGCAGCGTCGAGCAGCGCATGCGCTGGTCGTGAACGACAATGTAGCTGCCGCTGCAGCAGCCGCACTTGAGCAGGCCTGACAACAACCGCTTCGGCCGCCGGCGGTGGTGCAGTTGCGGACCGCCCCGGGACGTGCGGCGGGCCTGCACCTTGGCCCAGGTCTCGTCGTCGATGAGACGCATCTCCGGAACATCCTGGCGCAGCCATTCGCTTTCAGGGTTCTCTCTGGCGACGCGCTTGCCCGTTGCCGGGTCTTTCACGAACCGCTGGCGGTTGTAGACGATGGTGCCGCGGTAGAGCTCGTTGTTTAGTATGCCGTTCAGGCGCTTCGGATTGCCGAGCAGCGCCGACGCGTTCCACCGGCCGCCGCGCGGGCCGGGCACACCCTCCCTGTTGAGATCGCCGACGATCGCGATCGGGCCCTTGCCCTCGGCGTACTCGGCAAAGATCCGCCTGACGATTTCGGCTTGCTCGGCGTTGATCGTGCGCTGGCCGCGATCATCGCCCTTGACGATGTCATAGCCGTAGCTCTTGCCGCCGGGAATGCGGCCGGCCTTGACGCGGCCGACCTGCCCGCGTCGCGTCTTCTGCGCGAGGTCCTTGAGGAACAGGGCGGCCATCGTGCCTTTGAGGCCGACGTGGATCTCCGAGACCGCACCGTCGGCCAGCGTCTCGATGCGGATACCATGGAAGGAGAGCCGCTCGTAGAGCGATGCGATATCGGCTTGGCTTCGCGACAGCCGGTCGAGGCTCTCGGTAACGATGACGTCCAGCTTGGCGGCGGCCGCATCATTGAGAAGCGATTGCAACCCCGGCCGGTTGATCGTCGAGGCCCCTGAAATCGCGGCGTCCTGATAGACGCCGACGACGGCCAGACTGCGTGCCTCGGCGTATTTGCGCGCGAGATGAACCTGATCGGCAATCGATCGCTCGTCCTGCAGGTCACTTGAGAAACGGGCATAGATGGCAGCGCGCATGCGGGCCTCCTTGCTGGAGTGGCGGCCGGCAGCGTCGGCGGCTTGCAATTTGTTGCCGCTTGCTCAGGTCCCTTGCCGGCGAACACGACGAGGCGGGCCTTGGCTCGACGCGTCAGACGTTTCGACGCCCTGGGCTGCCTGCCTCTCTTCTGCATCATCCTCCCGCGCCGCCTGCCGTGCAAGCACAAGCGCGAGCTCACGGATGCTCTGGAGCGCAAGCTCTTTGGGAGCATAACGCGTCGAATCCGTCGCCTCCGCAGCCTGAGACGGTTGATCAATCGCGGTCCGGTCCTTTGTGAGCTTCGTCGGCATAAGTCGCGGCCTCGCGGACGGCTAGCAACCGCGAAAAGACTGACCGCACGACGAGCGGCCTGGAAGGAGGGATTGCGGTGAAACGGGTGCAAGTGCGTTCAGCGCGGTGCGCCGGATCGCGATAGCTCAACGGATCTTCGCCAGGAGGTCCGCCGCCTCGATGCTCAGCGCCTTTGCCAGGGACTCGAGCACATCGACGGTGGCGGCATTCTCCTCCCGCTCGATCATGCCGACATAATTGCGATTGATGCCAGCGAGGTCGGCAAGCTCCTCTTGCGTGAGGCTGCGTTCCTGCCGGACCCGTCTCAGGTTCTGAGCAAGGATGCGCCGGAGTGTCATGGGCCGAACGGCAGCCCATCGCCACGCGCCACTCCACCTAGTATATTAGGTATTTCTGGAGTTTCTGGGATTAGGCGTGTGCCGGAGCAGTCGACAGATCAGCGGATCGAGGTCCATTTCACGCTAGCCCCCGGCGGCGATGCCTTCGTGGCCTCGCTCACGCACGCTGAGACCGGCGACCCGATTGTCGTCGTTCAACTACCCCGAGACCTCGTGACGGCCGCGGTGCGCGCGGCGCACCCGGTGGCTTTGGAACTTCGAAGCAACGGGCACGTGGCGGCGTTCGACCCCCTCACGGATGCGGATCTGGCAACCGGCACGCTCCAGGAGCTTTTCGATGAGGCACTCGAAGAACTATCACCCACCGAAGATGCCGCCGATCTTGCGGAACTCGAGACGATGCTAGAACGGGTACTGCTTCGGATCCGGGGAGTGCGGCAGGTAGCTGAGCGGTGGTGACGCGTTTTGATCGAGATGCGGAGGAAGCCGACACCGGTCAAATCAAGCTTTCGTTGTCGGATCGGTCTTGCGAGATGGCAGCAATACGGAAGTCAGCAGACGTGGCAGGCGTTGCCGGGGACCAGTTGCAACGCGTGCCACATATATGCGCCACACGGTGAGGCCACCCGGAAGGCGACCAAATCGCCTTCGCAACCGCACCAGCCTTTGCGACGGAGGTATCCGGTGACTTTAGCCAATATGGACCTTCGCTGCCGGATAGTGCAGGCGCGAGACGGCTTTGGCTGTCAGGAAAAATCCGAGCGTGAGCGGGCCGACACGGCCGACGAACATCAAGAAGATGATCACGGCCCGCCCGACCTCATCCAACTCGCTTGTGGCACCGCGCGACAGGCCGACGGTTCCAAGCGCCGAGGCGACCTCGAAAGCGAGATCGAGAAAATGACCGTCGTGGGAAATGCTGACCGTGAACATTCCAAGCATCACAAGCAGCAAGGTTATGACAGTCAGTGCCAGCACCTTCATGACCTCCCCGACGCCGAGGCTCCGGCCGAAAGCATGCAGCGTATCGCGATGCTTGAAGAAGGCGATCGTGGCCAGGAGCAGCACCACGAAGGTCGTGACCTTTATGCCGCCCGCCGTTGACGTACTGCCGCCGCCGATCAGCATGAGTGAGATGAACATCAAGGATGTGCTGTCGTGAAGGGCGCCGATGTCGACCGAGTTGAAGCCGGCGGTACGCGTCGTCACGGCCTGGAACCACGAGACAACGAGTTTGTCGGAGGTGGAAGCAAACTGACCCAGAGTTCCGGGGTTGGACCACTCCAGGGCTGCGAACATTGGTACAGAAAAGGCGATCAGCGCGCCGCTGCCGGCGAGCATCAGTTTGCTATGCAGTGTGAGCCTCTTCCAGCCGCGCACGTGACTGAGATCGGCAAGGACGCTGTAGCCAATGCCGCCGATGATAAAGAGCATCGGTATGACGATGTTGATCAGCGGATGGGTTGCCCACTGCGTGAGGCTGTCGGCATACAGCGAGAACCCGGCATTGTTGAACGCGGAGACTGCATGAAACAGAGCGCTCCACAGCCCCTGCCGCCAGCCGTATTCAGGCACGAAGACGATGGCGAGAAGAAGAGTCCCGATCCCTTCGCATATGAAAACGACCTTCGATATCGTCCACACGAGTTTGATGACTTCGTTGACCGAGGTCTGGTTGAGGTCTTCGCGAAGGAACGTCCGATGCGGGACGCCGACGCTCAAACCCAGCATCGACAGTAGCAGAACCGCGAAGGTCATAAGACCGAGCCCGCCGAGCTGGATCAGCACAAGTATGATCGCTTGACCGAAGGACGTGAACGCTGTCCCGGTATCGACCACGGCAAGGCCGGTGACGGTCACAGCCGAGGCAGACGTGAAAAGCGCATCCGACCAGGATATCGGACTGGTGACGGAAACCGGCAGTTTCAGCAGCAGTGCGCCTGCGGCGATCAGAACCGCATAGAGCAGAGCAAGGACACCGGGTGGCGAAATATTGAGGCGCGCTTTGCGCACGCGGAGTTGCGCGGGCAGTTTCATGGTGACTGCCCGTTCTAAATCTTGTCGCCGAACTTGCGAAGGTTTTGCCGCCGGCCGAGCAGCAGGAGTTTATCATCGGTCTTTATCATCAGGTCTGTATCCTGCGGAGATAGAAACGCCGTACCGCGCATGACACCCAGGCAGCGCAATTCATAGCCGGCCTCCAAATCGAAACTTGCAAGCGATGTCCCGTCGAGCCGCTCGGGCACATGCAAATCCACAATGTGAAATCCGTTGCCGAGGCTCACGTAATCCCGGATGAGCGGGTTGTGGAGCACCTGCGCGATGTGCTGCCCGATTTCATGTTCGGGTTGAATGATACGGTCGGCACCGAGCTTGGCGAGAATGCGATGATGTGTCCGGCTGAGGGCCTTGACCCAGATCTTGTCGACGCCGAGCAGCTTGAGGTCATCGTGCACAGGATGTTGGCTTCCAGATCCTCGCCGATCGCCACGACGCCGACATCATAGTTGCCAACGCCCGCTTCGCGCAGCGCATCCTCGTCGCGGCCATCGGCAATGATCGCCTCGGCGAGCGCATCAGCCTGCCGCGCCACCCGGCGCTCGTCGACGTCCAGGCCAAGCACATGATTGCCGAACTTGGAGAGTTCCGTTGCAACCGTGCTACCGAAAGTTCCAAGGCCGATGACGGCGAAGCTTCGGTTCCGTTCGAATGCCACTGTGCCGGTATCCTTCTGAGAAGTCCTGTGATTCGCGAGCTGGTGCGAATTTAGACCATTCCACCCACCCCCGTCACGGCCCGCAATCCTTGCGCCGCCTGTCGGATATCAGCGGTCCCTGTCCAGATACGACCATCACCAAGGCTATCAGTGCGTGCAACCCATGCTATTACCGTGTCAACGGATACGAGAGGAAGGGCATGAGCATATGATTCGCGGATTTATGAACGACGCAGGCCGGTTGAAGGCTGCCGAGGACGTGACCGGTCTGATCGATAAGGTCGTGTGGATTGATCTTGTCGAGCCGACAGGCGCGGAAGAACAAGAACTTGAAACATTGCTCGCGGTCGACATTCCCACCAAAGAAGAGATGGAGGAAATCGAAATCTCCTCCCGCCTTTATAACGAAAATGGCGCGGCGGTGATGACGGCGATCCTGCCATCACGGGCCGATGGTGACGATCCCGATATGCACCCGGTGAGCTTCGTGCTCGCCGGTGAGCGACTGATCACAGTGCGTTATCACGAGCCGCGTGCTTTCCAGACTTTTCCGGCGCGCGCCGAGAAGGTTCCGATGGGTTGCGAGACGGGAGAAGGCGTACTGCTGGCGCTGCTGGAAGCGATCGTGGACCGGCTCGCCGACATACTGGAGCGGGCTGGACGCGACGTGGCTGCGATTTCCCGCGACGTGTTCCAGCAGAAGGGCGCCAAGCCGACCAAAAGCCAGGACTTCCAGAAGGTCCTGGAGACGATCGGCCGCAAAGGCGATCTCACGTCGAACATCCGCGACAGCCTCGTCACCCTCGAACGGCTGGTCAGTTTCCTTGCCCAGGGTGCCGTTGAGCGCAAGAGCGGCAAGGGCGTCCGCGAACGCATCAAGACGCTCGCACGCGATATCCGTTCGATTGCTGATCACGCCGGATTTCTGTCGCAAAAAATCACATTCCTTCTCGATGCGACACTCGGCATGATCAACATCGAACAAAATGCGATCATCAAGATATTCTCGGTCGCCGCCGTAGTGTTTCTTCCACCGACGCTGATCGCCTCGATTTACGGCATGAATTTCGCACACATGCCCGAACTGAAATGGGTGTTAGGCTATCCGTTCGCGATCGGGTTGATGGTCCTATCGGCGATTCTGCCCTATCTTTTCTTCAAGCGGCGCGGCTGGCTTTAGGCGGCTGCGCAATACGCTTAACAGCAGACGTGGGCGGCGGCCTGCGCGGCGTCGCGTTTATGCAAGATCCGAACTTCCGCAATTGGGATCTCGCGCCTTTTCAAACGCTTACCTTGTGCCAACCATCACGACATGCACGACGCTCATCGGGCTGATCAGCGGCAATGCCGCGACGCACAGCATCACCACCAGCCCCATCGACGCGATCGCCGCGCGCCGCCACCATCTGAGCTGCAGGCGGGCGGCCTCGACGCGATCGGCCCAGGCAGCGATGGCGGCTTCGTAGGGGATCGGTGGCGGCGTCACGCTGCCGACGGCACGTTTGCGTGAATGGACCGACGCGGCGTAGACCGGCGTGCCTGATGGGATCGATGCCACGGCGAACCAGCAAAGCGCAGCGGCCTGGAGGGCGAGATTGAGCCCGAACGCCCATTGGTAGGCCATCATCGGCGGGTGGCCATTCTCTGACGGCCAGAACTCGATGATGAAGCCGAGCCCGGCCTGGACGCTGAAGGCCATGACGACGTGGAGCAGGTTCAGCGCACCGTTCGCGCGGCCGGACACCGCCTTCGGGAACGTGTCGGCGAGGATCGCATAGCTCAGCACGGTGCCGGCCCCGAGCGCGGCGATCACCAGCCATGGCATGAGTGGCGGCACCGGCCATCGCATCACGAGAGCCAGCTGGGCCAGCACCGACAGTGCCGCCGCTACGCCGAGGACACCGGCTTGCGTGACGCCGGCCGCACGCAACCGGTCGGCGGCAAACCCGAGCACGAACGCGCCGGCGCTGAGCGCACAAGCCATGACGAACAAGCTGTTGACCGTTGCGGCCCGGTCAAAGCCCTCCACGTGCGTGAGCCATGGTGCAGCCCACAGACCCTGCAGCGCCCAGGCGGACCCGATGACCGTCGCGGACAACGGCGCGAGCCGCCAGAAGCGCCGGTCCGCATAGATCGCCGCGACACTGACGCTCGTCGGCGCCGATCCGCGGCGCGCCTGTTCCTTTTCCGGCACGACCAGGAGCACGAGCAGGGCCGACAGCGCGGTCATGGCGGCCAGCACAAGGAACAGCCCGCGCCAGCCAAGCGGTGCCAGCAGGATCTCGGCCGGCTGCGTCGCGGAGACCGCTCCGAGCGCGCCGATCATCACGAACCAGCCGTTCGCCAGCGCAATCCGGTTCTGCGGAAACCACAGCACGATGGCCTTCAAGCCCGCCATCAGCGCACCGGCAACGCCGAGGCCGATCAACACGCGCGCGACGAGCAGCAACGCGAAGCTGTCGGCAATCGCGAACAGAAGCGCACCACCAGCCGCGATCGACAGCAGAATGGCCTGGACACGGCGAGGGCCATAGCGGTCGAGCCAGACGCCGAGCGGGAGTTGCACAAGGCCGAAGGCAAGGAAGTACATCGACGCGAGCAGTCCAAGATCGGCCGCGCTCAGTCCCAGATCGCGCGTCAGGCCATCGGAGATCAGCGCCGTGATCGTGCGGTAGAGGTAGGAGAGATAGTAGCCGCTGACGAACGGCAGGAAGACGAGGCCGATGGCTCCGGAGATCGACAGTCCGGTCCGCGTTCCTGGCCTTGGATTGGCGGCGCGCGCCGGATGCCGGTTTCCGCGCATCGCCGCCTTGACGCCGCGAACGCGAGGTGGCGCGGCCGGCGCCGGTTCCATCTCGGGCCAGCTTCCCAGACCGTTGCCGCGCATGCCTCACCCCTCCTCGCGTTTTTCGCGGCGCCAGAGAAGCCGGAGCACACCGTCGTCGGTCTTCTCGATCAGCGCCGCGCGGATCGGGGCCGTCAGCGAGGGATCGTCGAGACGCACGCTGAGGAACGACGACTGGTCCTCGGCGGTCTTGCGCCACGCGGCGCCGATCTCCGTGACACCCGCAATGACGCGGAAATCCGGTGCGCCGGGAGAGGTCTTCTGGTCGTTGGCGACGATCCGGACCTTGGTGTTCAAGGTAAGGGTCCGGATGGTGCCGGCATAACCGTCCTTGTCGGGTTTGAAGGTTCCGATGATTGGCATGGGCCTGTGCTCCTTGTTTCGATCATGGGGAAACGGGGGTGAGGATGATGTCCTTGTGGACGATGACGCGCAGCGGCCAGCCGGGCCTGACCGTGAGCGTCGGCTGCACGTTGAGCTCGCGCTCGATGAGACGCTGGCCGGCGCGGTTGGTGGTCTGGCCGGTCGACTCGCGCAGCGCCCGGATGATGTCGCTGTCGCCGCTGCTCTGACCGAATGCGAGGCTCGATCCCACACCGAGTACGGTCGCCAGGCCGATGCCCTTCAGGAGCCGCCACGTCTTGAGATCGACGGCATCGGTAAGTCCGGCGTAACCCGCCGCGTCGGTTGCCGGGAGGTTGTCGATGACGATCGAGGTTCCGTCGGGGCGGATGATGCGCTGCCAGACGACGAGCGCGCGCTCCTGTCCGTAGGCGACGACGCTGTCGTAGCGGCCGATGAGGCGCGAGCCTTGCGGCACGAGAAGGTGGCGGCCGGTGACGGTATCGTAGACGTGCTCGGTCACCTGCGCGATGACGAAGCCCGGCAGGTCGGCGTTGAGGCCCGTGACAAGGCTAGCCGGGATAATGGCGCCGGCGAGCAGCTGATAGGGTGACACCGGCTTCTGCGTGCCGTGCGGATTGTAGATCTCCTTGTCCGGTCCCACCCGCAGGAAAGCGAGCTTACGGTTCTGGTCGGTGGCATCGACGGTCGGTACGGCGCCATCGATCTGCGCTCTCAGCCGCTCGGTCGCCGCCGAGGTGAGTGCGGCGAGGTCCGTGGCGGATGCCGGAGGGGTGGCAGCGCTGAGCGTCCCAGCGGCTGCCGATGGGGGAGGTGCCGTCCGGGTCTGCAGCCGGAAGAAGGGCTGCGACGCACGGGCCTCGATCTCGAGCCGCATCAACCGGGCCTTCTCAGCGCGCTCGGCTTCGACGGCGGGATCGGGGGACTGCAATTGTGGGACGGTGGTGAGGACAGGAGCTGAGGGGCGCACGACCGGCGTGGGCACGCCCTCATAGCTCGATGGCAAGCGGTCGAGACCATCGGCCGTCGGCTTGCGGGTTCCGGTGACGAGTTCCGGTCGGGCGTCCTTCGGCTTCCAGGTCGGCGGGTCGAGGGCGACGATCACGAGGCCGGCCAGCAGCAGACAGCCGAGGCCGATGACGCCGACGAGCACGCGGCGGTTGATGCGCGTTACCGGGCGCGGGCGTGCGCGCAGCGCGAGATCCTCCGGTTCGGCCTTCGGCTCGCGCGCTGTCTCCGTCTCCTCGTTCATCCGCGCCGCTCCTTCCAGACGGCATCGGTGCGCACGATGCGGACCACTTGCTGGGGGCTGGTGCCATGGCGAAGCTCGGCGGCGGCGAACAGCCGATCAACCACGTAGGTGGCGCCCTTGACCCGGTAGTTGACGAGCGCCGGCTTGCCGCTGCCATCGATGATGAACAGGGGCGGCGCCTCGCCCTGGCGCAGGTTCGGCGGGAACTGGATGAAGACCTTGGCCCCGTCGTCGAAGACTCGAACCGGCTTCCACGGTGCCTCGCCCTCGAGCCGGTAGCGGAAGCGGATGTTGTCGACATCGAGACCGATGCGGTCGCCCGGTGGCGGCTCGAGGCCTGCAGCGCCCGTCCCCTTGATCGGCGTCAGCGTCGCGCCGGGGTACGTCCACGAGACGGACGCCATGTAGGTCGCCTCCGTCGACTGCAACTCGAGATGATAGGTGCGCCGGTCCGTTGTGATGACCAGGTTGGTGGTAAGCGCCGGTGCGATGGGCTTGACGAGAATATGGACCTGGGTGCGTTCTTCCTCGCCGCTGGTCGTGTCGCCGACGACCCACCGCACCGTGTCGCCCGCCGACACCGAAACAAGTCTCTCGCCGGCTTCCAGTGCCACGTCCGTGACTTGGTTGACGGCGGCATAGAGCTGGTAGAGAGCTCCAGCGGTGTAGGGGTAGACCTGGATGGCGTTGATGAAGCCGGCCTTGCTCGGCTCGACCTTTGCAGCGCGGTGGGCGGCACCAATGCGCTCGCCCGGCGTCGTTTCCGGGACGACGACATCGCGCTGCGGCAGTGGCTTCAACTGGCCGGGCAACGGCAGGGGCTGCGGAACCTCCACGACCCGGACCGGTGGCGGCACCGCTGCGGACTTGACCGGCTTGCGCTCGATGGGATCGAGCTTGACCTCGGGCACCATGACACGCTCGGCGCAGCCGGATAGCATTGTTGCAAGCAGAAGCATCACAGGCGATCGCGCGCTCATTTGTTCTCTCCCGTGGCCAGGTCCTGGGTCCAGTTGAAGGCGTGCACGTAGATGCCTAGCGGGTTCTTGGCGATCAGCTCCGGCGTGCGCGGCGGGGTGATCACGATCGACAGGACGGCGGTCCAGCGCTTGGTGTCGCGGGTTGCGCCGTTCTCGAAGGTGCGCTCTGTCCAGCGCAACTGGAAGGAACTGTCGGAGGCACGCACGACGCTCGTCACCTCGACGGCGACGGTCAGGCGGCCGACGTTGGCGAAGGGATCGTTCTCGCGGGCATGCTCGTTAAGCGTCACCGCCGCGCGGTCCGTCACGAAGTCATAGGCTCGAAGCCAGTTCTGGCGAACGACGACCGGATCGATCGAGAGCGAGCGCACGTTCTCGATGAAGCGGGCGAGCGCATAGGCGATTTGCGCATCGCTTGGCTTGTAGGTGTCGGCGACGGGGCCGACGGCGCGCAGCTTGCCGTCGCGCTCGACCTCGACGACGAAGGGGACCGCGGCGCCGCTGCGGTTGAGCCAGACGAGGCCGACGGCCAACGCCAGCGAGATGCCAAGGCAGAGGATCGCGACGAGCCGCCAGTTGTGCGCCTGGGCGCGCGCCGTGCCGATGCGTTCGTCCCAGACCTGCCCCGCCTTCTGGTAGGGCGTCACCGGCTCCGGCGTTTCGCCATAGCGCAATGTCGTTCGCTTGAACCGCATGGATCTCAACTCCTCGTGCTGTCGTCCTTGAGCTCCGGATTGGCCGGTCCCATGGGCCGGTCGCCCTCGCGCACGGCGCCTGCCGCGACGAAGGCCGCATCGCGCAGGCGCTGGTCGCGGCGCAGCTGCTGCGCCCATTGCGGCGGCTCGTTCGCGGGCGGGGATGCGGGCGTCGCTGCACTGGCGCTGCCCGATTGGGCGGTCGCTCTGAGCCCGTAGGCTGCGCCCTGTGCATAGGCATCGCGCGCCGGTGCGGTCATCGACGCCGCGGCATTCGCCATGGGGCGCGTCACGGTCGCTTGGGCGACGCCGCGCATGCCGCCCTGCTCGTAGGCCGTCGACACGGTGCCTGCGAGGGACGCGCCGGCTTGCACGGCGGTGCTACCCGCGCGAGCCCCGAGCCGAACAGTCGCAGCCGTCATCGCCCCGGCGCCCACGCCTGCCGCCGCAAGGCCGGCCGTTGTGCCGACCGCGGCGCCTGCACCCAGTTGCGGCGCGCCAGTGACGAGGCCAGCGGCGATACCGGGAACGAACACCGCAAGCCCGAACACGGAGATGGCGGCGAGGATGATTGAGGCGGCGTGCTTCAGCGTGATCTCGGTGCCGGCGGCCGGCACGATCGCGCCGAACAGGCTCGAGCCGATGCCGATGACGATCGCCAGCACCATCAGCTTCAGGCCGGAGGTGATCACGCCGCCGAGGACGCGCTCGGCGAGGAACGCCGTGCGCCCGAACAGCGCGAACGGCACCAGCACGAAGCCGGCGAGCGTCGTCAACTTGAACTCGATGATGGTGATAAAGAGTTGAACCGCGAGGACGAAGAACGCCAGGAGCACGATCAGCCATGCCAGCATCAGCACCATGATGGTGACGAAGTTGGAGAAGAACGACGTGACGCCGATCAGCTCGCCGGCCTTGTCGAGCAGCGGCCGCGAGGCCGTGAACCCGGTCTCCGCCACGAAGCCCGGCCGCATCAGGTCGGCAGCCGTCAGGCTCGTCGCCGAGGCCTTGAGCCCGAGGCCCGCGAACGACTGGAAGATGAGGTCGGCGAGCGCCTGGAACTGGTTAAGCACCAGCGCGAAAAAGCCGACGTAGAGCACCTTGCGGATCAACTGGGCGGGGACGCTATCCTCACCGTAGAGCGCCCAGAACAGACCGGCGAGCACGATGTCGATCGACACCAGCACCGTGGTCAGGAACGCGACGTCGCCGGCAAGCAGCCCGAAGCCGCTGTCGATGTAGCGGCTGAACACCTCCGTGAAGCGGTCGATGATATTGAGATCGTCCATGGCAAAGCTCCGCCTGCGGCGCCAGTGAGCGCCGGTTTTGAGGCCGGGAAGTGAGAGGTCAGATCAGCTTATCGTCGTTGGATCGTTCGCTTCGCGAGCGGGCTGCCGCGCATTGATCATTTGCGCGTCTCCGACACGACACCCGCTCGGGGGCCGGGAGCCCCCGAACCCCCTCCCTTTCTGTCTCCCAGTCGCAAAATTCGGGCGGTCCGGAGGGTGTCCCTCCGGGCGGGTTGTAGGGCGGCAACCCTACGCGCGAAGCGCCTTGGCGGAGCGGTCATCATTGCCCCCGCGTGTAGGCGCGACCATCACCGAGGAAGGTCTTGAACCGGGCGCGGCCCGTCTCCTCGGCAACGAGGCTGCGGGCTCGCTCTGTCGTCTCTGCACGGGCTTGCGCGGCGAGAAGCACCTGGAGTTGGAGCGACTGCTTGATGTGGAGGGCTGCCAGCTCGTTGCCGGCTTGCCCCACCTGAAGGCTGCCGGCTGCGCCCGACGAGCGGGCGAGGATCTGGTCGAGGAGGCGTGCATCGGTCTCGGTCGTCTCGGTTACCTGACCTTGCATGAGGGCCGCGCGCTTGAAACTGCCATAGGCTTCCTCCCATCGTGAGCGGGCATCGCGCACGACCTCGTTGCTCGTCAGCGCTTCCGGGAAGCTCGCTGGATAGAGCCGCGCGTAGGCGGCTTCCGTCTCCCGAACCTTGAGTGCCAGGGCATCACCCTCGCCGATGCGAGCGTGGAGTGCCGACAGCGTGCGCTGGAGATCGGGACTGACCGAGCCCGACAGCGACAGCAGGTGGCGGTCCATCCGCAGCAGTTGGGCGGCCTCGTTCTGCAGTTGGCGGACCTGGTTTTGGACGCCTTCGAGTGCGCGAACGGCCGACAGCAGATTCTGCTGATAGTTGGCCGGATCGAAGACGGTGAGGCCATGGGCCTTCGTTGCGGCGATCGTGCCGAGCATGGCAGCACTGGCTGCGAGGCGGGCAAGGGGCCGAGTAGCAAGAGTGCGGGCTCGGGTCATCGGCGGGTCCTCCTGGGTTTGGGTGCGGAGCGGAATGGGGACAAGCGTTCAGCGATCACGGCGGGGTCGAGGTCGGACATCGCGGCTGGCGGCAACACGGCCTCGACGGCCGTCGAGTTCATCAGCGCAGCCGTGGGCGGGATGGGCTTGGGCTTCTTCGCCGCCGGCGGAGGCGCAGGAGGCTTCTCGTCTTCGCTTGCGGGCGTCGAGCCTGAGGCCTCCGCAGTGTCCGCTGCGGTCTTCGTGACCGGCACGGCTTCGATCACCTCGGCGGCCCAGGGGAGGCCCTTCGCGCGCAGGAACGCGGCAGCGAACCCGTGCGGCATCGGTCTTGCGAGCACATCGTCGATGAGCCGCTGGTCATCGGCCGAGGAGGCAGCCGCGAGCGCCAGCGCGACCGGTCCGAGACCAAGTGCGAACTGCCGGTTGCCGCGTGCGGTCTGCGCGTAGTAGTCGCGCTTCGGCGTCATCCGCGACAGGATTTCGATCTGGCGCGCATTGAGCCCGAAGCGCTCGTAGACGGTGCGCATCTGCGGCTCGAGTGCGCGGTCGTTCGGCAGGAAGATGCGCGTCGGGCAGCTTTCCAGGATGGCGGGCGCGATCGACGAGCGCTCGATGTCGGCAAGTGATTGCGTGGCGAAAACAACGGCGACGTTCTTCTTGCGCAACGTCTTCAGCCATTCGCGGATGCGAGCGGCAAACAGTGGGTCGTCGAGGAACACCCAGGCCTCGTCGAGGATGAGGAGCGTCGGCCGACCGTCGAAGCGCGATTCCAGGCGATGGAACAGATAGGTCAGCACCGGCAGGACAAGGGACTTGTGCGCCATGAGCCCGTCCATCTCGAAATGGAGGACGTCGGCGAGTTGCAATGTATCCTCGGCGCCATCGAGGAGTCGCCCGTAGGGTCCTTCGAGGGTGTAGGGCGCCAGTGCCTGACTGAGCGCGCCAGACTGGATCAGCACGGCAAGGCCGGTCAGCGTGCGCTCGTTCCTGGGCGCAGAAGCGAGGCTCTGGAGTGCGGTCCAGACGGCGTCCTTGACGTCCGGCGTCACTGTGACCTTTTCGGCGGCCAGAAGCCCGAGGACCCAATCGAGTGCGACGGCGAGGTGGGCGGGATCGTCGATGTCGGCGAGCGGCTGGAACGCCAGATCGCCATCGAGCGCCAGATCGAGCGCCGTGCCGTTCATCGCAAGTGCGGCCGCGCGGGCGGATCGCCCCTTGTCGAAGATGGCAACCTGCGCCCCGATGAAGCGGCGGAACTGAAGGGCGAGCGCCGCCAGGAGAACCGACTTGCCGGCGCCTGTCGGCCCGACCACCAGGGTGTGGCCGACGTCGCCGACGTGCAGGTCGAGCCGGAACGGCGTTGTTCCGCGCGTCTCGGTCATCATCAGCGGCGGCGCATTGAGGTGGCGGCTCGCCTCCGGCCCCGCCCAGACCGCCGACACCGGCATCATGTGCACGAGATTGAGCGTGTGCACGATGGGCTGGCGGATGTTGGCGTAGGGGTTTCCCGGCAGCGATCCGAGCCATGCCTCGACGGCGTTGAGGTTCTCGCGGATGGTGACGAATCCGCGACCGTTGACGATGCGCTCGACGGCGAGCAGCTTCTCCTCGGCGCGGGCCGCATCGTGATCGGCAACGACGAGGGTCGTGGTGACGTAGCCGAAGGCGACCTCGTCGGAGCCGAGCTCCTCAAGCGCCGCGTCGGCGTCCTCCGCTTTCGCTGCGGCATCGGGATCGACGAGCGCGGTTTCGCGGTTGAACATCACCTCGCGCATGACCGCCGCGACGGATTTGCGCTTGGAGAACCAGTGCCGCCGCAGCCGGGTCAACTGCCGCGCGGCTTCGGACTTGTCGAGCGCGATCCAGCGCGTCATCCATCGGTAGGCAAAGCCCAGATCGTTCAGCGCATCGAGGAGACCAGGTGTCGTCGCATTGGGAAAGCCGGCGATGGTGAGAACCCGCAGATGCCGGCTGCCGAGCTGCGGCTCGAGCCCACCGGTCAGCGGCGTGTCGCAGAGCAGCGCATCGAGATAGGCCGGCGGCTCCGGTCGGGCGATCCGGTGGGCACGATCGGACACGGTCCTGTGCAGATAGGTCAGCGTCTCGCTGTCGACCAGCACGTGCACCTCGGGCAACAGCGATGCCATCATCTCGATTGCCCGGCCGGTCTCTGTCACGAACGCATTTAGCTCTGATCTGATGTCGGCAACCACACCCCGGCCTTCTCTGCGCTCGTAGAAGAAGCGCTCGGCCCGTTGCGCCGTGTCGGCGGGCGGCAGGTAGAGAAACGTCAAATGGTAGCTGCTCTCGAAATGCGCGCCCTCGGCAGCGAAGGCCGCCTTGCGCTCCTCGTCGACGAGCCAGGATGCCGGATCGCCGAACCGTCCTGCGGGGTAGCCCTCGGCGGGGATGCGCTCGGCCTCGAAGAACAGCGCCCAGCCCTCCCCGAACCGCCGCAGCACGTTGTTGAGCCGCGCGGAGATTGCCACCAGTTCGGCCTCGGTGGCGCTGTCGAGATCGGGACCACGGGTGCGGATGGTGCGCTGGAAGCTGCCGTCCTTGTTGAGCACGATGCCCGGCGCCACGAGGCAGGCCCACGGCACGTAGTCGCAAAGCCGCGTCTCTTTGCGACGGTACTCGGCGAGGTTCAGCATGAAAGCGCCCCCTTGTGGCGGGCGTGGCGCGACAGCACGAGCAGGAACTCGGGGTCCTTGCGCGTCACCCACACGGCGATGGCAT
The DNA here is from genome assembly GCA_018830445.1 of Alphaproteobacteria bacterium. GTDB lineage: Bacteria > Pseudomonadota > Alphaproteobacteria > Rhizobiales > Hyphomicrobiaceae > Filomicrobium. Next base: position 10,609 of record JAHJSN010000045.1, on the reverse strand, counting down.
GCCCGGCGAGCCAGATGACGAGACCTGCGAGCCAGAGCCTCAGTCCTAAGCCGATGGCTGCGGCGAGCGTACCGTTGAGGATGGCAAATCCGCGCGGCGCCCCGGCGATCAGCACCGGCTCGGTCAAGGCCCGGTGTAGCGGCACCTCGTAGCCGGGTGGCAGGGGGATCGAGCTGAGCATGGGTCTGGTCTCCGTCAATTGATGAGAGCGCCACCGGCGAACGAGAAGAAGGAGAGGAAGAACGAGGTGGCGGCGAAGGCGATCGAAAGTCCGAACACGATCTGGATCAGCCGCCGGAAGCCGCCGCCCATGTCACCGAAGGCGAGACTCAGCCCCGTCACGATGATGATGATGACGGCGACGACTTTCGCGACGGGGCCTTCAATCGATTCCAGAATGCGCTGCAGCGGCGCTTCCCACGGCAGGCCGGAGCCGGCGGCTTCGGCGGCTGTCGCGGCAACGGCGAGGAACAAGGCAACGAGCAGCAACCGGCGGCTCATGTGCCACCTCCCGTCGTGTCGATGACGCGCAGCGGCGAGATGGCGAGCGGCTTCAGGCGGTAATCGCCGCCGTCGTCGAGGCCGTCGATTTCGTGGATGGAGGCGATGCGCCGGTCGTTGCCGCGGCCATCGATGAACACGATGATCTCGATGGCGAGCGCGATGAGGTCGCGCGGTACCGTCACGACAGCCTCCTGGATCAGCTGCTCGAGCCGGTAGAGCGCCATCAGGGGCGAGTTGGCATGAACCGTCGTGATGCCGCCGGGGTGGCCGGTGTTCCATGCCTTCAACATGTCGAGTGCCTCTGGCCCGCGCACCTCGCCGACGATGATGCGGTCGGGCCTGAGCCGGAGAGTCGAGCGCACGAGATCGGCGAGCGAGACGATGCCAGGCCGGGTGCGCAGCGATACGCAATCGGGCGCGGCACAGCGCAGTTCGCGGGTATCCTCCAGGATGACAACGCGCTCGCCGAGATGGGCGATCTCGGCGAGCAACGCGTTGACGAGGGTGGTCTTGCCCGACGACGTGCCACCGACGACCACGATGTTGCGCTGATCGCGGATTGCGCTGCTGAGCACGTCGGCCTGCGCCTGCGACATGACCCGTTTGGCCACGTAATCCTCAAGCGCGAAGACGACGGCGGCGGGCTTGCGGATGGCAAAACAGGGGGCCGCGGAAACCGGCGGGATCAGGCCCTCGAACCGCTCGCCGGTTTCCGGCAACTCGGCGGAGACGATCGGCGCCTTGTCGTGGACCTCACGGCGCACGTGGGCGGCAACGAGGCGGATGATGCGCTCGGCCTCGGCGGTGGCGATGCGCTCGCCGGTATCGATGCGGCCCTCCCCGAGCTTGTCGAGCCACAGCCGGCCGTCGGGGTTGACCATCACCTCGATCACGGCGGGGTCGACGAGCGCGGCGGCGATTGCGGGACCGAAGGCGGTGCGCAGCATCTGCCGGCGCCGGCTTTCGGATTGTTCCGCGAAGGCGAACAGATCAGCCATGGCCGCCCTCGCCTTCTGCGGGCTCGGCGCCGTTGTGGCCGTTCGCCGGTCTGGCGGGCGCTGGAGCCTGAGGCTCGGCGGAACTTGGCTCGACGGGACCCGGCTCGTCGTCGGCGGCCGTCGCGAACAGATCGGGGTTGTGCGCGGCGATGCTTTCCAGCACCTCGGAAACGAGACGGTGATCGGACGCCAGCCGTCGCCCGACCTGGGCGACGAACACCTCGAAACGCTGCCGGCCGAGCGCCCGCGCCGCATCCTGCTCGGACTGCGGCAAGGGCGGCGTGATGGTCAGGAAGTAGCGCACAAACAGCGACAGCGTCTCAGTGGCGATGGCGACGTCGCGCCCGACCGTCGAGAGGCTCGACGACATCCGGTCCATCCGACGCAGCGTCGCCTCGTCGAGCATGCGGCGGCGCTCGGGATTGAGGTACTGGTCGAGCGCCTCCTCGACGAGTGCCGATTTCGCGCCCTTGCGACGGTTGGCGGCAAGGTTCAGGTTCTTAACCGTGCCGTCGTCGAGATAGAGGCTGATGCGATGCTTGGCCATGGTGCGCCTCAGATGCCGGAGATGTCGTCGTTTGCGTCGCGGCCGGTACCCGGACCGCCGCCGGCGCCGGTGTCTCGGCCGGGATCGGCGTCGAAGTCGGCTGACCAGTCGAGGTCGCCCCAATCGTCGCGCAGCGGCATGTACTCTTGATCGTCGGCGCGATCCCGCCGCCGCCTGCCGCTCGCCACGTGGTCGGACCAGGGCAACTGCAGACGGTAGTCGACGGCGCGCTTGACGCCGGTCCAGTCATCGGGCCGCGTGGCCGGGCGGTCGGGACAGGCGCGAGTCGGAGGCGGCAGGCAGCGCTTTGCGAGATTGTGGTCCGTGAAGTAGCGCAGCTTCCGGGCGCGGATCGGCGGCGTGCCGGAGATCATCACGAGGGCCTCGTCGGGCGGTAGCTGCATCGCCTCGCCGGGGGTCAGAAGCGCGCGCGGCGTCTCCTGCTCGGCAACGGCGAGGCGCGACAGCCACGGCGCAAGCCGGTGCCCGGCCAAGTTCCGCTGGGCTCTGAGCTCCGTCGTGGTGCCGAGCGCATCCGACAGGCGCTTGGCCGTGCGCTCGTCGTTCGGCGCGAAGGCGACGCGGACGTGACAGTTGTCGAGGATCGCGTTGTTGGTCCCGTAGGCCTTCTCGATCTGGTTCAAGGATTGCGCGATCAGCATGCAGCGCACGCCATAGCCGGCGAGGAAAGCGAGCGAGGTCTCGAAGAACTCGAGCCGCCCGAGAGCGGGCAACTCGTCCAGCATGAGCAACAGATCGCGATCCCTCTGCATTCGGTCCCGCGTCGGCAGCGACTCGGTCAGCCGCCGGGCGATCTGGTTGAGGATCAGGCGCACCAGCGGCCGGGTTCGCGAGATGTCGGACGGTGGCACGACGAGATAGAGCGAGACCGGCCGCTCGCCGTCGATGAGGTCGGCAATCCTCCAGTCGGACGCAGCCGTTTTGGCGGCGATGATCGGATCGCGATAGAGCCCGAGCAGGCTCATGGCGGTCGAGACGACGCCGGAGCGTTCGTTCTCGCTCTTGTTGAGAAGCTCGCGTGCGATCGAGGCCACCACCGGATGGGGTTCGGGCGCTTCGGCGCTGCCGACGTGGTTCGTCGTCAGCATGATGCGCAGCGTGCGCTCGATCGAGCGGCCTGGATCGGCAAGGAAGGTCGCGACGCGGTTGAGCGCCTTCTCCTCCTCCGCATAGAGCACGTGCAGGATGGCCCCGGTCAGCAGGGCGTGCGCGGTTTTCTCCCAGTGGTCGCGCCGCTCGCGCGCGCCGTCCGGATCGACGAGGATATCGGCGATGTTCTGCACGTCGCGAACCTCGTGCGTGCCGCGCCGCACCTCGAGGAGCGGATTGAACCGCGACGAGCCAGGTTTTGACGAGTCTGGCTTCGTCGGATCGAACAGCAGGCAGTGCGAGAACCGCGCCCGCCACCCGGCGGTCAGTTCCCAGTTCTCGCCCTTGATGTCGTGGATGATCGCCGACCCGGGCCAAGTGAGCAGCGTCGGCACGACGAGGCCGACACCTTTGCCCGAGCGCGTCGGGGCGACGGCGAGCACGTGTTCTGGCCCATCGTGGCGCAGATAGCGCTCGTCATAGAGGCCAAGAACAATGCCCTGCTCATCAAAGAGCCCGGCGGCCTTGATGTCGGAAAACTCCGCCCAGCGGGCCGAGCCATAGGTCGTGGCCTGCGCCTTCGACCCGGCCCGCTGGACGGCTCCCCCGATCGCGATGAGCGCCGGCAGGATACCGCCGAGCGCCGCGAGCATCCCGGCGCGGTTGAAGACCTCCGGCGCCTGGGCCTCGAACGTGAGCCACCAGGGGAAGATCTTCCACGGCGCGTAGAGGGGCAGGCCGAGCACCGTCGTCCAGGCCGGCCCGAGGGCGGGCTGATGCCCGAGCTCGGCTGCGGCCCACTGGGTGGCGGCCCACAGTGCCGCGATCGCGAGCGTGGCCGACAGGCCGGCCTGGAACAGGAGTTGACGGGCGTTCGGCATTGCTGATCCCCTCTCGCGCGGTTGCGACAAGATGCGGGATCAGGATGCCGGTGCGGCCGCCGCCAGGGAACGCGGGATCGCGGTGAATGGCGTGTAGCGGGGTGTAGTGGGAGTAGGTCAACTGTGACCTGCCCAAGGGAGAGGCCGCACAAAGCTCACAAGCTGGCGCGAAGGGTTCAGAGAAAATGAAGCGGACTGATACAATTGTCGCCATGGCCAACTCGGAGGCAACGTTCTTCTGGTCCACCCGGTTTCAGGGGGCTCATGACCGCAGCGGCCCTTCAAGTCTCAAGGCGAAACTTTAGAAACCGAGCGCCGCCGTGATCGACTTCGCCAGTGAACTGGGCACCGAGTCGGACGAGCGCTCTGAGGTTCTTGCGTGACGGAGGCACAAGGAATGTCACGAACGGAATTCTCGGGTCAGCTCGGGCGACCATCAGTGCTTTCTGAGTAATCCGTACACCCAGCCCGAAAAACTCGGGCTTGAGCACCAATCCGAAATCCCACTCAACTCCCTCCTTTTGAAACCCGCCCCAACCGGCATAGGTACCTTTAAAGAGGATCGCCCAGTGCCCAAGGCCGTCGCGGCGCCAGTACGCTTCCTTCGTCGCAAGGAACTCTGAAAGCGTTTCGCTATTCAATTCGAATTTGAGCAGAGGCATGTGCTTTCTGACACGAGGGTCGGACATGTGCGCAATGATCTCCTCGCGCGGGATGTCCCGCAACTGGCCAAAGGCTATTCCGTCTCCCGAGTTGTACATTGTATCGATATCCAAGCTCGCTACGGATCGAAGACAAGGCGAGACTTCATCCGAGGAATCACAAAGTCGATGAAGGCTCTCAACTTCTGCGGCATGGACCGCCCGGCTCGATAGACGAAGCTGACCGGTGTCGGCGAGGGCTCGAAGTCGCGCAGGATCAGCTTCAGCTTCTTCGCCCGGATCGCGGGTAGCGCCTGATAGCAGAGAAGTCGTGTGACACCGAGCCCCGCAGCGGCGGCGTCGGCCGCCGCGTCGGCCGCACTCGCTGACAGACGTGAGCGCACCGGAATGCGCTTTACGGTTTTGCCAACCTGGAAAGACCATTCATGCGCCGACTCGAGTGAAGTGAACGTGATGCAAACATGACGGCGCAGGTCGTCGGGTGAGGAGACGGGACTTACACCCTTGAGATATGCTGCGCTGGCACAGACGACCCGCCGGATTTCGCCCACGTGGATCGCCTTGAGGCTGCTGTCGGGCAGATTGCTGACACGCAGCGCAATGTCGATGCCCTCGTCGGCAAGGTTGATCACCTCGTCACCCAATTGAAGCGCGACATCGACCTCGGGATAGGCCAGCAGGAATTCGGTGATGATCGGAGCGAGGTAGATCCGCCCGAGACTTACGGGCGCAGCCACGCTCAACGTCCCGCGCGGCGAGGTGTATTCGCCGGTCACCAGTCGTTCTGCTTCTCCCAGTTCTTCCAGCAGCCGTCGCGCGGTCTCGAAGTACCGCTGGCCGGTTTCGGTGAGGGCGACCGAACGAGTCGTTCGCACAAGCAGTTGCACACGGAGGTGACCTTCGAGCTCTGACACCCGCCGGCTCACGGTGGCCAACGGCGTGCGCAGGTGCCGCGCGGCAGCGGAGAAGCCTCCAGCTTCGACGACGGCGACGAACGCCGACATGGCTTCGAGACGATCCATCCTGGCCTTCCAAAAATGGAACAATGGTTCTCAACTTTACAGAATAGTGGGCGATCTTGGAATAGTTCATTGAAGGGGCACTGGCCAGTCAGGCCGCGTTTCAAGCCATTCGGAGAGGCAAGCCCCATGACCCGGATCAACACCATCCCCTCGATCGCCGACGCCCCGGAGGCGGCCAGACCATCGCTCGAAGCTGCCAAGAAAAAGCTCGGCTCGGTGCCCAACCTTTTCAGGGTGATCGCCAACAGCCCTGCCGCGCTTCAAGGGTATTTCGCAATCTCGGCGGCTCTTTCGAAGGGAAGCCTCGATCCCAAGACTCACGAACGCATTGCGCTTGCCGTCGCGGAGATCAACGGGTGCAGCTACTGCCTGTCCGCACACTCCTATCTCGCGCGGCACGTCGCCAAGCTGGACGACGCGGAATTGACCGCCAACCGGAACGGATCGTCCAACGATCCCAAGGCCGAAGCCGCCGTGCGCTTCGCCTCAGCAGTCGTGCGCGAACGCGGACATGTCAGCGACGCTGATGTTGCTGCCGTCAAGGCAGCCGGTTTCGACGACGCGGAACTTGTCGAGATCGTCGTGCACGTCGCTCTCAACACGCTGACGAACTACGTCAACGAGGTTGCCCTGACCGAAATCGACTTCCCCGCCGTGACGCCGCGCAAAGCAGCGTGACTAACGGGTCGGCGGAGCGTCTGTCCTGACTATTCGGACGCTGCCGCAGGAATGATCGACCGCAGCCGGAGTCAGGATCGGATGCGGATCTTCAACCGCAATGAGTCCTTCAGACTAGGAGAACGAACATGACCAAGATGAAAGCCCTGCTTGCGGCTCTCGCCGTGTCGAGCGCCATCTTCGGAGGAGCGGTCGCCCCCGCTCATGCCGGCCCGGACGTCAACACGACAGCCGGACTTGTGCTGGCGGACGGCAAGCCCGCCCCAGGCCTCGCCGTTCATGGCTACGACGTCGTTGCCTATCAGACGCAAGGCAAGCCCGTTCGCGGAACAGCCGAGTTCGCCACTGTTCACAGAGAGGCAACGTATCGCTTCGCCAGCAAGGCCAATCTCGACACCTTCAAGGCCAATCCCGCCAAGTACGAGCCGGCTTACGGCGGCTACTGCGCTTACGGCGTCTCGGTCGGCGCCAAGTTCGACGGCGATCCAAACTTCTGGAAGGTCGTCGACGGCAAGCTCTACCTCAACCTCGACAAAGGCATTCAGCAGGCCTGGCTGAAGGATGTGCCCGGCGCGATCAAGAAGGCCGAGGCGAACTGGCCGGGCCTCAAGGACAAGCAGCCCTCAGAGATCAACTGAAGCATAACCCTGCGGCTGCGCCGGACTTGCGGCGCGGCCGTCGGGCAAATTGATGGAGAAATCCGATGCGCTTCGTCACCAGAACCATGCATGCCTACCTGGACTATCCGGTTGCGCTGAGCCTCATGGCGTTGCCGTTCATGCTCGGGCTCGGCATGTCCAACCCGCTGGCAAAATGGCTCGCGGTCGGGACCGGTGTAGCAGCCCTGATCCTGACGGTGTTCACGGACCACGACCCGGGCGTCATCCGCGTCCTGCCGTACTGGTTCCATCTGGCCGTCGATTTTCTTGTCGGCGTCGTGTTCATCGCCGCGCCGATCGTATTGGGCTTCGAAGGTCTCGATGCCCTTTACTACTGGGCCAATGGCGCGGCGGTGTTGGTTGTCTGCAGCCTGCACAAACCCCAGACGAAAATGCATCCGGCTGTGGGAGCCTAAAGCGATTTACGAGTGTGGGGTGGCGGCTGCGCGCGCCGCCGCCGTCCTTCTCCGAATTAGTCGTAGTCCAAAATAATTGGGCTGCGCAGTGACGGCTTCTCCCGGTCGTCGCACACTGCTGTCCGGACCTGTCCAAAGAAAGACGGCGGGCCGGCCAACAGCCGTCCCGCCGCCTCGATGCCGCCCCCTCCTTCACGCCGCCGCGCGCTCGCGTGCCAGCATCGGCCGCGAGGTATACCCGGCCATCGGGAAGCGCACGTAGCGCGGCAGCCAGCCGTCGACCTTCGTGCGGCCGTTTCCGTCGAGTGCCATGCGGATGATCGCCTTTTTCTTCGCGCCGGTCTCGGTCAGATAGCTGCGGGCCGCCGTATCGCCGATCACCTCGGCGATCATGGCGCCGATGGCTTCGCGGTCGCGACACACCTCGAAGAACAGATCGTCGGGCTGCCAGTGGGTGCCGACTTCGACGGCGAGCGCCGCGCCCACCGTGTCGATCAGCTCCGTGCCCATGGCGAGCGTCTCGGCCATGGTGACGGCGAGCAGCGCCAGCACGTCGTCGTCCGGCAGGCTCATGAGCGTGGCCAGGATGTCCACCGTGCGCGCCCCGATGGCGTCGGGCAAGACGAGCGCCTCGTCCTCGCGGCCGAGCGTTGCCAGCGCCCGTGCTTTGCGCTCGGCGAACGCGGTGTTCGTGGGCAGGCCGTCGCGCCACGTGGCGATGGCCTCGCTGGCGGGTGTTTGCGGCTCGGCCGTGACCGTCCACAGCTGCGAACCGCCGAGCATATGCGCGAGCACCAGCCTGAGGGCGATCCCGGGCGCGTCGGCGAGGGCGAGGCGCACCGCGCCGTGGCGGAGGATATCGACGACGTTGGCAAGCGGCGCGCTCAATTCCGGCCGCTCGCGCGTCTCGGGCTCGGGCGCATCGCCATCAGCGCTCGCCTGCCGCCGCGATGCGGCCGACCGCCCGCGCGGCTTGAGGCCCTTGTGCACCGTCACGTGGCCATCGGCGCCGACCTCGATGATGACCGCGCCGCCCTTGGCTTTCGAGGCGGGCTCAAAGTCCCAGGACGCGAACCGCTCGCTCGGCGGGATGACGGCGACCTCGCGCCAGCCAGACGCGGCGAGCTTGTCCTGAATCTCGGCGATTGCACCATTCTGGAGGTGCCAGAATTCATCGGCGCCGGTGAAGTAGCGATCCTCACCGAACAGGTCGGTGGCAATGGCGCCGGTGTAGGCGGCCTCATCGAACAGGGCGGCCTTGGTGCTGATCTCGGCGCCGCCAAGCAGCCACGCTTTCAGCTGCCAGAAGGGCGGCGGCGTCTCGTCCGGATCGGTCGCGAGGCGGACCCAGGCGCGCTGGCGCTCCTTGGTGGCGAGCGTCAGGAGATGGAGGGTGCGCGCGTCGATCTCGCCCTGACGGTAGAGGCGGCGGATGTCGGGGATGAGGTTGGCGAGCGCCAAGCGCCGCTCGACGATGCGCTCCGAGATGGCGAAGTGCGCGGCGATGTCGGCGACGGCGAGGCCCTTGCGCCGCAGCGCCAGGAAGGCCTCGTGCTGGTCCATCTCGTCCATCGGCAAGCGCTCGATGTTCTCGGCGAGCGAGGCCTCGATGGCTGCCGCGTCATCGCCTGCCGCGAGCAAGACGCAGGGGACGGGATCGGCGGCGTCGTGGCCGTCCTGGCGCAACGCTCGTGCGGCGAGGTAGCGGCGCTGTCCGGCGACGACTTCGTAGCCGTTGCCAGTCTCGCGGACGAGCAGCGGTTGCAGGAGGCCGAGCGCGGCGATCGAGGAGGCGAGGCTCGCCACGTCCTTGGCGCCATGCTTGCGGACGTTGAGGCGGGAGACCTTGAGGGCATCGAGCGGGATGTGGCGCAGGGTGGCGGGCATGGGTGTTCTCCGGTCATGTATCGGGTATCGGGGGATCGGGTTCGCGGACCCGCGCGCGTTCCTTGCGCGCGCGGGCGCTTCGCGCGTTCAGGCGGCCAGCTGGCGGGCGTGCTGTTGCAAGCCGTCGAGGTAGGTCACGGCCTCTTGCGCCTTGGCCGCTGCCGTGAACACGGCGCGGCTGTCGGCCTTCATCACGGTCAGCCAATGGCCGATGTAGCGGGCGTGATCGGGATGGGGCTCGGCGGCGATGCCGAGCCGGGCGCACAGGAACGCGGCGCCGGTCTCGGCAATGACTTCCTCGGCGCAGTACCTGTCGTCGCCGAAGCGGGCGCCAAGCTCGCGCGCGCAGCGGGTTTCCGGTGCCGTCCAGTGGACGAGCTCGTGTGCCAGCGTGCCGTAGAAGGCCTCCAATCGCGAGCGGCCATCGGTGCCGAAAAACCGGGCCTCGTCGGGCATGCGGATGGTGTCGGTCGAGGGGCGGTAGCAGGCCCTGGCGCCGCCGATCACGACGCGGGCGCGGGTCGCGGCGACATAGGCGTCGGCCGCCGCGATGCGGTCGATGGGGTCGGGCGGCAGGGCGCCGGGAAGGACGTATCCGTCCACCTGCTCGGCGGCGAACACCCAGTAGCCGCGTGCCATGCGGATGGTCTCGGTCGCGTCCGGGTCGGCGGGATCGGCGCCGTCCTTGGCCTTCTCAAGCTCGCGGTAGAACACGATGGGCGCGGCGCTCTCGCCCTTCCTGACCTGCGCCCCAAGGGCCGACCACTGCTTGTAGGTGGCAAAGAGGCCGCTTTCGTAGCCGTGCTCCAGGGCGGTGACCCACAGCGACAGGATGTTGACGCCGCGATAGGCGTTGCCGGTCGCCGCGTTGGTCGGCAGTACCGGGGTGAGCCCGCCGCGCTGCCAGGGCAGCACGGGTTCTCCGGGGTTTCCTTCGATGGCGGCGATGATCTTCGCCGTGATGGTCTCATAGATATTGGGGCGTGATTTCGCGCTTTCGGCGGGCATGACGCAAACTCCGAAAAAGGGTGCCAAGCCTGAGATGTTTCAGCGCTGATCTCAGTATCCAAAACCTACCACAAGTTCGTGCTTTGTTCCAGACGCAACGCTTGTTTTACGAAGCATTTTCAATCACATAATGTTTCAATCCGCCGCCCGGCATGGCGCAGATTCGCCCGGCCGATTGCACCGGATTCGGCAATCCCTTTAGGGATAGCTTTGGCGCATCGCCGTGTGCCTGCCTCG
>JAHJSN010000044.1 GCA_018830445.1 Alphaproteobacteria bacterium | reverse complement strand
GACCCTGGGAAGTGTGGACCATTAAAGAAACGGCGGGCAACCGAAGGGCCGCCAAAGGAGTCAGGGCCCGGTTGCCGCCGCTCCACACGACCTTGGGAAGTGTGGACCATTAAAGAAACGGCGGGCAACCGAAGGGCCGCCGATGGAGTCAGGACACGGTTGCCGCCGCTCCACACGCGCCTCTCTGGTCAACATCAGCTCGCGCGGTGTTGATGGACTAAGGTGTCAACGGAGTATCGTCAGGGCACCGGATGTCGCGACCGTCGGGAGCGATGGGCATCCGAAAGTGCAAATGAAAGAGTCACGGCACCGGATGTCGCGACCGTCGGGAGCGATGGGCATCCGAAGGTGCAAACAAAAGAGAGACACACTCATGGCTGCAGTGAACGGCAAAGCCTACAAGATCGTCGATCATACCTACGACGTCGTCGTCGTCGGCGCGGGCGGCGCCGGTCTGCGGGCAACGCTTGGCTGCGCCGAAGCCGGACTTAAGACGGCCTGCGTAACCAAGGTCTTCCCGACCCGTTCGCACACCGTCGCAGCCCAGGGCGGTGTCGCCGCTTCCCTCGGCAACATGGGCCCCGACAACTGGCGTTGGCATATGTACGACACGGTCAAGGGCTCCGACTGGCTCGGCGACCAGGACTCGATCGAATACCTCTGCCGTCACGCCCCCGCCGCGGTTTACGAACTGGAGCACTACGGCGTTCCCTTTTCTCGTACCGAGGATGGCAGGATCTACCAGCGCCCGTTCGGCGGCATGACCACCGAATTCGGCGAAGGTCCACCGGCTCAGCGCACCTGCGCCGCCGCCGACCGCACCGGCCACGCCATGCTGCACACGCTCTACGGCCAGTCGCTGCGTCACTCCGCGGAATTCTTTATCGAGCACTTCGCCCTCGACCTGATGATGGACGACGACGGCGCCTGCCGCGGCGTCATCGCGATGTCGCTTGAAGACGGAACGCTCCACCGCTTCCGCGCTAAAAAGACGATTCTGGCAACAGGCGGATACGGGCGGGCGTATTTCTCATGCACCTCGGCCCATACCTGCACCGGCGACGGCAACGCGATGGTGCTGCGCGCCGGCCTGCCCTTGCAGGACATGGAGTTCGTGCAGTTCCACCCGACCGGCATTTACGGTGCCGGCGTGCTGATCACCGAAGGCGCGCGCGGCGAAGGCGGCTATCTGACCAACTCCGAAGGTGAACGCTTCATGGAGCGTTACGCTCCATCGGCCAAGGATCTCGCCTCCCGTGACGTCGTCTCCCGCTCGATGACCATGGAAATCCGCGACGGCCGCGGCGTCGGGCCGGAAGGCGATCACATCTACCTTCACCTCGATCACCTCGACCCCAAGATCCTGGCCGAGCGCCTTCCCGGCATCACCGAAAACGCCAAGGTCTTCGCCGGTGTCGACCTGCGCCGCCAACCGATCCCGGTGATCCCCACGGTCCACTACAACATGGGCGGCATCCCGACCAATTATCACGGCGAGGTTTTGACCCTGAAGGACGGCAATCCGGACCATGTCGTGCCCGGCCTGATGGCGATCGGCGAAGCCGCCTGCGTATCGGTGCACGGCGCCAACCGGCTCGGCTCGAACTCGCTGATCGACCTTGTCGTGTTCGGCCGCGCGGCGGGCCTGCGGTGCGCCGATGTGGTCGAACCGGGCAGCCAGCCTGACCTGCCGTCGTCTTCCTACGAACCGGCCCTTTCACGCCTTGACGGCTTCCGTAATGCCTCTGGCGGCACGCCGACCGCTGACCTGCGCTTGCGCATGCAGAAGGCCATGCAGGCGAACTGCGCCGTTTTCCGCGACGGCCCGGTGCTCGCAGAAGGCGTCAAGCTTATCAACGACATCTGGAAGGGGGCAGGCGACATCCGCGTTACCGATCGTTCGCTCATCTGGAATTCGGACCTGATCGAGACCCTCGAATTCGACAACCTGATCGCCCAGGCAGCGGTTACCGTGACGGGTGCGGCCAACCGCACCGAAAGCCGCGGCGCTCACGCCCGCGAGGATTATCCCAACCGCAACGATGCGGATTGGATGAAGCACACGCTCGCGTGGGCCGACTACGCGAAGCGGTCGGTCACGATCGATTACCGCCCCGTCCACACCTACACCCTGACCAACGAAATGCACTACATCGAGCCAAAAGCGCGGGTGTATTGAGGCTTTGCTCAATCGCGGGCTTTGTTGACAACTCGGCAGTTGACGGCGGCCGCGGAAGCACCGGTCTTGCAGCGGCCACAGAGTCGGGGCATTGAAGGCGTCCAGCCTGGCGTATGCGCGAGGAGGACGCCGGTAACGGCGCACTGTTGTCTCGTAGTCTCGATCACAGGAACCGCCGTGAAGAAGCCTGCTGCCGCACATCCCAGAGCATCTGCGCCAAGCAGCTCCGTACGGGACTCGACGACTCGCAGCGCACCCGATCCGTTTGCCGCCGTTCTGCCGGCAATTGCCGCCTTGGGCGCCATTGCCTCGATCGCAACGATCAATTGGGCAGCCGAAGACCGCACTCCGGACCGGCCGAAGACGCGCCGCCGCGCCTCCACGGCGCTGCGCGATCTGGAAACTTGCAGTATGGGCCTGATTGAGATCTTCCGCAGGTTCCAGCGCAATCCCAGGCTCTTCTGCGGCGAAGGCGCGACCATCAACACGCCGCTGAAATTCGGCGTGCACGGCGTCCGCGTTTCGACCGACGAGGCGCGGCTTTATCAGCAACTCGTCAACGACGTCGCATCGATGCTGGTGCTCGCCTCCCAGAATGCCTTCGACGTGATGTCGGCCGTTGAAGACGGCGAGATAGACGCGCCCGAGGAGATCTTTTTCGGATTTGGCGAATGCCAGGACCGGCTCAACGAACTGATCCAGCAGCGCGCCACCATGAAGGCAAGCGTCGATACGGGCTTCGAAGTGGCCAGGCGACTGCACGCGCTTGTCGTAGAGCTTAAAAAACACGTCGAGTAGACCCGGCGGTATTCGCGCTGGCTCTGCTCTGCCCTGGCCGGCCTGAACCCCTGCCAAACGTAGCGTTGACAGCGCGCCGGCGACACCGCATTCAGGTAGTGCTTTTTTGCGCTGCAATACGATATTGCCCTGATCCCGAGGGCGAAGGCTTCCACAACCACGAAGCCAGAACGACGAAGCCAGAACGACGAAGGATGCCTCGATGGTCCAGCTGACGCTTCCGAAGAATTCCAAGGTCACCTCAGGCAAGACGTGGAACCAGCCCGACGGCAAGGGTACCTGGAAGGAATTCACGATCTACCGCTGGAACCCGGACGACGGCGAAAATCCGCGCACCGACACCTACTGGGTCAACCTCGAAGAGTGCGGCCCGATGGTTCTCGACGCACTTATCAAGATCAAGAACGAAATCGACCCGACGCTGACCTTCCGCCGCTCTTGCCGCGAAGGAATTTGCGGTTCCTGCTCGATGAATATCGACGGCACCAACACGCTGGCTTGCCTCAAGGCGATAGAGGATGTGAAGGCAGCGGTGAGGATCTATCCCTTGCCGCACATGGAGGTGGTCAAGGACCTGATCCCGGATCTCAGTCACTTCTACGCCCAGCACCGTTCCATCGAGCCGTGGCTGAAGACCGACACCCCCTCCCCCCCCACCGAGTGGAAACAGTCCCGTGACGATCGAGCTGCTCTTGATGGGCTCTACGAATGTATACTTTGCGCCTGCTGCTCGACATCGTGCCCCAGTTACTGGTGGAATTCGGACCGGTATCTGGGCCCTGCGATCCTGCTTCAAGCCTATCGCTGGGTCATCGACAGCCGCGACGAGGCCACCGGCGACCGCCTGGACAACCTGGAAGACCCCTTCCGGCTCTACCGCTGCCACACCATCCTGAACTGTACGCGCGCCTGCCCCAAGGGCCTCAATCCGGCCAAGGCAATCGCTGAGCTTAAGAGGCTGATGGTCGAGCGCCGGGTCTAGCGCGGGTGCTGGTCGGCACCTGAAGCGCGATTAATAAGCGCGGGTGCTGGTCGGCACCTGAAGCGCAGTTAGAAAGCGCGGGTGCAATCCGCCACCGTCATCCCCGCGCAGGCGGGGACCCAAGCAAGCATCGAGAAGCCACGTCAGTTCTCCTTGATGCTGACTTTCCAGCAAGTAGAACGGACAAGAAACGGAAACCTGTAGGGCGGGTTTAAGCGCATCCAACATGGGCTTGCCCAATGTTGGGATAAAGTGCGTAACCCGCCGCCAAGAACTCTGCAAACGGTGGATTACGCTTCGCTAATCCACCCTACAAAGGTTCGAAAGACTTGTAGGGTGGATTACCGCCGCTCCACACGACTTTCGGAAGTGTGGACCAAACAAACGCAGCGTGGGCATCCTGCCCAACACAAGCTTGCGCACCCCAACATCGGCTTGCCGAATGTTGAGATCGGGTAGGAGGCGGGATTGCTCCCGCCGTCCTCCCACACCACCGTACGTGCGGTTCCGCATACGGCGGTTCATGATACGCGATTGAGGCGACGGTACTCCATCATCAATGACGGCAGACCGAGATTTGCGAAGAAGG
>JAHJSN010000043.1 GCA_018830445.1 Alphaproteobacteria bacterium | reverse complement strand
GCCTGCCTCGTGGTGAGTCCGGCACGGGTCGCTCAAGCGTCGTGAGCACGCAGCGCCCGGTCGACAGGGTCCTCGCTGACCGCGCCAGGGACCGTCACCCGCATGGGCCGAGACCGGCGGTGGCCGGGCTCGGGCGCGCGGACCCTCGTCTCAGGCGGCGCCGTCGGCGTGGTGCCGCGCGGTAGGGCCCGGCCGCGGCCCTCCGGCCGCGGGGCGCCCGGCGGGCTCGTGTTCGTTCGGAATGCTCGAGTGAGCCTATGGGCTATGTTGATGCGCATCGCTCCAGCCACCCTTTGAGCTTTGACAGTAGATAGCCAAGCCGATATATATCCCAACAACCCTGATTGAGCCTCTGATGATGGCGAGCTGAATATATATGAAATCTCCTACGACAGCCGCCAGCGGCCTGCGTCCGCACTACGGTCATGCCGTCTCAGGTGACGGCTTCTGGCCACGCAGCTACGCAATCAATCTGGCGGTCGAGACGCTGCGTGACGGCGGCAGTATCGCCCTGTTCGGCCCGCGGCGAACGGGCAAGTCCTCGATCATGAGGGAGACAGCGCGCATCCTCAAGGCCGGCAAGGTGCACCATCCGATTGAGATCGACCTCGAAGGTCGCTCGGGGCCGGCCTCGTTCGCAAGCAAGCTGATCGAGGAAATTCCAAAGCCGCTACGCGCCAAGATCGTCACCGGCTGGTCGAAGCTCGGCGGTTTGCCGCCGGCACTGGCTAAGCTCATCGGGAGCCTCGGGCCGAAATCGGCCGGTGGCCTGCCGACTGACGCCAAGACAGAGGGCCTGATGCGGGCCTACTGGGAGGTGCTGGCGGAAACGGTTCACGCGCAGGCGAGCGCCAGCCAGCCTCGGGTCGTGCTGTTCCTGGACGAGTTGCCCTACTTTTGCGAGGAGCAGATCGAGAAGGGTGTCTCCGTCCCGGAGATCGACACGTTCCTGGCCACCTTGCGGCGCTGGCGCCAATCAGGGGCAATCCCCATGGCGATTGCCGGATCGATCGGCATTCGGCACTTGGTGCGCACGCATGGGCTGCGGGCCGACCATCTCAACGACTTGACCCCGGTCACGCTCGAAGCGCTCTCCGCAGATGACGCAAAAGCGATGCTGGCGGCGCTGGCGGCACATAAGACCGTGGACTGGTGGTCGGCAGAGATCGGAGAGGCCGTTGTGTCAGGCGCGCCTGACCTGATCCCGAGCTATCTGCAACGGGCGTTCTCCGAAGTGATTGCACGGGAGGCCAAGACGGCCGAGGCCGTATCCCAGGCCCTGCATGGCCGTATGAAGGCGGAGTTCGAGCAGGGCTTCTTCGATCAGTTCACCAAGCGCCTGCGACGCTACGGCAAGGGTGAAGCGTCAGCACGCGCCGCTCTGACCGCCGTCGGCGCCGCCGATCCAGAGCCGGTCGATCGGACAACAGTCGAAGCCGCGATTGCGCGGGCAGGAGTGAAAACCGCAGATGCGGTCGAGGACACGCTGCTGACGCTGGTCGAGGATGGTTTTCTTCACGTCGATGCGACCGCCGGCACGGCGGCCTTCGCCTACCGACTGGTCGCCAACTGGTGGCAAACGCGTCCCGGCGAGCGGCGCAGAGCCCGGCGATGACGAGCGTGGTCCGGAAGAACGAGCGGCTGCTGGCGATCGACGCGCCGCTCAGACAGGCAATCGATATCGTTCGCAGCAATTTGAAGCGTGACGAAGCTCCCCAGCAGCACGTGCTGGTGGTCGCGGGGCGGGGGGGCGGCAAGACTACATTTCTCAGTGCCATAGCTGAGGCGATCGCTTCTGAGCCGGCCCTGCGCACTCGCACGGCAGTGATCCTGGTCGGATCGCTCGAGGTCGGCACGGCTGGTCCCGATAGCTACCTCGACCGGATCACGGCGGCGCTGGATTCGCGCGAGGCCCAGACCCGGCTCGACTTCGGCCACCACGACGAAGCCTCATGGACCGCGGCGCTGGCTCGCCTCGACGCGGTACGGCACAAGACTACGAAAACGCGGAGGAGGCTCATCGTCCTCTTGATCGATGGTTTCGACGATGCGCTGAAGCGAGCCTTTGCACCCAAGGAGGCACAGTCTCGCCTGCGGCAACTGCTCCAGTCCGAGCGGGATCTCATGCTGGTTGGAGCCGTGGACAGCGCCGATGTCCAGCGCGACTATGACGAGCGGCTGTTCCAGTCATTCCTGGAGATTGATCTGCCTGCGATCGCGCCGACCGACATCGCTCGCCTGGCCCCGACGCCAGCTGCGGGGTGTGCAGCGGCGAGCGTTACGGCACTGCTCGGCGGATCGCCGCGACGGTCCCGGATCGCGCTCGACGTGCTGAAGCGAGAGCCGGACCTTGCGCCTTCAGCCTTGATCGATCGCATCATCGCCCACGAGACAGCGGCGTTCGAGGCCTTGTTGGCGCCGATGCCGATCCGGCAGCGCCGCGTTCTTGACGCGCTTCTGGTCGATGGCGAGCCGAACCGGCCTACGGGTTTGGCCGCTCTGCTTGGCACGAACCAAGCCGACATCGCCGACGCCGTACGCCTGCTCGCCGCTGACCGGGTGATCGACAAGACCGAGCGCTCGACGACGCGACGAGCATACTACAAGGCTGCTGATCGCCTCTTTGCCTATTGGTACGCGCGTGAGCGCGGCGGCCCTGCCTACCTCGCGGACCTTGCCGACATTATCGCCTTTGCCACGACCGGAGGTGAGGGCGCAGAGCTCAGCGAGGTCGCCGCGTCGGACAGCAGAGCTGTGGCGTACCGACGTCTCGAGAGCTGGGCCGATCAGCAGTCGGATCTCGGTCAGGCCGCAAACAGGGCTGCGGCGGCAACGATCCGGTCGACTGCAGCCGGCCTGCTCGAGGACGCGGCAGATCTCTTCGATGAGCGGCTCGGCCGACCCACAGCGGCAACTGTATTGCTTCGTGCTGCAGGCCAAACGTCAGAGAAGGCGCGCAATCTGGAGCCGCCGGACGTGACGACGGCGTTGAGGGTTCTGCGCAGCGGGTGTCTCGCACGCACATCAGAGGCGTCGCGTTCTTCACGCAGCGAGGTCCGACCCGAGGGAAAGTCACGGCGCCGGACAACGTAGGCTCTACCTGCCAGTCAGATTCGATATGGCCGTTCGCGGTGTGCATGGGTGTGAACATGCCAACTGTCCTCACGCCGCTTCGGCCTGATTGCGCGCAATGAGCGCGTCGATGCGTGCCACGATGGCATCCACACCCTGGATCGGCCGGCCGAGGTGATCGGCAATGACTGCGACGAGCTTGTCGACCCGCTCGATGTGGACCGCGCCGGCGGCGAGCGCGCGCATGGCGGATGAGGGACTTTCGAGCGCGCGGGCCGCCTCGGCGTAGCGCTCGAAGACCACCAAATCATCCTGGTCGGCGCCGAGCGCCAGGCAAAGGCCGGCCACCTCGTCATAGAGGGTTCGCGCAGCGGCAGGATCGCGGTGGACGGCCTCGCGGATGGAGACGATCGCCTCGGTCTCGAGACACCGGTAGCTGCCGGCGATCAGCATCGGCCACTTGGCGAGCGGCACGAAATTGGAGCCATGGGCTTTCAACTTGACCGGCAGATCCACCACATTGCCGTCGATCGAAACTCGCGCCGCCGCGATGCTGTCGGCGATCTCCTGCAGAAGCTTCTGGTCGGCGGCGTGCGCGAAGGGGGCGGCCTTGAAGTTGGTGGCAAGGCGCACCTGCAGCACGTTCGGCGGCTCGCCGGCCGGACGGAAGGCCTGCGGGTCGGCGCTGCAATGGCTGACGCGCGAGGCGTCGATGCCGTCCCACACGCTCGGATCGGTGTAGCAGACCTCCAGCGCCGCCCCCTCCAGCGCCGCGATCCGCTTGAGGAACGGCAACGGCGGCATGTTCATGATCGAGAGCACCGGTCGTCCCGAGGCGGCAACGGCGGCGAGCAGCCTCCGGATGGCCGGCGCGCGAAGCTGCGGCTCCTGCATGGCGAGCACGATGAGATCGTAGCGCGCCGGCTCGGCGACGTCGGGCACGGCGGCATCGACATGCCCGACGAGCGCCTTGGAGTGGATCTCGACGTGACCCTCGCCGCCGCGAAGGGGCAGGCGCACGCGGCAACCGTCCTCGTTGATGCAATCGACCTCGTGGGGCAGCGCGACGAGCGTTGCGTGATGGCCGGCGTCGGCGAGCTTGATGCCGAACAGGGCGCCGTAGGAGGCACCGAGGATGAGGACGCGTCTTGGGGCTTGCATGCGGGATCTCCTGTCGCTGAGGGCGGGTTGCGGCCATCAGGATGGACAGGAGGAACGCGGCCCGGCAGGAGGTATCGCGGTGAGAGGCGGCAAGGTCCGTGCAGAGGCGTGCAGTCGGCGCGGCCCCTCATCGCTCCGGACCGATCCGGCCACGCTGGCGACCGATCAGCAGCTGTTTGACGCCCATGGTGGTGGCGATCTCCTGGCCCTGGTGGCGCGCGAGCGGCTTCGACCACGGCACCAGCCGGATCTCGCGGCCGCTGGTGATGGCGAGGTAGCGCCCGTCCGGCGTCTCGATCGCCCGGCCGACAGTGCCGCGTACGATCGAGCCTTGCGCAACCGGCACATGCCGCAGGCCGGTCTCCTGCGCGATTGCGGCGCCGAGACGCGTGACCTCGCGCCGGCGCAATTCGGTGACGGCGCTGTGGCGGACTTCGAAGCCGCCATCGTCACGGAACCGGCCGAGATCCTGTCCGGCAAGCCACGACCGCCGCGCATCGATCATGGCGGTGAGCTCTGCGCCATAGCCGCGGTGCGGCTGCGTCGCCGGCACGCCGCCGACGACCAGCCGGTCGACCCAGAGCGGGCCGTCGTAGCTCGCCTGCTCGATGGCCGTGCCCCGCGACAGAAGCTCGAGACGCGGCGTCGATTGCGGTTTGCCCGTTGGCCGATCCCCGACGACGCGAACAATCGCGTTGCGCGGCGGGATGGCCTCGGGCTTGAGGCGACCAAGCTCGACGTAATGGACGCGGCCGTCCATTCCGTCGACGACAACCCAGCTGCGATCGCTGATCTCGTCGATGAGCCCGGTGCCAACGACCTTGCCGATGAGGGGGGCATTGCGGCTGCCGCGATCGAAGACGGCGAGCGTGCCGGGCGCACGCTGCAGTCCAAACTCGGCGAGGGCTCGCTGCATCATCTTGATCTTGTCGGCGCGCTCACCGAGCCGGCGGAGCTTGCCGTCGAGCTCGGGATCGAGCGACCAAACGCCGGCGCGGCGCTCGGCGGCGAGTCCTAAGCTTTCGAGCTTGCGCAGCCGGCCGACGAGTTGGGTGTGCTTTGCGCCGTCGCCGCGCTCCGGGCTCGTCACGACGACCACGCCCTCGGCGCTGCGGCGGATGAGCGTTCGGTCGAGGCTCGTCAGCCGCTCCTGCCCGATCTCGTTGGCGCGCTTAGCGATGCGTTCGAGCTCGGTCTCGGGTCCCAGCTCGAGCGTCACCAGCTCTTGCGCCCGGGCGCGAATGCCGAAGGCGATGTAATCGCGGGCCATGACGAGGTCCTGGCCCGCCACGTCACGCCCTCGCACGACGACGTGGGTATGCGGGTGCCCGGTGTTGAAGTGGTCGACCGCGACCCAGTCGAGTCGGGTGCCGAGATCAGCCTCCATCTCGCGCATGAGATCGCGGATGACGGGCTTCAAGTCGGCGAGCCGGGCGCTGTCCTCGAACGAGACGATGAAGCGGAACTGATGCGGATCGCCGTCCGAGCGTTCGATGAAATCCTCAGCACCCGCCACCTCGCCGCGGGCGCGATAGAGCTGCCCGGGCGTGCCCTCGCGCGTGGTGCCATCGCGCAGGATGTAGCGCAGGTGGGCGCGCGCTGCGCCAAGGTCGCCCTTCACCTGGCGGACGTAGCGGGCACGGACCACGACGCGGCGTGTGCCGGGAACAAACGCGCCGCCCGCCGCTACGACACCAATTGCCAGCCCCCTACGGCTGGCGTTGGGATCGATGTGGCCCTTGCGCCGCAGCGTGCTCCTGGCGGTCTCGGTGGCAACGCGCGTCGCATAGCGCACGGCGCGCCCGCGGCCGGCATTTCCGACACGGCCGAGTTTCGGCTTGAATGCATCCTGGTCCATGAGGCCCTCCGACGGACGTGGTCTTCGCCGCAGATGGGCCGCAGATGGCGGGCGTCAAGACGGAGTCAAAAACATCGTGGAATTCCATCGCGTTGCATATCGGTTCGCACATAGAGGCTGCGCGACAGAAACAATAATAGATAGTTATATCAACATGCTACGCACCCAGCAGCGCGCGTCTTTTATCCTGATCTCAATTTCCCCTGTCGCTGTTCTTCACGGAAACGCACGCAATTGCACATGACAAATGGATATACTAGGCTTGGGAAAGAAATTCGGCCGCCAGACAAAGATCAGAAATTGCGCCGATCGCTCCCATTTTCTCACTCAGTGGATTTACAGTCTGAACCGGACGATCGACACTCCAACGAAACGAATGGAACCTGTGGCCGAGATGCCATCAGAGGTGTCACACTTCGGCGAACGGAAGCGTATATCCGCACCATCGAAGGGGCGCCAGTGTTCCCCGATGCCACGGCCAACTCCCGCGGATCGACCACCCGAGTGCCTCCAGACCGATGACGAAATCGCTGGCCGCTCGGAACCGGAACCGGGCCTCGCACAGAGCCCAACGGCAGGCAGCACGAACCTTTCACAGGGCGGGTGGGTGGGGGCGGCTGGCGGTCGTTGCCGAAGCAGCAGAGGACCCCCGCGCCGCTTGCGCGACGCGGGGGCGGTTGGCGTCAGTCCTGCGGATTCCAGATCAGGGCGAAGACGTCCGGATCGCTCTGGCCGGCAGCGCGACCGAGGTTGGCGTAGAGCGTCCGCGTGCCGAGCTCGGGCGCTGCGATCGACAGCGCGACGTACTCCTTGCCGGAGATCTGGCCGGTGCGGATCCAGCCGGCGCCGATCTCGATGCCCTGGCTGAGCACGCGATAATCGGGCTGTGCGGCGCCCGATTTGTCGGAGACCGGGACGATCTGGATGTCGGCGCGGACCGACAGCGTCTTGAGTTCGCCCTCGTAGCGGCCGTCCTCGCGCTTGGTGACGGAACCGATGGTGGCCATGGATGTGCTCCTTGAGTTGCCCGGCGCGGGACCATTCCCCGCCGGTGTGCGCGCAAGGCCGACGGCGGCGACTGAAGCACCTGGTCGGAGCGGAGCTCCGCGACGCGGAGCCAGGCCGGAACGCAGTGGAGGACCCGGCCTCTTCGGCCGGGTTGCTTCGAAGGCGACGACGACGGCATCGTCGCACATCGTTTCGGCGGGGTGTGTCCGCGCGCGCGATAGATGCAGCCGGGCCTTGCTCATGGCGTCGCAGGGCGAAAAGAGGGCGCGATGGGTTGGGCGATGGCGACGGTCTCGGCTGCACGGTTGTCTGTGACGGCGGAGGACACGGGGAGTGCGCCGTCACGGCGGCTCGCGAGGTTGGACGGACCAGCCGGGCGGGGTGCGAAGTCATGCCGTGTTGCACCAGGCTGGCGCGTGCGATGGCCAATCGGTGCTTTCGACAAGCCCCGCATTTCGGTGTCGACGAGCCGGTGCGGCAGTCTCCGCGCCAGGGATCGTAACCCGCATGGGCCGAGACGCGGGACGCGGCTCGGTCGCGCGGCGGCACAGCATTGAAATCTCTTCCGACGTCAATTGCCGCGCGATAGAGCCCGCTCCGTCGCCGAGCTTCAGCTCGGAGACGGAGGCACCCAAAAGCTTTGCCGGTAGGAGAATTTCACGAAGGATCGCGAGTCTTCTTTATCTTGCAACAATCAGTGAATCAGCCGGCAGCACGCTTCGTCCGCTCGTGGTGTGCGAGCAAGGCCGTTACGGCTGCAAGGTCCAGAGTGGGATGGCCTGTCCGATCGCCGCGTCGCCGCGAAGCACGCCGAAATAGCGGCCGTCAAAGCTTCCGGGTGCGGTGCTGAGGAGAAAATGGTCGCTGGCGCCGAGCGTCACGCAGCCGTCCCAGCGGGGAAGCGGACGCGCGGCCGCATCATGAGACTTCGCGTGAGCCCGATGGCGTCCATCGAAGAGCACGACGTTTGCCCAGCGGCAGACGCGGCTGCCGTGGGTGGCGACAACCGGCTTGAGCAGAATGGCGTTGCGGGCGAGGTAGCCGCGAGCATGGGCGAGCGCCGCGATGTTCGCTGGCAACCGGACGGCGGCAACGGTTCCGACACGTGGGGATCGGTTCACAATCCAGTAGAGTCCGACCGGGACGCTCGGGCTCGCGTTCCAGACGAGGCGCGGCGCACGATGAGGATCAGCGGCGACAAGGATCGCGACAGCGATCGCGGCGAGGCCAAGCGTGGGAATCCGAGGGCGCGCGGCCCACGCCATTCTAGTCCGACGACACCAGCGGCTTCGGCATGAGCTCCGTTGTCGTTCGCCGGCGTGAGGCGTTGATCCAAGCGAGCACGTCGTCGCGGTGATAGCGCACGCGCCCGCCATGCTTGCTGTAGAGCGGGCCAGTGCCGCGCTGGCGCATGTTGTCGAGCGTGCGCGGATTGAGGCGCAGGTAGGCCGCCGTCTCCTGCAGGGTCAGATAGGGTGAGGATTGGTCTTGGTCAGGCATCGTCATGCTCCCGGGCGAAGGGTTTGCGAGGAGGATGCCTGCCCTCATCGTTGCCGGGGAGAGTCGTTCAGGTGGTCACCGAAGTCGTCCCTCCCGCAACCAGCTGACGATAGCCACCGGCAACCAATCGCCGGCCGCGCAGCACATCGCGTTTGATGACCGCCTTCAGCCGGCCTGAAGGATGGCCCCACTCCTCGGCGACGCGGTCGGCGCCATAGATGACGGTGGCGATCGCGCGGCGTGAGGCGCCCGCCTGCTCGCCATCGATGGCAATGAGCGCATCGCGGAGCTTGAGGGCTTCGACGCGCCCCGGGCGGTCGATAACAAGGCTTGGCTTCGCGCCATGTATCATGTGTGAGAGCGCCGACAGCAGGCCGACCGCGTGATCGAGAGCGGTCAGTCCGTCGATCAGGAGCCGGATGTGGACGGGGCCGGCTGTGACGAGCGGGCCAGAGATGTGGAGGACGACCTGCGCCGTCGTCCCCTTGAGGATGAGATGCTGGCGGCCAAGGGCGTCGAGATGCAAATGAGCGTTGAGGGTCAAGCGGCGCGCTTCGAAGTCAAGCTGGCGCCACGCGACTGAGCGACTTGCCTCTGCGGTGAGTTGGCAGCGGATCGCCTGATCCGTCCAAACCACCGGGGCGTATGGTGCTGGTTGATCGGGGGCTGCGAAAGGACAACAGGCCCCAGACTTCGGCCTGAGGCTGACGGCGGCGTGTGCGCGAGACCTGCAGGTGCCCGGCCCCTGGCACGGGTCGCGATGTCAGGCAGCCAAATCGGCGCGCATCGCGGCGATAGCTTTGCGAGCGCCGCAGGAATTCCCACCCCCAATCCGGATTGGCGAGGTTCGACGAATACGCGTAGGACTCGAGCAGCGCGGGCCATCGCGGCCCCACGGCGAAGCCATGGATCGACATGGCGCACCTGCCAAAGTGGACAAATACTCAAAGCAGAACCATTCTCGATATCTGCGAAAAGACAATTCGGTGCTGCCGGAATAGAGAATACCACTGAAGCAGGACGCTGCTTCTTCGATCCAAAGGTTATGGTGAACTTTGCACGCGTTGCGGGAGGCCGGCGATCAGCTTGACCGCGTGCGCGGGATTGTCGTGCAGCGCCGCCCACTCGCGGATGACCTGATCGATCGAGGTGGGGACGACACCCGCTTGCGTGAGACGCGCCCGCGCCGCGGGTTCGAGTGCGCAGTCAACCGCGGGCGTCGCGTCGCCCGCGACATAAGTGTCATAGCCGACCGCAAGACAGTTCAGCGCGAGTAGCGTCACGGCCTCCTCGAGCCAGAAGCCGGCGATGACGACCTGATTGCGGCTGACGGCCGCAATGGCTTGGCCGAATTCTGTCGTCGCCCAGGTTTCGGGTTTGGGATGAAACGGAAAGCCCGGACTGGGAGAATTAGGAAAAGCCTCAGCGAGGCAGTCGGTTTCGGCCTCACCAGGGAAGCAACCAATCAGGACCGGAACCTGAATTATATCGGCAACATCTACCAATCGCTGTGCGCGTAACGTGAGTGTTTCGTGCATTGGCGGACGCTCAGTCAGAAACGAAGAGGCAACAAGGACGACGGCGCTATTATTTGGAACGAGCATAGTGGAACACTCCCAGCCGACAATATGGATTTTCCTCCTCCCCACAGACGTCTCTGCGCTGCCATCAGCCAGACGATTTGGATCATTCGAAAGCGGTGCGATGGTGCGGCGGGCCCGGTGAGGACTGATGGCAAGAGCTCGCAGATTTCTGCGCCCGGTGCTGCCGGTGGAATAGTGCCTGTTGTCGGCTGGAAAGCTCTGCTTGCCGCTCCGCTCGTCAGATTCACTCCGTACTGACACTGTCACGGCCCTGGCCTACTCTTGAGGAAACGTCAACCGCAGCTTGGGATCGCAGACATGTTCGACGCGCCCACCCCAACCGCACCCGACACGTCGCCGACGACGCGCGTGTTCTTGTGCTACTCCCGCTAGGATGAGGTCTACATGCGGGGGCTGGCGGCGGTGCTGTATGATCGCGGCTACGCGCCCGACTTTGATCAGTCGGACTACGATTTCGACAACACTAGCGGTGGTGTGTTGACACATGGGCGGAGCGGGGCCTGAGATGAGCGAGGCAGAAGTCGTCGTCGACGACATCGAACCCCCAAAGCTCATGATTTTCATATCCTATTCTCCGTCTGATGTGGTGAAAGCAGTTCCAGTGCCTGACCGGGATCCATGCCTTCACGCGCTTCGTTCCTGCACTGGAAATTCGAGAGCGCTTCACGGGCACTAACGTCGTGGCGACACTGATGCTGTGTGGCGGGCGGCCGGCTATCCGAAGTCTATCTGTGTCGACCAGGGACCGGAGTTCGTATCGAAAGACCTTGACTTGTGGGCCTACGCGCGCGGCGTCGAGCTCGACTTCTCGCGGTCGGGCAAGCCGACCGACAACGGGTTCATCGAGAGCCTGAACGGGAAGATCCGCGCCGAGTGCCTGTCGGCGCACTGGTTCCTGAGCCTTGCCGACGCGCGGGGAAAATGCGAGCGTTGGCGTAGAGACTACAATGACGTTCGTCCGCACAGCGCGATCGGCTACGAGACGCCGGCCGCACTGGTGGAATGCTCATCGGCCACGAGCCCTCCATGAGCGAACGAGGCGGAAAGTTCTGGCTCTGCCTGGTCCAGAAACGGGGTAATGCTCAACAGGGCGAAAATACCACTTTCGAATGTGCGCACTTTGGGGCTCAGTGCACCGTCCAGTTAGCCAAAATCCCAGACTGACCAGTTCGCGGGGGCTGGTCAGCCAACACGTAGACCGTGTCCGAAACCAATGGCTCGGTCCTTATAGGTTCAGCTGATAGCTTAGCGGTAGCCAGCGATAGCCCCTCGTATCCAGCCTCTCGACGTAGCCTATTGACGGGAACGGCATGTGGTAGCCGATGATGGGCAGGCGGTTGGTCGCCGCCATGTCGTAGATGCGCTTCCGCGTTGCTGCGCCCTGCTCTCTGTCGATATCGAAGAGGCAATGCCATTCGGGCCGTGCGAGAGATGCGACATGATGATGGGCGCAATCGCCCCAGAAGAGTATCTGTTTGCCGCCACTCTCGATCATAAATGCCAGATGACCGGGCGTATGCCCATGCGCTTCGACGGCGCGAATACCCGGAACGACGTCGGCACCAGACTTGATGAATCTGAACTTGCCGGCGATTTGCTGTGTGCTGGCGCGAAAGACCGCGGCCAGCTTCTCGAGATCTCCAGCATGCTTGCCCTCGGGTGCCCAGTAATCGTACTCGACGGCGCTTATTACATACCGCGCGTTAGGAAACAGCGGCATGCCGTTCTCTATGAGGCCGCCCACGTGATCCGGGTGCCCATGGCTCAGAACCACGACATCGATTTCATCGGCCTTGAAGCCCGAGGGGGACAGTTGCCCGGCGAGCCATCCTCCATTGGGGCGCGGCACGAAGCCGTTGGCGCCGTTCCCCGTATCGAATAGGACGAGTTCCCGGCCCGTGTTTACGACGAGTGGGGAAAACCCAGGCTGATACTTCTGCTCGGGCAATAAATTGTCTCGCATCAACTGACGCACCTCTTTCTCGGACGCATTCATTCCAACGATCGGATAAGGCCCGTCGATGAAGGCCGCGGCATCGGAGATAGTCGTCAGTTCGAAGGCGCCGAGCTTAAACCGGAAAAATTTCTGCTGCCAGGCGCCGAGCATTGGGCCTGCCGCAAACGCGGGTCCACTTCGGGTTCCGAGCACAAGTGGGGTGGCGGCAAGCGCCGCACCCTTGGCAAGGAGCCGGCGGCGGCTTATGCTAAAGCTTGAGGATATCATCGGGATTTCAACTCCGAGTTGTTGCAATTGGGCTAGTACGGCGGAGCGTACCGATGTCCCAAGCTCGGCGCTTGAACGAACGTGCTAGCGAAATCGACTGGACATGACTGTTAGCCGCCGATTCCCCGCCAGAGCGTTCCGACTGTGACGCTTCATTCCCCTCAGCGTCAGCACGGCCAGCAGTATACCGCTTCCCGGCATCTGCCGGGAAGAGAGAGTTCTATGAAGAATTCGTCTCATCCTTCCTAGCACTATGGAGCAGTAGCGAGGCCCAGAACTCCGTCCAACTTCGCTCTGGTCAGCTTGACGTTCGTGAGTGTGGCACCGGTCAAGTCGGCGCGCGTAAGATCTGCGTCTTCGAGGTTTGCCCCAGACAGGTCCGCACTGCGAAAAATAGAAAATGCCAGACTCATTCCGGACAAATTGGTGTTGACGAGTTTGGCACCGGTGAAATCGCAATTTGCAAGGCCACCGGTAGGCGTGCCGCCCAGGTCGCGCTCGGACGACAGCGAGAAGACCGCTCCCGAAAGATCGCTTCTGCTGAAGTCTGCACCGTCGAGCCGTGCCGTAATTTGCGTACTTCGCAGGTCGCTGCCTCTGAACAATGGCAGATCGCCCGCGTAGAAGCGCATGTCGGTGAAGACGGCGGGGCGGCGGATCGAAGCGCTGCGCAAGCTCGCGTTCGACAGATTCGTGCGCAAGAGAACAGCCCGATCAAGAATCGTGTCCGATAGATCGGAGCCAGCAAGATTGGCGTCCGTAAAGTCGACGCCGAATAGATTGCAGTGATGAAGAACTGCTCCTTTGAAATTAATGTCTGAAAGGTCGAGCCCGCTAAGGTCGCCGTAGGAAAGATCGATCCTTTGCTCGCGCCTAGCTTCGAATAGCAGTCGAACAATTTCGCGCGATGTCAATTTTGCAGGCACGGCGCCGCGAACCTGTCCATAAGAAAGGCTGAGCGCGACTGCAGTTAGTACCGAGCGCCTGCTCAGCTGGATCATGTCGTGCGGTTTGAACATGCGGCAATATCCAGAGGGCTGCTAAGCAGGTTTTCGAGCGGTCTTCTCGGCGACAGGGAGCAGTGGCTCTCCGTTGGCGAGGGCAAATAGAGCGTCAACGCGCATCTGCTCATCCCGCGAGTGCGGCCACAAAAATGCCGCTGCGACGTAGATGACCAGATTGACGATGAGAGCCACCACACCGGAGGTGAGGCCAAACGCCCAAGGTAGATAGCCGGGAAAAATCAGCTCAAGGTAGACGGCTAAAGCAAAGCCAACAATCATTCCGGCCATGGCCCCTTGCTTGTTGCCGCGCTTCCAAAAGACACCGAAGAACATTGGCACCGCAAGCTGGACAATGCCCTGGTAGGCAAGGATCGCGATCGAGAAAAGAGCCGGCAACTCAAGACAGGCAAGCCATGCTGAGAGCAGTGTCACCCCCAACATTCCGCTTTTCGCCATCACTATGAGCTGCGCTTGATCAAGCCTCAAGTTTTGGCCAACGACGTCGTTTGCGATTTGCGCGCCGGTTGCCTGGATGTGACCGTCGATGTTTCCCATCGACGCCGCAAGCACCACTATTCCGGCGAGGCCGAGCAGCCACAAACCGCCAGCCTCCTGACTGACAATGAAAAACACGTCGTCTGGATGGCTCGGGACCCCGGCAACTTTCGATCCGAGCATGCCGAAGACGAGCAGGGCGCCTGCAAAAGTGAAGGAGAGGGGGACTGCGAGCGCGGCCGACTTCTTGAGGCTGCGAACGCTGTCCGCCGTAAATAGGCGGACGAAGATGACGGGCCAGCACCACCCGCCGATCGCGCCGGTTAGAATCAAGCTGAAGAGATAGAGTGGGCCTTCCTTCGAGCCAACGCCCGGAATTGCAAACATTCTGGCATCGAGAGACTGAAACGTGATGCCCTTCGCCAAAACCATCCAACTGATCAGACCGACCAAAATAATTGTGCCGCCGACATAGGCGGCAATACCCTGCACCATATCCGATATGACAACTCCGCGCATTCCCATGCGCACGGTCCAGATTTGCCGGATGGTGATCACGCCGACCCCGGCAATGACCGAATTTGAGAATGATAGCGTACCGAGTGACAAGTATTGAAACAGGGTGCCAAGAGCCTGCATCCCGAGAACAAGCCATGGTATTCCGGAAACTATGCCGAGCACCGCAGAAAGCGTGCCGACATCGCGAGAATTGTATCGCAGCGCCATGAGGTCCGGTTGCGTGTTGAGTGCGAACGCTTTGCCCCAAATCCACACGGGCCTCGCCATGAGATACATCAACACGACGGTGAGAAGGCTATAGGACAGAAGATACAAGGACGTGACCCCGACACTTGCCGCCATGCCGCCGAAGGCCGTAAATATGGCGCCCGGGTACCAGGTGTTCAGGAACGACATGGCCTGAAAGCGCGCGTCGAAGGAGCGGTTCGCCACCGCATAATCTGCGAATGTGCGGTCTCGGATCCCGCTCCACTGAAGAATGCCAACAACCAACGCGAAGAATGTAGAGAGGAGGCCGAAGGTGATGATCATCTCTCGAGCGTCCCTGAAGAGGCCTCGGCCCTGTAGGCGGCCATGATACTTGCAGAGATGATCGCTCCGACGACAATGAAGTAGAACACCACGGCTGGAATGCCCAGTATAGGATGTATGGCACCATCGACGGCCCAATGAAGTGGAGGGGCAAGCGCGACGATCGCGTCCCCAATAAACCACAGTGAGACCCACGGCGGTCGGCCCTTATGCATGAGCATCTAAACACCTTTCATGTGTGTCCTCTTGTCGAGGGAATGCGCGGTTCCACCTTCTCGGCGATCCAATTGGGATCGACAGAAATTGGTCTCTCGTGCTATCCGGGTCAGCGCACAGTGAACGGGACTGGGGCAGCGTATCGATGACCGGAGGCGAAGACTTGAACGAACGTGCTAGGGCAGCGACCACGAAACTCGACTCCCTGTGGCACGTGGATGATGGGCAAGCGCTCTTCGTCGGGCCGCTCCACCGCAATGCGCTCCATCGGCACTGCGTCCCTGTCTACCTCGCTGGTCTCTATGGGACTTTTCGATTGCGCATTGCCAGGGACGGCTGGCTGTCATGTCGGACGGCCGTTATCCCCGCCCGCGTGCCCTATGAATTCGACATGGGGGGTGAGCCACTTGCGGTCTTCTATCTCGAGCCCAATGTCGCCAGCGTGGATGCGCTTACTAATCTTGTGCGCGATACGCGGGAAATAAATGGGGCCCTCGTCGGCAGTCACGGCGAGATATCGTTACTGCGCTGGATCTACGAAGACCGCACGCGCAGAAGGTCGATCGATCTGGAATTGAAGGACCTAATCAACTTTTCAAGCCAGAAAGCAAGGATCCTGGATCCACGCGTATTTCGTGCCGTCGAATATATGCAGAGGAGCAGCGGCGAACCAACTTCCGTGCCACAAGTTGCGAGCTTCGTGGGGTTATCATCCTCACGATTTCAGCATGTGTTTACTCGAGAAGTGGGCGTTCCATTTCGCCGCTACCGGTCATGGCATCGGCTGCGGACCGCAGTTCGGGAGATTGTATCGGGGAAAAGTTTTACAAGTGCTGCGCACGCGGCTGGCTTTGCCGATCAGGCCCATTTCTCCCGCGAATTTCGTAGAACATTCGGCGCCCCGCCATCCAGGAGTTTATAGGTCATCCCGAGATGGTGTTCTATGGCGGTCTCCGCTGCTCTCTCGATCTGCCAATTGTGGCTCCGAGAGCCGCCGCGAGGCCTGCTGTCGCCATGGAAGCGGCTGAGGCCACTTCACTGTTACGCCCGAGATCGACGCATTCGGCTCGATGACGCGATGCGGCAAGCCTGAAACCGTCCTCTGGTCGACGGGCTGCGCTTCTGGCTTGACGAACAACTGACCCGTGCCTGGCCGTTCGTCCATCGCGGAAGCGATGTGATATGGCATGAGCCATGGACAGGGTCGCTACCGGTTCTTGGACGACGGCCGCATCGAGATCGACACCAATGTCGTCGAGCGCTCTATCCGGCCGACTGCGCTGTGGCGCGCGACAATCAGGATGAGACGGTTCGCCGGCAGTGACGAGCGCGGCGCCAACTGCGCGATCATCTCTCATCGAGACCTGTAAGCTCAACGCTGCGACCCGGTACGTCAGTCTCACCCAGTCTTGACCAAACTCGTGAACCGTTGGCCCCAATTCCGTATCGATGCCGTGGGCCTACGCCAAGATCCCCGCCTGAACCGTCAACCTTTGGGTGGTACCACCTGCCTACCGTCGAGTTTCCCGCACTTGATGAGCACGCGGCAAATTGCCATCGACAGAGCGCCGACACGCCATGAACGACTGCGATGGGATCAGTTCATCGGCGCATCACTGGTTAGCTTCGCCCTTCGATAAGCGCTCGGCGAAACGCCGGTCCAACGTCGGAAAGCGCGCGTGAAATGAGCAAGATCGCAGTAACCAAGCTGAACCGCGACCTCTGTTATCGTAACGGAACGCACTTGCAGCATCATTTGCGCGCGCAGATGAAGCCGATCATCGATCAAATGCCGAAAGGTTTTTCCCCGCCGAGCGAGCTGCCGCTGCAAAGACCGCCGGTTCATGCCAAGCTTCGCTGCAACCCAATCGATACGCGGGTAGCCGTCGTAGAGCGCGAGATCCGCAACTGCTGCCGCAGCCCCAAGCATGTCATCCTCCTGCGGAACCATTGGCCCGTCGCATGCGCCTTTGACCTCCCTTTCAGGCGAGTTTCGCCACTCAACACAGTTGAGCAATGCGAAATCAAATTCGATCGCGGTCAGTGCGTGACCGTTTGATATATTCGTATTGAAGAGTTCCTCGAGGCTGGTCCGCGGCGCTCGGGCCGGTCGTGTGGTCATGACGACTTCAGGGTGCCACCGCTTTCCGGCATAGGTCCGGACTGTATCTATCATGTAACTGACGCCCAGCAGCTCGTTGTGATGCCGGCCCTCAGTCTCTGGCTCAAGAAACTCGATTGCCCATCGTACTGACGCTCCGCGCCGTTCGAGCGTTAGATTGGTCGAAGTTTGCAACATGACGTTTAAGCCGGCATGTGCCCGCTCGATGGCCTTTAGCAACGTATCTGCCGAGCAAACCCAGGCACCAAATGTGCTCAATTCCTTCATTCGCACCTCTTGGCCGAGCCGTGCACCGAAGCAGGCGTCACCTGTCTCTACGGCGGCGCGCTCCAGAAGGCGGAACTGGTCGCGCAACGGGATAACGATTTCGGGCTCATCAAGTATTGCAAGTGGGAGGTCGATGCCACTGAAGACGCGTGTGATCGAGCCGCCCTGCCGTTCCATGAAGTTGGCGATCGGGCCCAGCGAACTGGCTCGCGTAAATCCGGTGAGTCGCACAGAGATGACCTCAGCACAAGACGGATACAAGGTTGTCGCGAAATGGCAAGCGCGCACTCCGAAAGCAAGTCACGTTGGAGTTACGACGGAAATGCTTCGCTGCCGCAGTCTGCCTCCACTTTTTGCTGTCCAGAAAAACAAGGGAAGCTCATGACCACACAACCATTCGACAGTCGAAACGTCCACTGGAACAAGATCGAGGGCATTGATCACCTAGCCTATCATGTTCTTGCGGTCGACGAAGCTAAGCGCATTGTCGACATTCTATTCAAGTTCGACGCCAACGCGAAGATAGCCTTGCACCGGCACAAGGCGGACTACATCACATTGGTTCTGCAGGGCGAGCTGCGGATCTACCGGGCCGATCATACGCTCAAGGAAATACGTCCTGTCGGAAGCTACGTGGCGGGCGCGGCCGACGGCGAGCCACACACAGAGGGCGGTGGCGACCAGGACGTGATCGCATACTTTAGCAACAGGAACGTCGGCACCACCATATACGAGATACTTGATGAAGGCAGCAACGTGATCGCGACGTTCGGTATCGCCGAGTTCAAGGCACTCTTGGACGCACAAGCTCCGCAGCCTTCGACAGCGGTCGTATGAGACGATAAAAAGCGCGATTGCGCAGTTATGGTAGCCACGCTCCAAGCATCGCCACCACGGCCTGCCGTGTCGGCTACTCCGTGCACAACACGCGCGTGCCGCGCCTGTTCGCCTACCTGCAGTTGGCATATGGCGACGGCAGCTTCCCACTCCTTTACCGTAACCTTCGAGCGTGCTTGACGCCGCACAGCCGATTGGTGACACACAGGAGTGGGCCTGCGACGGGCATGACCCGGCGGACATGAAGGTCGATCGAAAACCAGCGATCCGCCGTTGCTCGTTCAGCGTCCCACACCGCCGTCGACCGGCCCCACGGCAAGCGTCAGCGTCTCCGGATCAAGGCAGATCTGATCGCTGCAGGTCTGCAATTCCAGCTTGAGCTCCATGGCTCCGCCCGTCGCGCCCGCCGGCGTCAGCCGCAGCTCGACATCCCCCTCGTAGAGCGTCATGTCGCTGCCGTTGAAGGAGAGCTTGCGTGTAATTGGTTTGGGATAGGCGACCTCCGCAGGCGCTCCGCCAGCGAGCCCGAGCCGGGTCGGAATGAGGAAGTCTTCGAGCGGTTTGTCGGCGTTGACGTGCCAGCCGGGCGCAATCGCGAGCCGCACCAGCACCGCGCCGCCGTCCCGCGTGACGCCGATGCGCACGGCGCCCTTGCCCGCGAACTGCAAGGGACCCATCTCGCCCTCAACCAGCAGGGTCAGCGCCGTCAGCGCATGGGCATTGGCCACCGGCGAGGCGACCGCGAGCACGGCCTGTATCGCCGCCAGCCGGTCGGCGTGGTGGCGCCATTCGGGAGCAGTGTCCCGGCGGGCCAGGCGGGCGAACAGCTCGAGTGCGGCGGCATTGCCGGAGGCCAACTCGGAATCGTCGCGCTGCTTGGCGCGCACGAAGCCCGCGCCGCTGCTAGCCATGAAGAAATCCCCGGCCGGTTCGTCGAGAAAGCCCGCGATCATCGCACGGGAGAGACGGATGGCCTGATCCAGCCAAGCGCGCTCGCCGGTCGCGTCGAAGAGTGCGATGAGCCCAAGCGCCATCTGCACGTGGTCGACCTGCGTCGCTTCGAGATCGGCGTGTCCCTCGAAGAACGAGCGTTTGAGCCCATCGGCCTCGCCGCCCATCTTTGCAAGCACGAAGCGGGCGGCGGTCGCGGCGGCTGCGATGTAGCGCGGCTCCTCGAGCACTCGGCCGGCCTCGGCGAAGGCGGCGATCATGGCGCCGTTCCAGCCCGACAGGATCTTCTCGTCGCGCGCCGGGCGGGGGCGCTGACTGCGCGCCTTGGAGAGCTTCGAGACGATATCGTTGAGCTTGGCCTCTAACGCTGCCCGATCGAGACCGGCCGCAGCCGCCAAGTCGGCGTCCGGCAGTGGGCGATGGAGAACCGTGCGCCCGTCGAGATTGCCATGCTTCGTGACGCCGAACGCCTTGATGGCGAGATCGGTGTCTGGCCCGAGAACGGCGCGCATCTCTTCTGGCGTCCAGACGTAGTAGGCGCCCTCGCGGCCCTCGCTTTCCGCATCGAGCGCCGAATAGAAGCCGCCGTCCGGGGCCGTCATCTCAGCCAGCACGAACTCGAGCGTGCGTCGCGCGCCCACGGCGTAGCCCGGCGCACCCGTCACCTGATACGCCCGCACCAGCGCCTGCGTCATCAGCGCCTGATTGTAGAGCATCTTCTCGAAGTGCGGGATCACCCAGGCATTGTCGACGGCATAGCGATGGAAGCCGCCGGCCAGCTGATCGTTGATGCCGCCGGCGAGAACATGGTCGAGCGTGAGGATCGCCGCCTCCAGCGCCTTGCCGGGCCCCTCGCGCGCCGCGCGATCCAGAAGG
Organism: Alphaproteobacteria bacterium; assembly: GCA_018830445.1. Lineage (GTDB taxonomy): Bacteria > Pseudomonadota > Alphaproteobacteria > Rhizobiales > Hyphomicrobiaceae > Filomicrobium. Next base: position 4,162 of record JAHJSN010000043.1, on the reverse strand, counting down.
TGGAGCAGGACCGGTTCGCGCGGAAACTTCGGCGCGACGCCGAGGCCGCCATTGAACGAATCAAGGTCAGCGAGCACGTCATCGCGCGCCTTGGCCATTGCGGCCAGCGCGATCGACTTTGCTGCGATCCGCGCGCCCAGCACCCGCGAGATGACGGCGGCGACGCGCTCGGCGTCAGCCTCCAGCGCGGCGCGTTCGGTAGTCCACACTTCCGCAAGTCGAACGATCAGGTCGTTGAAATCGGCGGGCGGAATGTAAGTCGCGGCATAGAACGGCTTCAGGTCCGGGGTGAGGAACAGCGAGTTCGGCCAGCCGCCCGACTGCGTGATGAGCTCGGTCGCCAGCATGTAGGTCTGGTCGACCTCGGGGTGGCGCTCGCGGTCGACCTTGATCGATACGACATGCTTGTTGAGAAGCGCCGCGATCTCTTCGTCCATGAAGCTCTCGCGCGCCATGACGTGGCACCAGTGGCACGTGGCATAGCCGACCGACAGGAAGATGGGCTTACCCTCGGCCCGAGCCTTGGCGAACGCCTCCTCACCCCACGGATGCCAGTCGACTGGGTTGCGCGCGTGCTGGCGCAGATAGGGCGAGGCTTCCGAGGCGAGGCGGTTTTGAGGTCCGCCCCGGCTCGCTGGCTCCGCCACCGAGACCCCGACGGACCACGACATGGCGATGACAAGAAGGAGTAGCAAAGCCGCAGCCAGTAAGACGCGCACCAGCATCGTCCGCATCTTTCGGTTTCCCCCCTGAGAGGCTCATGGGCCGTTCATTTCATGCTTTGCGGCTGCAGTGGAGCCTCCAGCGTTTCCCGCGAGGCTCCCCTTGACCACCACCACCCTCGCCCCGATCCTTGTCCCGTCGAACAGCTCGATGACGTGCTCGTCGTGCATCCGTATGCAGCCTTTCGAGATGTTCTCGCCGATGAGCCAGGGTGCATCTGTGCCGTGGATACGATAGTACGTATTTCCGAGATAAAGCGCGCGCGCGCCCATCGGATTGTACTGATGTCCGCCTGGCACGTATGTCGGCAGGCGTGGATTCTCACGCATCATCGTCGGCGTCGGCCGCCAAGGCGGATTGACCATCTTGCGGGTTACGACTTCGCTACCCGTCCACATATCCTGGTCGCGTGGGGTGGCGATGGGGTAGGAGATCGCTTCACTGCGGCTGCGCACATAGTAGAGCCGCCGGTCTGCAAGGCTGACGTGGATCTCGCCGACACCGAAGGTCGGGTCGACACGCGACATACGCCGGTCTCTGGCGCCGTCCCCGTCCCCGGCAGTGGCGCCTGTAGCAGACGCGTGGGTCGATGCCCCGACTACCAGGAGCGCAGCAAGAACGCGGCGGCGCGAGAATTCGAATGTCATGTTGGAGAGCCTTCCTAGCCGATAGAGAAGTGGCAGGCGGGCTAGGGGAGGCCGCCTGCCATTGCGCGTGCCTATTCGGCGGGAGAGCGGCGCGCGATACTATGGCGTTGTGCGCCGCCGCTGTAGGTCGCCCACCACCCGGCGAGCGCATCGAGCGCCTTGTCGAGGGTGAACATGCGCCCGCCACCGGCCCAGACAATTGCACCTGCTGCGGCAAGAATGGCGAACTCGCGTTTCACAGAATTGAACCAGGCAATAGGACCGGCAGCGCCCGTTATCTTGACCAGCATGAACCAGACCATGACGGCGCAAGCGGCAAGCGCGAACCAGCGCACCTGCACGCCCGCGATCAGGCCTGCACCGATAGTCGCGAGCAACAGGCCGGGCATGCCCCAGGTGGCAACATTATCGTAACCGGCGAACAGGCCGCCGATGAGGAAGGCAACACCGAGCGAGAGGCGGAGCAACAGACCGAGCGGCTCCCAGTCGCGCCCGAGCGTCTCGGGCAGTCCATACCGCGCGTGGTCGAGGCTCTTGGCGCCGGGACCAAGATTGTAGAGGACGAAAAAGAAGCCTGATAGTGCGATGTCGCGGATTTGCACGAACTCGGCAGGCGACATGTAGGTCTTAGCCGTCAGCTTGACGCCCGGTGTCGTAACGACCGGAAGGGACACGACAAAGCTCCAGAGCAGAAGTGCCCAGATCACCGCCATCGGTCGTACCATCAAGCCCGTAACGAGCATGACGCCAGCCAGCAACTCGAACGCCGACAACGCAGTAAGGAAGTTCCAAGGGGTGAGCACGGCACCAAGCGGGCTCGCAAACAGCCAGTCGAGGAAGGTCTGGTTGATGTAGCCGAGCGGGCCTACGTACTGGTCGACGATGCCCTTGGCCTTTTCGGGCGTCAGCAGCCGCTCGAGTTTCGCAATACCGCCAGATATGAAGACTAGGCCAAGGCCGACGCGCAAGGCGAGAGCGATCTGGGCCTGTACAGTTTGTGTTCGTGCGTCGGCGAGTGAAAGCATGCGTAGGCATCCTTCTGTTGCTGCAGGAAACGTGGCCAGGGAGTTCGAGTGGAAGTAGTGGTGCCTTCCGCGTTACGACATATCGCTATTGCTTTGCCGATTGCCGGCGCGCTGTCCGGTTCGCTCCAGCGCCCGCGAAAAATCCTTCTCAGCAGCGACCAACACGAAGACCAGATCGCTGTCCGTCCACACGGCGACGCCATGGCCGTTTTTGTGATGCACCGAAGCACGGGCACCGTCCGGAAGCGTGCGATCTGCAGCAGGCAGAGCCAGACCCTGTGCCTCCATCAAGTAGACAACTGCGCGATCTTCTCCGTTGGCGTAAGTCAGCCCCACCAGACGGCGATTGAGCAGCCAACACAACCGCACCCCTCCGACTTCAAAAGCGCCGAATCGCTTTTTGATCTCAGGCACGGCAAACCCGACCCGAGCCTGCGCCCAAGCCGCAAGCGAACGGGCATCACGCGTCGCGTAATCGACGGTCCAGCCACGCGCGCGATAAGTAATGAAGTCATCGACCGACGCGTCGACAACCGAGGGACGGCCGGATAGCAAGGCGTAGGAGCCACCCGCCAATGCCGTTGCGACACCGGCAGCCAACCCTAGAGCAGCGCGGCGCGTTAGCCATCCGTCACTCGGCCTACGTTGTGCCGCTTCTCCGGCCGGCCGAGGCCCGACAAGGCGTGCCTCGATCCTGTCCCAAAGCCCCAAGGGCGCACCCTCGACGCTAAGTGCTCGCATCGCTTGGCTCATATCAGTGAGTGTTTTGACCTCGGCGAGGCATGACGGGCAGTTTCTCAAATGCTCTCGAACTGCAACCGCATCGTGGGGCTCGAGCTCTGCGTCAACATAACCTTCCAGGCGCTGTTGCCACACCGTGCACGCAGGATCCTGCCTCGGGAGACCGATAGTCATGACGCCCCTCGCCTTGTTGCCGGCATCGGCGCGGCCATCGCCTCTGACACCAAATCCGCTCCGTGCGCAGCAAGCCGCCTGCGCAGCTCATCACGAGCCCGCGAAAGGCGCGAACGCACCAGATCGACCGTAATCGAAAGCGCGACCGCCGCTTCGGCGTAAGACATCTCTTCCACCAGCACGAGTACGGTGACCGCGCGGAGGTCCGGCGAAAGGCCCGCCAGGGCCGCAGCAAGCGCCCGCCCGATATCCTGCCCTTCGGCCTGCACATGCGGATGACCGGTGAGCGTGGCATCAGCGACAGCGCTCCCGGTCGCGGCGTCAAACTCCGTCCGCGAGGCTTCACGTCGCATCCTCCGGAGATGATCGAGCGCGAGATTGACGGCGATCCGAAACAGCCATGGCCGGAAGGCCGTTGGCTCCTCGGCCGGATTAAAACTCGCGAAGGCTCTGAGACAGGCGTCTTGCACGATCTCCTCGGCAACCGCTCGCTGTCCGACCAATCGAAGGGCGGTACGGAACAGCGCGCCAAGCTGCGGACGCGCCAACTCCTCGAACCGCTCTCGCTTGTGCGCCTCGCGCAACACTGCCTCCGGGGCCTATAGCCGGGTGATCGGGCCAGGCTTCGCTTGCTTGCAGTGACTATGACGATCGGGCACCGATTTCCTCCGATCACCCGCGATCACACACGCGTGAACTCAGGTGTTACCAAGATCGGGTAGGAGGCGGGATTGCTCCCGCCGTCCTCCCACACCACCGTACGTGCGGTTCCGCATACGGCGGTTCATGATACGCGATTGAGGCGACGGTACTCCATCATCAATGACGGCAGACCGAGATTTGCGAAGAAGG
>JAHJSN010000002.1 GCA_018830445.1 Alphaproteobacteria bacterium | reverse complement strand
TCCGACTCTGACATATGGTTCCCTGCCGGGAACCTGAATGTCAGCCCGGAACACTAGGCAACCTTTTGATTGTGTTCTGGATTCACAAACATTTGACGACCTCCACCCGGGAATCAAATGTTTGATCCAGAACACTAGTGTTCCGACTCTGACATATGGTTCCCTGCCGGGAACCTGAATGTCAGCCCGGAACACTAGGCAACCCTTTGATTGTGTTCTGGATTCACAAACATTTGACGACCTCCACCCGGGAATCAAATGTTTGAGCCAGAACACTAGAATCATAGAGTTGCCAGTGTTCCTTACGGTTCAGATATCTGCTCGGAACCGCGTCGCACAGGGGGCAAATGTCAGAACCGGAACACTGACGCACTCCATGTTCCCCAGGTGACCGCTGCGGCGACGGTATTAGCAGATATTCGCCTTTGTGTAGTGCCGCCCGGGTGCAGGCCGTGCCGGGCTGCGGTGATATTCAGCATGCATGACTGATGGTTGAGGATGCTGCGACCCGACGTCGCGATGTGGGTCGGTTTCTATCAGTGGTCGGCTGAGGTCATTGGAAAATCAGGCAACGGAGCAAAAGTAAGTTGGCACTGACTATGATGTGAATGGGTTATGCCTTTAACGACAAACACATTTTCTTTAATGCATAACAGAAGAACTATGGCCACTTTCCCGGCCACCGCGATACCCGGCGGCAGATTCGGTCAAAGGCCGCAGCAAGATGGGCAAACGAGACTGAAGGCGCGTACCATGAGCACCGATAGCATCAGATACATGGAAGGCCAGGGTGGGCAGCAGAATATCCGCTCTCTCAAGGCTCGCGATAACTGGACCAACTTTACCTATATCGGGATCGTCTACCTGATCGTCGCAGCTACCATAGCGGCGACGATCTGGAGCTATTGGGCGGTGGCGGAAGCGGCGCTTGGCTGGTGGTGGAATGCGCCAATGACGTTGATCGCCTTGCTGGTGATCGGCGCCTCGCAGCATCAGTTCGGCGGCATCATTCATGAGGGCACCCACTACATCCTGTTTCAGAACCGCAAGCTGAACGAGCTTGCGTCCGACTGGCTGGCGGCGTTCCCGATCTATACGTCGACTTATGCATTCCGGCTGCACCACCTCTCGCATCATCAGTTCGTCAACGACCCCACGCGCGATCCGAACTTCGACCAGGCCCATGAATCGGGTCACTGGCTCGACTTCCCGATTGCACACATCGATTTTCTGATGGCGATCCTGAGACAGCTCAATCCGGTACGTCTGGTGAGCTACATCGTGGCGCGGGCCAAATACTCTGCACTCGGCGTCGATACAAACCCTTATGCCAACCCCGAGAAGCGCGGCTGGCCCTTCGCGGTACGACTCGGCGTGTTGTTCATGGTCGCCATTCCGGCCGTGCACGTCGGGCTGTTGTCGATCGGGGCGCTGGGCGTTGCCGAACGCTGGATCGTATCTTCAATCGCCATGGCGGTGCTGATCGTGAGCTGGTTGGCACTTGTCGCCTACTATCTCGCGATCCCCGACGACGCTTACGCACAAAGCCGCATCAATCCGGTGATCTCGCACCGCATGACAACTATCAACCGCATTAGCTACATGGCCCTGCTCTACGGCACGCTGACGGTCGTCGAGTTCTTCACGACCGTACCGACATGGGGCTATTTCGGATTGTTGTGGATCCTGCCCATGTTTACGACGTTCCCCTTGTTCATGGTGCTGCGCGAATGGATCCAGCACGGCAACGCCGACCGGGGCCGGTACACCAACTCGCGCATCTTCATCGTCAATCCGATCCTGTCCTATGCCGTGTTTCCGTTCGGGATGGATTATCACCTGCCGCATCATATCAATGCATCCGTGCCGCATTACCGCCTGAAGGACCTGCACGAGTACCTGATGGAAAGCGATGCGAAATATGCCGAGCAGGCGCTTGTCGTGGACGGCTGGAAGATGCGTGATGAGCACTCGGCTCCAGGAATCATCGATGTGCTCGGGCCGGAATACACGCCGCACGGGAACGCGGCTCACGTCGATGACGAAACGCTGAGCGAAGCCGACGTCAACGACGCATCGGCAATTGCAGCACAGGTCGCCGCCTCGAGGCAGGCGGGCACGCCGACGGCATAAGGCGTTTGCAGGCTGACGGCGCGCACTTCCGCCATCCTTGCCTGTGCCGTCAGATCCGGCGGGTGGCGAAGAATTCGCGCAAGAGTCCTGCCGCGCGCGCCTCATCAATCCCGGGATAAATCTCCGGCGCGTGATGGCATGTGGGTTGAGCAAAAATGCGGGGGCCATGTTCAACGCCGCCGCCTTTGGGATCAGCTGCGGCGTAATAAAGCCGGCGGATTCGCGCGAATGAAATCGCCGTCGCACACATCGGACACGGTTCGAGGGTGACGTATAGATCGCATTCGCCGATGCGTTCGGAAACGAAGTGCGCACAGGCGGACCGGAGCACGAGTATTTCGGCATGTGCAGTCGGATCCCGCAGTTCGCGTGTCCGATTGCCAGCGCGGGCGACGATGTTCCCGGTCCGATCAACGATCACCGCGCCAACGGGAACCTCGCCACGGACAGCGGCGGCTTCAGCCTCTGCAAGTGCAATCGCCATGGGCGTTGTGGCGACGCCTGACATCACGGGCTCAATGCGTTGGCGCCTACCTGCGGCTTCATTTCGTCATCGTCGAGGTCGCCGGCAAACGCACGCGATCCGTCCCGGTCATAGATGTCACGGCGAAACTCGACCGTGCCATTGGTTTCGCCCCAGGCTGTGATATAGGCGAAGATTACCGGGATGGGGCGCGTCAAAGTCAGATCGAGCGGTTGACCGGCGGCGATGACGGCCTCGGAACGGCCCGGGCCTTCCCAACCCAGTTCGTATTTCGCGATCCAGTCGGTGAAATTGAGCACGCCATCGACGCGCACGCACCCAGCCGAATAAGCGCGATTTGCCTGGGCGAAGAGCTGCTTCATGGGCGTGTCGTGCATGTAGACGGTTTCGGAATTCGGCATATCGATCCGCACCAGACCGAGCGCGTTCCAATCGCCTGGATCCTGCTTAAAACGGATCTGGTCGTGGTCGACGTTGTACCAGTCGATCGAGGAAATCGGGACCTCCTCGCCATCATAGCTGCCGCGATAGGCGCGGATATGCTCGCGTTCGAGGTAGCCGGGGTCCTTCAGCATATGAGGCACGAGATCACCCTTCGCGATGCTGATCGGGACCTTCCAATAGGGGAAGAAGTTGAGGCCCAGGATGGTGGCGCGAATTTCAGGAGTCTGGCGCTCGGGACGACCGGCGATGACGCGGTGGCGCTGCTGGACTTCGAAATTCTCAACCGCCTCCAACTGGAAGGCAGGTGCGTTGACGAGGACATAGCGGCTTTCGACGCGCTCGTTCATCAACTGCTGGATACGCAGCAGGTTGAGTTCGAGCTGCTGAAGACGCATCTCGGCAGTGATGTTCAGGGCCGCAAATGTGGCGCGATCGACGCGGCGCGTAATGCGCAATCCATGACGGCCCTGGAAACGGGCAACAGCCTGCTCGCATTCGGCGTCGAACTCGTAGTTCTCAAAAGAACTGCCGGTTGGTGAGAGATCGCCGGTGGCGCGGAGGCGTCTGCGGAGAATCGGCACCCGGTCATCGTAGTCGCCGGGGCGGATCGACTTCGGCCCTGGCACAATCGGCCAACCGCCCTTGTTGACGATGGCGCGATAGCGATCAACGGCATCGCGGGTGGCGGCAAGCGTCACGTCGCTCAGCCATGGCGTCACGCCGGTCCTCAGATCTCCCATTTCGTATGTCTTGCGTGCACTCGGGGCACGCGCCGGAGACTGCTCCATGCTACGGCCGATGATCGACTGCCACCACTCGTCCTGGGCGAGTGCCGGCCGTGCGAACGGCAGCGCTCCCGCCGCGGCCGCCAGCCCCAGAGACTTGCGCAATATGCTCCGCCGTGTCTCCAAAGAGACCTTACGGGTGTGCTCGCTCTTCATTGCCCCTACCCAGTGTTCCGACTCTGACGCCTGGTTCCCAGGCGGCAGCCCGGAACTCCAGCCTAGTCTTTTGTTTGTGTTCTGGATTCGCTGTCGATTGAAGACCTTCGCGCGGAATTGATCCTCTCATCCAGAACTCTAGTGAATACGTTTTGATGCCAGTGCCTGCCCACCGGCCGCTTCACTGATGCGGAAACGAAAAATCGGCCTACGAGTTCCCGTCATACGCGTATTCGACGCCGCAAACCTTTCGCATGTTTGCCGAGCAGGCTCAATTGCGCCAATTACGACTCGTCTCGCATTACCTTAACCACAAGCCATGTGGCCAAACAAAGACGGCCTTTCAACACCTTGGCCGCACCTCGGTGCTCACATTCGCGTGGGTGGCATTTGCCAGGGTTCTTGCTTTTTCGCGGGTTGATGGGGCCCTGGGCCGGCATCGGCGGGCGCAAATTCAAGCGAAATGGTCCCAGCCGAGACTATCGAGTTGCATCGGCTGTCCGTTGGCGCCGGTGATCCGCAGACCCGTTTCCGCCGCGATGCCGCCAATTGACGTCAACAGGAGGCCAGCGTGCCCGGCGGCCGCGACAAAAGCCGCCTCGTCGGCAGGCGCAACTGCGGCCAGGATCTCGTAGTCGTCACCGCCGGTAACAAGTTCTTCGATCCGGACCTCGCCGATCGCAACCAAGGCGGCGCAGGCCCTCGACAGGGGAAGGGATGCTAAGTCGATCTCGACGCCGACACCGCTTGCCGCAGCCATGCGCGAGGCATCGATGGCAAGTCCATCGGAAACGTCGAGTGTGGCCGTAGCGTAGGCCCTGAGCGCGGGGATCAATTGGCGTCTTGGCGTCGGTGTCCGGTTGCGCGCGAGCAGGCCTGTCACGCCGTCGTCACCGATAGCAACGCGCCAGCCGGTGGCTCGCCGTTCGCTGCGATCGAGAACGAGGCCAAGATGCGCATCACCAATGCAGCCCGAGACCATCAGTATGTCACCGGGCCTGGCCCCGGACCGCCGGAGCATGCCACCTGTTGGTACAGCGCCGATGGCGGTGATCGTGACAGTGAAGGGGCCGGGCGTGCGCACGGTATCGCCACCTGCGAGCTTCAAGGCGAAGTCATCCTGAGCGGCCTGCAACCCCGTGACAAAGCCATCGAGCCAGACCGCATGACCGTCGGGCAGAGCCAGCGAAAGGAGATAGGCGTAAGGTTCGGCTCCCTTTGCGGACAGATCGGATACGTTGACGGCAAGAGCCTTGGCCGCAGCCCTGCCGGCGGCCGCCGCAGAACCATCGAACAGGAAGTGGACGCCCTCGACCAGCGTATCCATCGTTATGACGAATTCGCATCCCTCTGGGGGGGCCAGCGCAGCCGCGTCGTCGCTCAAAGCGAATGCGCCTGGCAGCCCCTGCGAGAGAGGCGAAAGGAGCCGGGCGATCATGGCATGTTCGGATTCAGCCATTGCGATGTCCTGGGACGTTGGCAGCAGCGAGGCTTCACAAGACGGCGAGGCCGGCTCAGGCTTTGTTCTCCTGCGTACCGCCTTTGCCTTCGAATTCCGCCGGTCGCAGGCGGTGTGCCAGGCGGTCGAGGACACCGTTGACAACCTTGGGCTCATCCTCGTTGAAGAAGGCATGGGCGACGTCGATGTATTCGTTGATGACGACGCGCGCTGGAACGTCGAGCCGCTCGACAAGTTCAAACGCACCCGACCGCAGGATCGCCCGCAGGATCGAATCGATGCGCACCAGTCTCCAACCGATCGCAAGCTGCTGATCGATCATAGGATCGAGATCGCGCTGCCGCCGCACAACGCCCCGAAGCAGTTCGGCAAAAAACGCAGGGTCGGCGCCAGCAATCGTCTCGCCGGCTTCGGAGTTCGGGAAGCGCAGAGTGGTGAACTCTGTGATCACGTCGGTGACGTCGGAGCCGCCGACATCCATCTGGTAGAGGGCCTGCACCGCGCCGACACGGGCAGCACTGCGCGCCAGCTGGGCGGTGGACCTGCCTTTAGCTTTCGGCTTCGATTTCGGCGGCGGCGGTTGCGTGTTCGAGGTCATCGATTGTGCGCTCCCAAACCCTGCCGGAGGCCGATCAGGCCAAGGCAGGCACGTGCGGCATCGCCACCCTTGCCGTTGCGTCCACCGCTTGCCCGTTGCATCGCCTGCTCTTTCGTGTCGACCGTCAAGATGGCATTACCGGCGGGGATGCCGTTATCGACGGCGATCTGCATGAGCCAGTGGTTGGCCTGTCCGACAACGACATCGTAGTGGGACGTTTCGCCGCGAATGACGCAGCCCAGCGCGATGACGCCATCAAAACGCCCGCTACCGCGATCGCTACGCCGCGGGATGACACCGGCATCGACGGCAGCGCCCAACGCCTGGGGTATCTCGAGCGCACCTTCGACGCTGACGACCTCGAATGTCGCGCCGCGCGCGGATAGCTCGGCTTCGGCTCCGGCCATCAAACGTTCTGCGACGTCGGCATAGTAGGGCGAGGTGACGATCAGCACATGAGCGCCTTGCGGGCTATCACCATTGGCGGACGCCGCCTTTATTTCGCTCGGAGATCTTTCGGTCATCCATCAGGCCTCATGCAATCCTGCGCGTTTCGACGATGCGCAGGCCGAAGGCTTCGAGCCCGACATAGTTCTGCGTGGGGGTGTTGGTCAGTAGGATCATGTCGTGGATGCCAAGATCGGCAAGTATCTGCGAGCCAACGCCGATCTCGACCTGGCGATTTTTGCGCTCGTCGTCGCTCAGTCCGTCCTTGCCGGCGCTGCGGCCCGCCACCCAGCCGGAAACCGCGCGCGGACGCACATCGCGAATGAGGACGAGGACGCCACGGCCTTCGTCGCTGATCATGCGCATGGCCTGCTCGACGGTATGCGACTGCGTCCCGAGGCCGACGCCGGCGAGGTCGAGAAGCGGGTTGACGGCATGAACGCGGACCATCACGGGACCGGGCGCGGAAAGATCGCCCTTGACCAGTGCAATGTGTTCGGCCGGTTCGACGCTGGTCTCATAGACGTGCATGCGGAAGTCGCCGCCGTGGGTACTCGTGACGGTGTTGTCGGAGACCTGCCGGACGATACGGTCATGGCGCAGGCGATAAGCAATCATGTCCTCGATGGTGCCGATCTTCAGGCCGTGCTTCTGGGCGAATACCTTGAGGTCGGGCAGGCGCGCCATGGTGCCGTCATCGTTCATGATCTCGCAGATGACGGAAGCGGGATTGAGGCCCGCAAGACGGGCAAGGTCGACGGACGCCTCGGTGTGGCCGGCGCGGATGAGAACGCCACCGTCGCGGGCGATGAGCGGGAAGACGTGGCCGGGGGAAACAATTGCTTCGGCCGCCTTGGTCGGATCGATCGCGGTGGCGATGGTGAGCGCCCGGTCGTGGGCGGAGATGCCTGTCGAGATCCCCTCGCGGGCTTCGATCGACTGGGTGAACGCGGTGCGGTTGCGCGACTCGTTCGAGCGGACCATTTCACTCAGTCCCAGCACGCGGGCGCGCTCGCTGGTGATCGCCAGACAGATCAGCCCGCGACCGAAGCGGGCCATGAAGTTGACCGCATCGGGGGTGGCCATCTGGGCGGGAATGATGAGATCGCCTTCGTTCTCACGGTCTTCTGCGTCGACGAGAACGACCATGCGGCCATTGCGCACTTCGGCGACCAGCTCGGCCGTGGTGGCGAGCGGCGCGGAACGCACCTCGGCGGCGGAAACGTCGTTCACTGGCGGAACTCCATAAGGCGCGCCACATAGCGCGCGAATAAATCAACTTCGAGATTGATCTCGTCACCGACCCTTTTCTCACCCCACGTCGTCGCCTGCAAGGAATGCGGGATCAGATTTACTCCAAAGCGGTCGGCACTCACCTCATTGACGGTCAGAGAAGTGCCGTCAAGCGCCACGGAGCCCTTGGGCGCGATAAAGTGCGACAGGTGCTCGGGAGCCTCAAACGAGAAGCGCACGCTATCTCCATCCTGGCGGATGTCGACGATTTTCGCCAGACCGTCAACGTGGCCCGAGACGACGTGACCTCCCATTTCGTCGCCGACCTTGAGCGAACGTTCGAGATTGACACGGCGGCCTGGCTGCCAATTCTTCAGCGAGGTCCTGGAGCGGGTTTCATTGGAGACGTCGACGCTGAAGATTGAGCCTTGGCCTTTTTGTTCAACCCTCGTCACGGTGAGGCAGACGCCGTCGCAGCAGATCGAGGCGCCGATGCCGATCGACGATGCGGGGTCGGAGCATTCAATCGCGAAATGTTCCCCATCGCGGGAGGCAACCGTTCCGACATCGGTGATGATACCTGTAAACATCGAAGTCTCCTGATTCCTTAGGTTCGCGGCGGCTGATGACGGAGCGTCGTCATGTCATCGGGTCCAAGGCGGCGGCGGTCAACTGCGGTCAGATCCAATCCGGGCAGCAGGCTACCGAGGAAATCCCCACTATCGGAGCTCTGCCCGGTCGTGCTCGCGGCATCGGGACGCGACTGGAACAGCCGGACTTCATCGACGAGGCCGGCTTGTGCAAAACTTTTCCAGAGCGATGGCCCGCCTTCGACCAGCAGCCTCGTAATACCTTCGCCGACGAGTGCCTCGCAGAGCGAGGGGAGCCAAGGGCGGCCACCGACCTCGCTGACTTCGAACAGCCTGCATCCGGCATCACGCAGTGCCTGCGCCGCATCGCCCTCCGCAGCGATCGTGCGGGCCGGCGCCATGATCCAGACGGGGACCTGCCGGCAAGTCCGCGCCAGTCTGCAAGACGGAGCCGGCAGCCCATTGCCGGCCAGCACAACGCGGACCGGCGAGCGACCGGCAAGACCTGGCAGGCGGCAGGTCAAATCCGGGTCGTCGTCACGGACGGTTCCGGCTCCGACAAGGATAGCGTCGGCACGGGCGCGGAGCATATGGCCGTGGGCGCGAGCGATTTCTCCGGTGACGAACAACGGTGTGCCGGATCCGCCTCGCGGCACCGTTCCATCGGGGCCGACGGCAAGCTTCAGCTGGATCATGGGGCGGCGCTCGGTGACGCGAACGATATGGCCGCGCGTCAGCCAGCGGGCCTCATCACCAAGTACCCCGCGCGTGACCGCGACACCTTCCTGGCGCAGGCGGTCGAGGCCGCGACCGGCGACGCGGGGGTCGGGATCTTCCTGGGCGACGACGACCCGGGAAACCCCAGCGGCCAGAACGGCCTCGACGCACGGCGGCGTGTGTCCGACATGCGAGCAGGGTTCAAGGGTCACATACATCGTCTTGCCGCGCGCGCTTGCGCCAGCGGCGGCGGTCGCCTGCGGTTCGGCGTGCGGGCGGCCGCCCGGCGCCGTGGTTCCGACCGAGATCACTTCACCGGTCGCTTCATCGGCGATGACGGCGCCAACAGACGGATTGGGCGCGGCGGTACCGAGGCCGAGCCGGGCGGCGCGCAATGCCAGCTGCATCATGTGCCTGTCGAAGGGCGATACGAGCCGGGCGGTATGGTTGGCGGTAGGCAAGGTTCAATGCGTCTCGCCGGTTGCCTTGGCACCAGGGCGCCTGGCCTGTGCTGCCCTGACGTCCGGACTTGCGGGAGCGTTTTTGCGCGCGTCGCCACCGTTCAAAGAGATATCGCCGTCGGGAACCGCATCGCGGGCGATTTCACCCAGCACGCTTTCGAAATCGGCGGCTTCGCGGAAGTCCCGGTAGACGGACGCAAAGCGGACGTAGGCGACCGGATCGAGACCGCGCAGGGCATCGATGACGAGTTCGCCGATGACGGAGGAAGCGATCTCGCTTTCGCCGGAGGCTTCGAGCTGGCGGACGATACCCGACACCATACGCTCGACGCGTTCGCTGTCGATCGGGCGCTTTCGCAGCGCGACGTTGACTGAATTCATCAGCTTGTCGCGAGCGAAAGGAACCTTGCGGCCGGAACGCTTCAGCACCATCAGTTCGCGCAACTGCACGCGCTCGAACGTGGTGAAGCGGCCGGCGCAATCCGGGCACACGCGCCGACGGCGGATCGCCGAGTTTTCCTCGGTCGGCCGGCTGTCCTTAACCTGGGTATCTTCGCAGCCACAGTACGGGCAACGCATGCCGGGCCTCCGGTTTCGCAAACAATAGCGGCCCCGCCTATCACCGGATTCGACCGACGGAGGCGGGGCCACGATATAAGCGGTGCTTAATGCGTTGGCAAAGGGGGCAGACCAACGTGCCGTGGATTTATCGCCAGATGGCGCCACGCCGACGAAGTCCGCCTTGGTCCAATCCGATCACGAATAGATCGGGAAGCGCTTGCACAGAGCGATCGCCTTTTCCTTGACGGCGGCTTCGACGGCGGCATTGCCATCGGCACCGTTGGCGGCAACGCCGTCGAGTACCTCGGAAATCAGACGGCCGATCTCCTGGAATTCGGCAACGCCGAAACCACGCGTGGTGCCAGCCGGCGCCCCCAGACGGATGCCGGAGGTCACCATCGGCTTTTCCGGGTCGAAGGGAATGCCGTTCTTGTTGCAGGTGATGTGGGCGCGCTCCAGCGCCTTCTCGGCGATGTTGCCGGTGATCTTCTTCGGCCGGAGATCGACCAGGATGAGGTGGGAATCGGTGCCGCCGGAGACGAGGTTGAAGCCGTTGCTGACAAGCACTTCGCCCATCGCCTTGGCATTATCCATCACGTTCTTGATGTAGACCTTGAAGTCGGGCTTGAGCGCTTCGCCGAAGGCGACCGCCTTGGCGGCAATGACGTGCATCAGCGGGCCGCCCTGGATGCCGGGGAAGATCGCCGAATTGAACTTCTTGGCGAGGTCGCCGTCGTTGGTCAGGATCATGCCGCCGCGCGGACCGCGCAGCGTCTTGTGAGTCGTCGTGGTGACGACATGGGCATGCGGGAAGGGCGAGGGGTAGAGGCCGGCGGCGACGAGGCCGGCGAAGTGGGCCATGTCGACGAGGAAGTAGGCGCCGACTTCATCGGCGATCTGACGGAATGCGGCGAAATCGATCTTGCGCGGATATGCCGAACCGCCAGCGATGATGAGCTTGATGTTGTTTTCCTTGGCGAGCCGGCGAACCTCGTCCATGTCGATCAGGTGGGTCTCGCGGTCGACGCCGTAATGGAATGGCTGGAACCACTTGCCGGACTGGTTGACAGGCGCACCGTGGGTCAGGTGTCCGCCGGCTGCGAGCGAAAGGCCGAGGATCGCGTCGCCCGGCTTCAGTAGCGCGTTGAAGACACCCTGGTTGGCCTGACTGCCCGAGTTCGGCTGCACGTTGGCGAATTCACAGCCGAACATCTGCTTGGCGCGGTCGATCGCAAGATTTTCGGCGATGTCGACGTACTGGCAGCCACCGTAATAGCGGCGGCCGGGATAGCCTTCGGCGTACTTGTTGGTGAGAACGGAGCCGGCAGCCTCAAGCACGGCGCGCGAGACGATGTTCTCGGACGCGATCAATTCGATTTCGTACTGCTGACGATCGAATTCCTTGGCAATTGCCGAGGACACTTCCGGATCGCTTTCGGCCAGCGTTTTGGAGAAAAAGGCGTTGGTTGCGGCGCTGGATGCGTCCGGAGCTGTCGACATCGGGATTTCCTCGTTTTGACGCGATTGTTGCGGAATCGACCGGCGGGATTGCCGGGCATTGAACTAAGCGCCTGCCGCGCAAGGCTTTGCGGTCAGGCGCATGTACTAAAGTTCGTTCCTACCATCGTCTAATCCGACCGGACAAGACAACGCGGTGAAACTACGCACTTTCGCGGCGGCTTTGACCAAAAAAACGGGGCTTTGCAGCCAACGGGTAGGATCGCGACTACCCACCTAGTGTGGCGTCGCGCCTTAATTGACCTGTTGGTGCCGCACAGGAGTTATCAATTGAGGCGCGCTGAACGCCACACTAAGCCATTGTTTTCGCTAGTGGCCTTCATGTCTCGCCTAAATCGTCAGCGGTTGCGGCCAGCACGCCGATTTAGGCGAGACAGGCCACTAGTGTTCCGACTCTGACATATGG